>JANYAZ010000120.1 GCA_025361045.1 Geothrix sp. | reverse complement strand
GCCTACATGACCCGGATGGTCCACGAACTCGCTGACAAGGATTATGGCTTGAAGGGCCACATCACCAGCCTGAAGCCGATCCGGCCCGAAAACGCCCCGGACGCGTGGGAGCGCAAGGCGCTGGAGGCTTTCGAGCGCGGTGACCGGACCTACTCGGAAGTGGTCAAGCAGGGGGACGCCACCGTCCTGCGCTTCATGGGTGCCTTCCTGGTCGAGCCCAGCTGCCTGGGCTGCCATGCCCACCAGGGGTACCAGGTCGGAGAGGTCCGGGGGGGCATCGGCGTGACAGTCCCCGTCGGGTCCGGCGCCGCCACCCTGGGCCTGAGCCACAATGCCATCACCCTGCTGGCCATCGCGGGGTTCTGGTTGCTGGGTGGCCTCGGCATCATCATCTGGACCCGCCGGCTGGTGCGCTCCGCCCGGTTGCAGCAGGGCCTGCAGGACGAGTTGGAGGAAAGCTCCCGTCGCTTCTACCAGCTCTTCAAGTCCTCGCCCGCGCCCATGTTCATCCATCGCCACGGACGCTTCACCGAGGTCAATCTGGCGGCGGCACGCCTCCTGGATGCGGATGATCCGGATGATCTCGTCGGGCTGGAGGTGCTGAGCTTCATCCATCCGGAATACCGGTACCTGGTGGCCGAGCGCATCCACCAGGTCGAAGAGACCGGCACCACGGCACCCCCCATCGAGGAAGTCTTCCTCACCCACCAGGGCCGGGAAGTCTGGGTGGAAGTCCAGATGACCTTCATCGAACTGCCCGGTGGCCCCGCCATTCTCGTCTTCGCCCAGAGCCTCACCGAGCGGCGCCGGGCCGAAGAAGAACGCCGGAAGATGGAGGCCGAGATCCAGCACGCGCAAAAACTGGAGAGCCTCGGCAGCCTGGCCGGCGGCATTGCCCATGACATGAACAACGTGCTGGCGGCCATCCTGGGCATGGCCTCCCTCCTGCAGATCAAGCGTGAGGGCGACGAAGCCCTCCTCCAGCCCCTGCGGACCATCGAGAACGCCGCCACCCGCGGTCGGGACCTGGTGAAAGGCCTGACGGACTTCGCCCGCAAGGGCCTCCAGCAGGCGCAGCAACTGGACCTCAACGCCCTGCTCCGCAAAGAGCTGGATCTGCTCATCCGCACCAGCCGCCAACGCTTTACTTTCGAGGTTCAGCTGGACGAAATCCTGCCGCCCATCATGGGGGAACCGAGCACCCTGGGCAGCGCCTTCATGAACCTCGCGGTCAATGCCTTCGATGCCATGCCCAAGGGAGGCACCTTCACGGTGAGGACCTTCCTGGAGGACGACCAGGTTTGCCTCGAGGTGACCGACACCGGCGAAGGCATCCCAACCGAGCTCCTTCCCCGGGTGATGGATCCCTTCTTCACCACCAAGCCGCCGGGTCGCGGGACCGGCCTGGGGTTGGCCATGGTCTACGGCACGGTCAAAGCCCACAGGGGCTCTCTCGACATCCAGAGCGAGGTGGGCAAGGGGACGTGCATCCGGCTCCGCTTCCCGGCGGTGGTCGCGAAAGCCCAGGCCGAACCTGACGTGGACGCTTCCTCGGGCACTCCGGATCGCTCCCTGCACATCCTGCTGGTCGATGATGACGAACTCATCCGGGGGACTCTGCCATCCATGCTCGAACAGCTGGGTCACCGGGTGGAAACGACCTCGAGCGGCCAGGAGGCCATCCGCCGGCTGAACGCAGGTCTGGAGGCGGATCTGGTCATCCTCGACCACAACATGCCGGGCATGACGGGTGCGGAAACCCTGCCCCGCATCCTTCAGCTGCGCCCCTCCATCCGGGTTCTGATCGCCACTGGGTTCATGGACACGGACCTCAAGATCCTGCTGGCGGATTTCCCGTCCGTTTCCACGCTCCAGAAACCCTTCTCCCTGGCTGAGCTCCGCCTGGTGATGAAGGGCCTCGTGACCGAACGGACCTGACCCTCAGGGTGTGGGTGGAACCTGCTTCCCGGCTTCGACGGCCCTCTTGGCTTTGTCACGCTCGGCATCGCTGGGGGTGCCCCAGACCACGCGGCTGGGCTTCTGCTTGAGGAGGGCCAGGAGTTCTTCGACCGAAGCCAGGGAGCGGCGCAGGCTCCGGAGGCTCTCCTCCAGCTCAGGCTGGTCGTGGGTCGTGAACTGACCCATGAAGGTCTCCGCCTGTTTGAGGGTGGCGGCCAGACTCACGAGGATCTGATCCACCTCGGGCCCCCGCTTCTCCAGGAGGGCCCGCACACCCGCAAGGCTCTTGTCCAGGGAGGCCAGGGCCTTGTCGGCCTCGCCCATGCTGTGATCCGCATGACCCACGAGGCCACGGCTCTCCTTCGCCAGGGTCTGGAATTCCCGCAGGGTGCCATCCAGGGACTGCAGGGCCTGGCGCACGGAAGGGTGCTCCAGCACGTCGCCGAGACCCTTCTTTTCGATGCGGCTGCGCAGGGCATCCACGCCCGCATTGAGGCTGGCCATGAGGTGGTCGGCCCGGTCCAGTACGCCGGCAATGGAGACACCGGAATCGCCGGGCATCTCGTCGCCCGCCGCGAGCAGAACCGTCCGCGCCGCCATGTCGGGCAGCCTCAGATCCAGCATCACGCTGCCCACGCCCTTGGGGGCCAGGTTCGCGCGGGTTCCGCGCCAGAGCTTGATGTCATCGCGCACTGCGATGCGGGCCAGGAAGTGGTAATCCTTCCCTTCCTGCCGCATGTCCACCCGCTCCACCGAACCCACCCGGTAGCCCTTGAGCTGCACATCGGTCCCTGGCGCCAGGCCTTCCATCTGATCGAGCCGCACCACCAGCGGATAGCTCCGCTCCGTCACCGCCCCCGCATTCTTGTAGGCCACCAGTCCAAGAAACAGGGCCAGGGCGACCAGGACCAGCAGACCGAGGCGGGCATCCTGCTTCTCGAAGTTCATGGCGTCTCCAGCGGGATGAAATGACTGCGCAGATCAAGGTGGCCGCTGGCCCATTCCACGAAGGAACCGGGTTCCTCCTGGGCGAGCAGCACGGTCTTGTCTGAATCCAAGGCCCAGCGGCGGATCACGTCGAGGGCCGTGTCGCGGTCGGCGGCATCCAGCCCTTCCAGGGGATCGTCCAACAGGATCAAGTCTGGATCCAGGGCCAGCACCCGAGCCAGGTTCGCGTGCTTGCGGGCCGCGGCGCTCACCGCATGGGGCCGAAGCGTCGCCACCGCGTGCAGCCCCATGTGGTCCAGGGCCTCATCGGTCCGGGCGCGCAGTTGGCCATCTTCAAGCCCCTGAAACCTGAGGGGAAGGGTGACGTTCTCCCGCAGGCTGAGGTTCGAGAGCAGGCCACCGGAGGCGAAGGCGAACCCCATGCGCACCTGCCCCAGCAGGGCCAGGGCGCCATCGCCGGGCCAGACGGCGCGACCGTCCACCCGAACCGTACCGCGCGCGGGGCGTTCGATACCGGCGATCACCTTCAGCAGGCGGCTCTTTCCGCTGCCGCTGGGGCCGGTCACCAGGTGCTTCCCGCCCCTGGGCACGACCAGATCGAGACCGTCCAGCAACAGGCGGCCATCCGGGACATCCAGGGCGAGGTTGCGAAGGTCGATCATGGGTCGGGCCGGAGTCAGAAGTAGAAGAGGGCGGCGATGACGCCGTCCAGCGCGAAGACGGCCACCAGGGCCGAGACGACGGTCTTGGTGACGGCCTGGGGGATCTCGGTCTGGCTGCGCCGGATGCGCAGGCCGAAGTGACAAGCATGGAAGGTGATGGCCCCCGAGAAGAGGATCACCTTGAGCAGGGTGGCGACAAAGTCCCGATTGGACAACGTTTGTCGCACCGAGTCCATGAAGAAGCCGAAGGTGACGCCGTATTTCAGCTTCGCCACCAAGAACCCGCCGCCGAGGGCCACGGCATCGAAGAACACCATCAGGGCGAACACCGAGACCAGCACACCCAGCCAGCGGGGCAGCAGCAGGTACTGGTAGGGATTGACGCCGTGGGTGGCCAGCGCATCCACTTCGCCGTTCAATTGCATGGCCCCCAGCTCAGCGGCGATGGCCGTGGAGCTGCGGCCGATGACCAGCACCGCGGTGAGCAGGGGGCCCAGCTCCCGCAGGATGATGAGCACCATCAGGGCCCCGATGTAGTTCTCGGCGCCCAGACCCGAGAGCTGACTGAAGGCCTGGATCAGCGTCACCGCCCCCAGCAGCAGCGCGGTACCACTGATGAGCCACAGGGCATCGAGCCCCGTGAAGCGGACCTGGAGCTTCGTCTGTCCAGCGACCACCACCAGCTGGTCCATGCGCAACAGGAGGGCGTGCCGCAGCGTCCGCAATACCAAGTGCGCCTGGTCACCCAGGAACTCCAGGAACCCGCGAACCGGCGCGCCGAGCCGGGCAAGGAAAACCATCACGCATCACCTAAGGAATGGGCTCAGGCTAGCAGGAATCCAAGCTCCTATTGCCGCTCGACGAACCCATCCGCGTAATCGATGACGGTCACCACCCGGTAGTCCCGGTGGGGTGCCGACCCGGCCCCGGCCTGGTGCAGATCCGGGTTGAAGAGGTTGTGGCGATGCCCGCGGCTGGCCACGCCATCATCCACCAGGAGCTGGATGACCACCTGGCGGGCCTCTGGCTCCCCGGTGCTGATGTTCTCCGCGATGAGTCCCTGCCAGGTGCCGAGGCGATTCAAGCGCTCGGAGAGTCGACTGCCGTCTGCGCCCACATGCTCCAGGGCGCCCCGGGGACCCAGGTCCTGGGCGTGCCGGCGGGCGGCGCGGGCCAGCCCCTCATTGAAGCGCAGCGGGCCCACCGGCCTGACCGATTCGAGGAAGGTGATGGCCTCGTCCAGGGCCGCCACGCCTTCGTCCGTGCGCAGGGGAACCCGCCCAGGTCGTTTCCAGAGGGTCCCTTCGAAGTCGTCCCGCAGCTCACGCAGGTGCTTCGCATAGGCCCTGGGGCCAACCCGGACGTCGCTCATCTCCTGCACCACCGCCCGCTCGAAGGCCGTGGCTTTCTCTGGCGCGGGAGTCTGGGCCACGACCCCGGCCCAGAACATGGCCAGGGCGAACCAGCGAACGACACGAACCATGGGGACCCGCATGAATGCCTCGGAGAAGAACACCCTATCGACCCCTGGCAGATCCAGGCTGAATTTGTGGGACCGCAGGTCGGGATCTGAGCACCCAGGCGACCTGAACCCAACCGATCAGCAAGGCGACCCCCAGGCTGATGGCCAGCGTGGTCGACACCCAGCGGTGTCCTCGCTGCAGGTCCGCCCGGCCCTCAGCCACCTGGAGGTAGCCCGCGATTCCGAGCCCCACCGTCACCACTACCAGCAGGACCAGCCAGAGGCGGAACATGCCCGCGAAGGCCCCGACGGCGATCAGCCTCAGGCTCAGGATCCGTGCTCCCCACACGAAGGCGGACCAGGCGGCGAGATCCAGGACCAGCCAGAGCGACCGCGACCGCACCTGGATGGACACGGCGTGGAAGAGCAGCAGGAGGACGAGGCTTCCGGCCAGCCAGACTCCGGCCACCGACCCTGCTTCCCGCAGGGAGAACACGCGCCATACCCCTCCCATCAACAGCGGCGGCAGGCAGACCAGGAGACCGGAGAGCAAGGCCAGGCAGAGGCCTGCGCCCACCTTGCCGGCGAAGATGTCGCCCAGGCGGATCGGGTGGTTCAGCAGGAAGCCGAAGCGCCGCTCCTCCAGATCCCGGCCCACCATGGTGGCGCCGAAGAGGGCCGCCACCACCCAGGCGAGCCCCGTGCCGGTGCCCACCGTCATGACGACGGCCTTATCGTGAAGGGCCCCTGCATCCGTGCCGAAGTGGAGTCCGAGGAGCTGGATGAAGCCCATGCCGAGGGCCAGCAGGATGACGTTGCGGCGGCCGGTCCATTCCCGGCGGAAGACAGCAAGGGCGGTCATGACGCCACCTCCGATTCTGCGCCCACCAGGGCGACGAACAGTTCCTCCAGGGACAGGGCGTGGACCTTCAGATCCGGCCGGACAGCATCCAGCAGGTGCCGGGGATCGCCCTGGGACACCACCGCCTCGCCCCCGAGCCCGCCTTCGCGGATCCGGAGCGGGGCATAGGGTGCCAAGTCTGCCGGTGACAAGGCCTGAAATGGTGCCCAGGTTACTTTGTGGTAGCGGGCCTTGAGATCCTCCAGCTTCTCGTCCAGCAGGAGCCGACCCCCATGCAGGATGCCCACCCGATCGGCGATGCCTTCGATGCCCGCAAGATCGTGGGTGGTGATGAAGATCGTGGTACCCCGATCGGCCAGTTCGCTCAGCAGCTCATCGTAGACTTCGCGGCGGGCCACGGGGTCCAGGCCAAGGGTCGGGTCGTCCAGCACCAGCAGCTCGGGTCCAGGGCCCAGCGCCAGGGTCAGGGAGAGCTGCGCCTTCTGGCCGCGCGAGAGCTTTCCGAACGGGACTTCCATGGGCACACGGAAGCGCTTCAGCCGCTCGTCCGCGGCGGCAGAATCCCACTTGGGATAGAGGCCAGCACAGAAGTTCAGCAGCTGCCGCGCCGTCATGGCCGGCGGCGCATCCGGTTCTTCGGAAACCACACCCACCCGCTGCATGAGCGCGGTGCGCGAGGACCAGACATCCTGGCCGAGCAGTTCAACCCGACCAGTAAGGGGTTTCTGGTGGCCCAGCAGACACCGGACCAGAGAGGTCTTGCCGGAGCCGTTGCGCCCGAGCAGGGCGTAGACCTGGCCCGATTCCACCGTGAAGGAGGCCTGATCCAGGGCCTGGATCCGGCCGTAGCGGACGCTGAGGTTCCGGCAGTCCACAGGGCGAAGTGCCTGGGTGATCGTCATGACTTGCCTCCCGCACGGGATGGTTTAAGTGATTTCCACGCGGCCCCCAGACAGGTGGTCGCTTCGGGTAGATCCGCCCCGGTGGTCAGGGCCGTGGAGGCGTAGCGCAGGGCACCCTCGCGCAACAGGGCCGCCCGCTCGGAAGCCTTGAAGCCCGGTGGCGAATCCGCGACGTAGGTACCGTCGCCCCGGCGGACGCTGAGCACGCCCGCTTCCACGAGGTGCTGATAAGCCTTCACCACCGTGTTGGGGTTCACGCCAAGCTCCCGGGCCAGGTCCCGGACGGAAGGCATCAGCCCCCCCGCCGAGAGACCACCGGACGCCACCAGACGGCGCACGCCTTCTTCGATCTGTCGCCACAGGGGGGCGGCTTCCGATGGATCCACCTGAAGAAGAGATTTCATCCCGTGCCTCCTAGACGAGGGTTACTGTATCAGTGAACTAATACAGTAGGTCAGATGAATCTGCCGTCAAGGGGTCCAGACAAAAAAAATCGAGGGCCCCGAAGCGCCCCCGACCTAAGGTCTGTTTTCAGAGTGGGGTGTGGCCGCGCAAGGGGCGCCGCCCAAGCGAGGCAAGGAAAGCGACGAAGGCGATAGCGGCACTATCGACGAGGAGCTTGACGCAGCATCGCGCCGGGCGCCGCCCCTTGCCCTCCGGGACGTCGCCCAGCCGCACCCCTGGCTGCGTTGGCGGCCTCGAACGATGTCCCGCATCGCCCTTCGGCCCCCGCCTGGCCATGCGCGCGGCTGGACGGCGTCGCGGCTCGCATCCACTTTGAAAACAGACCCTAGCCTGCCCGAATGGATTCCGTCAGCTGCCTCTATCGAGCCTGCCGGGACCAGGGCAGCCAGGGATGAAGCTGGCAGGCAAGGCAGAACCCGGCGAACGCCTCGAGCCCCGCGCAGGTGCCAAGAACGAGCCCGAGCCCAAGGGCAGCGCTGCGCCAACCCAAGAGCAGGGCGCCAATGCGGCCCGCGGTGCCATCCACAAGGTCCAGTGCGATGGAACAAGTCGGACCCGCCGCACCACTGAGGAAAGGTTGAATGGCCTCGTTCATCAAAGCGCCGGTCCGTCGATCTCGGCGAACAGGGGGTGGGTGAGGTAACGCTCGCCCGTGTCGCAGAGGATGGCCACCACGGTCTTCCCCTCGCCCAGTTCCTTGGCCACTTCGAGGGCTGCGAACACGATGGCGCCGGTGCTGATGCCGGTGAGCAGGCCCTCCTCCCGGGCCAGACGGCGGGCAATGGCGATGGCGTCGTCGTAGCCCACGGGCCGGATGCGCTGGAAGGCCTTGCGGTTGAGGATGCTGGGCACGAAGTTGGGCCCGATGCCCTGGATCTTGTGGGGACCGGCTTGGCCTGTGCTCAGCAGCGGCGAGGTCTCCGGTTCCACAGCGATCACGAGCGTGCCCGGCTTCTTCTCCGCCAGCACCTCGCCCACGCCAGTGACGGTGCCGCCGGTGCCCACGCCCGCCACGAAGGCGTCGAGCTCCGGCACCTGCTCCAGGATTTCGAGCGCCGTGGTGCGACGGTGGATGGCGGGGTTGGCGGGGTTGTCGAACTGGCGCACCAGGAAGTAGCTGGGATCGGCGTCCGCCAGCTCCTGGGCCTTGTCCACGGCCGCCTTCATGCCGCCGGAGCCCGGCGTCAGCACCAGCGCCGCGCCATAGGCCTTGAGCAGGGCGCGGCGCTCCTGGGTCATGGTGTCGGGCATCACCAGCGTGATCTTGTAGCCCTTGGCCGCCGCCACGAAGGCGAGACCGATGCCGGTGTTGCCGCTGGTGGCCTCCAGCAGGGTGCTGCCGGGCTTCAGCACACCCCGGGCTTCCGCATCCTGGATCATGCTCAGGGCAATGCGGTCCTTCACGCTGCCACCGGGATTGGCACTCTCCAGCTTCACGTAGACCTTGGCGGAACCCGCCGGAACGATGCGGTTCAGGCGCACGACGGGGGTGTAGCCCACCAGGTCGTAGGCGTGTTCCACGCGGTTGGGACGATCCGTGGGGCGGCTCATGGCAATCTCCTTCGGTGGCCCGGGCGGGCGGAGGCTGAAGTATGGAAAAGAATGAAAAATTGTCAAGTTTGTCAATTGTTTTAGTAATGTATTCGGGGTAGGATGGCAGCGGAGGTTTGGTCATGAAGGGTTCAGCCAAGGGACGTTATGGATTGCAGCTCATGATGGAGCTGGCCCTTCAGTCTGGGCGAGGCCCCATCCTGGTGGACACCATCGCCGGACGCCAGGGACTCCCGCCCAAGTTCCTGCGGGTGCTGCTGGGCAGCCTCAAGACCGCCGGACTGGTCAAGGTGCAGCGCGGGCCCAGCGGCGGCTGCGAGCTGGCCCGGCATCCCAGCCACATCACGGCCCTGGAGGTGCTGGAAGCCCTCGAGGGTCGCTTCGGCAGCCTGGGTCTTCCGCCCGACGCCACCCATGGCGCCCGCGCCGTGCGCGAGCTCTGGACCCGCAGCACCGAAGCCGCCCGAGCCGTCCTCCAGGCCACCAACCTCGCCGACCTCGCCGCCCGCCAGCAGGCCCTGGAAGTGGACAGCCATGGATACTCGATCTAGGAGCGTGTCCTCCTAGGCCAGTCCGTGCTGACTCAGGGTGCGCCTCAGCTGGGCGAGGCTGTAGGGCTTGGGCAGGAAGCCCGCGATCCCTTCGCCCAGCTCGCTGGTCTCCAGGGAGAAGCCGCTGCTCATGATGATCGGAAGGTCCGGGTCGAGCTGATGGATCAACCGTGCGGTCGTCCGCCCATCCACGCCGGGCATGATCTGATCCATGAGGACCAGGGCAAACCCGTTCACATTTTTCTGAATCTGTTCGAGCGCCTCGCGTCCGTTGCGGGCGGTGACCGCTTCCAGGCCGAGCCCGGCAATCAGTTCTGCGGCGTTCATGAGGATCATGGGCTCGTCATCCACCACCAGGACCTGGGCCCGCTCTGGCGTGGTGACCGGGGGCTCGGACGGGACCTGCGTCGGAAAGTAGATGGTGACGGTGGTACCGCTGGCGGGCCGGCTGACCACCCGCACGCCGCCCTGGTGGGCCCGCAGAATGCCCAGCAGGGCGGACATGCCCAGCCCCCGGCCGGTCGCCTTGGTGGTGAAGAAGGGATCGAAGATGTGCGGGATCACCTCGGGCAGGATGCCGCTGCCCGTGTCCCCCACCTCCAGTGCCACATAGACGCCAGGTGCCATGGGCGGGGATGGGGGTGATGGGGGCAGCTGATCAGCGGTCATGCGTTCCAGATGGGTGGACAAGGTGATGGTGCCTTCGCGGTCCCCGATGGCCTCCGAGGCATTGGTGATCAGGTTCATCACCACCTGATGGATCTGGGTGGCATCCGCGAGGATGGCCGGCAGGCGGGGGCTGGGCTTCACGAGCAGCTGGGCCTGTTTCGAGATGGACACGCGGAGCAGCTCCGTCATCTCCTGCACGGTCCGGTTCAGATCCACCGGGGCGACGTGCAGCTTGCCGCGGCCACTGTAGGCCAGCATCTGCCGGGTCAGATCCGCAGCGCGCTCGAGAATAGACTCCAGGTTGCCCAGATGGGCCTGCACCGGGCTCCCATGAGGCAGCTTCATCTGGGCCAGGTTGAGATTCCCCATCATGGCCGTGAGAAGGTTGTTGAAGTCGTGGGCGATGCCACCCGCCAGGAGCCCGACCCCTTCCAGCCTCTGGCTCTCCCGCTCGGAGTCCTCGCGAAGCCTCCGTTCACTGATGTCGGTGAGCACGCCCACGATCCGGATGGTGCCATCGGGCTGGGTCTCGACCCGCTCCATGTGGTCGAGAAACCAGACCCAGGTGTCATCCTTTTTCTGCCATCGGTATTCAACGACCGCCGCCCCTTCGGACCGGGTCAGCTCCTGGGCGGCATAGAAGCGGGACCGTTCCTCGGGATGCAGCCGCAGGTCCCACAGGTCTGGCAAGGTCAGCAACTCCTGGATGGTGTACCCGGTGATGCCTTCCGCATTCTCGCTCAGCCAAGTGGCCGCCACGGGGTGGGGAAATTCCGCATCGTAGAACGCCACGGGGAGGCTGCGGAGGATCCGCTGCAGCCGTCGCTCGGTGGAGCGATGCCGATCTTCAGCCTGCTTGCGGGCCAGGGCGAACGCCACATGGTCGGCCAGGGTCTCCGCAAGCTGGATCGCATCGGCGTGGATGGCGCCCGGATGGTCCGCATACACCATCAGCTTGCCCAGGAGGCTGCCCTGGTGCAGCAGGGGGATGAACGCCAGCCCGTAAATCCCCTCCGTTCGGAGGACGGCCTTCAGGGCTTCGTCCAGGGGTTCGCTGAGAGGATCGGACATCAGCAGCGGCTCGGGGTCCCTGGCCTCGCGCGGCCAGGGGGAGTGGCCGTCTGCGACCTGCCGATATCGATCACTCAGGCCCTGCCAGGCCCGAAAATGCATGCGGTCATCCTCGCCCCAGGTGAGGATCGCCGCCCGCGAAATGGGTAGCGCCGTCACCAGGCCGTCGATGGCCGCCGCGTAGATCTCGTCCATGGTCGAGGCCCGGTTCACCGCTGTGGCCAGCCGATGGATCGCCTTGATCTGCAAGTAGGGCTTGTGAGCCCGCAGCCCGGGGTCTGTTTCGGACTCCGGGCGGTCAAGGTTCGGGGCTGGCTCAGAATTCAAGAGCAATGTCTCCTGTTCCCAGGGATGGAGGGGGCTCATCATGCTAGCCCAGCAAAGATCCCTTGAAACAACAAACTAAATCAAGCTGACTTGCTGTCAGAACAAAGGCCGCTGGAACAGGCCCACGTTCATGGCTGGGAGGGGAGGCTCAGCTGCTCTGCAACCGACTGCCCCTTGGATTGCACCTCGCCACTCCGGTAGAGCGTCCAGCCCGGCAGGCCACGAGGGATGACTTTCGTCATCGCCCATTGCTGGATGCGGCTGTTGGAAAGCACCAGCACCATCATCCGTTTCGGATTCCAGGGGTTGGGGAAGGCGGCCAGAAGGCCATCATCGGGACGGCCGTAGGTGCGGCCCTGCCACTTGAACCAGCCGGAGCCCGCTTCGAGAGGCAGTTTTCCCTCGGCCTGCAGCCGGGCCGCAAGGCCATTCTCAGAAGGTCCGCCGAAGATCACCAGATCGCTGGCGGCGAGATCAGCGTCGCTCACGTCCGCATCGGCCTTCAGCGGTAGCAGCACTTCGGTCATTTGGTCCGCCAGAAGCTCCCGGTAGTTGTTGGCCAGGGTGCGCTGGGCCTCGACCTCACGCCCTGTTCCGTAGACCAGCAGGGTGGTGCTCCAGTCGTCCAGCACGTTGCCGGGCACCCAGAAATGGGCGCGGGCCACCGGGATGTCGTTCCCGGCGTTGAAGGTCACGCGTGTGGGCATGGTCTCGCAGGGGAAGGTGAACGTGGACTTGGCCGCCTGGATCTCGATGCGCTCAAGCCTGGCGCCCTTTTCGGTTTCCAGATTGACGAAGACCACAAAGGGGTACGCGAAACCGGGTTGCTCCACCAGGAGTTTGACTTCGAAGACCTTCTCCACCGGCTTCACCTCAGCGGCCACGCGAGGGGCGGGCAGGTCGGCCCGTTCGAGCCATGGCTTCAGGAGGGGCGCCACATCCTTGCCGGCGGCCTCCGAGAGCGTCTGCAGGATGTCCACCGTGCGGGCTGGCTTGCCGTTGAAGCGGCCATGGACGGCCCGCATGGCCTTGGCGAAGGTGGCATTGCCAAGGTGCAGCCTGAGCTGGTGCAGGGCGTAGACACCACGGATGCGCGGAATCTGATAGGCACCATAGCGATCATAGTCCGTGGTCGTGGTCAGGGGTGCCCTTGCCCCTTCCTTGGCGTCGAGCCAGAGGTGGCGGGTGTTGAGGTCCGCGAAAGCGGCACTCTGGGTGTCGAAGGCCTTCGCCGGTGTGCCAGGCAGATTCTTCAGTTGTTGCCAATAGGCGGCGGAGCCACTGACGAACCAGTTCTCGGCATCCGAGGCCGGCAGGACAGTGCCTGTCCACAGACCCTTGGCATCGAAGCTGTACGCACCTTTCACCCCCATCACATCCGGGGAAGGCGCAGCCTTCGCAACCTTTTCCTCCCTCCAGGCCGCCTTTGCGGCCTGGAGCCTGGCCGTGATCCAGATGGGGCTGAAGGCCGTGTAGCCGTAGGTGAGGTGGGGCGTCGCGAGGGGAAGGTCTGCGATCCAGCGGCCACCCACCAGCTTTTCGCGCTGGGTGGTCTTGCCCTGGTGGGCGATGAAGACGAGCTTCTCGGCCATCTCCGAGGTCGTGAGCTTCCCATCGCAGGCATGGGGCCGGTTGATGGGGCTGGTGGCCATCACGCGGGTGGCGCTGTCGATGTCGAAGCCCTTCTGGCCGTAGGTCTTGAACGCGTCCTGCCAGGCGATGTCGCGGTTCCAGGTGTTGAAGGCCAGATCAGCCGGAGCACCTTCGGGATTGGGGCCGTACTCGCCCCGCACCTCCAGGTCGCGGTTGTTGTTGTTGGCCCAGATGAAGTCCTTGAGGTGGCCGGGCGTGTCGGCGGCCTTGCCCTTGGAGCCGGTGCGCCACAGCTTCGCCTTCTCAGTGCCCAGGAGGAAACAGGCGCCCTCGTCGGTCTTGGTGTCGGCCATGGTCCAGTCGTTGGTGTAGAGGCCGTTGTTCTGCTTGAAGAGGATGGCGGCGGCCTCGTCAATGCTGGAGGCGTACTGGGCCGCCTTGCGGATGCGGTTGCTCTGGGGCGTGCCCTCCGGGTTGTAGGGCGTCTGGCCCACGGTGGTCTCGCCCATCACCAGGCCCGAGGCGTTGAGGTACCAGTCCGTGCCGCTGTGGATGCCGCCGGGGAAGGTCTGCATGACCAGGCGGTGGCCCTTCTCCGGGACGATGTCCAGCATCACGTTCCACTCGGTGCCGGTATAACCGCCCCACATGAACATCTGCGTGAAGATGAAGCGGCCGCTCTTCGTGGCGCCCTTGGTGGCCACGAAGGAGTTGCAGTGGTCGCCCTTTCCGGCCTTGTCCATCTCATCGTCGGCAGTCATGAAGGTGCGGCCGCTGAGGGGGTTGGTGGTGTGCACCAGGGCGGACCGGAGGTAGTCCGCGTCCACATCGCTGTTCAGCGTCACGATGTCGAGCAGGTCCAGGTCCCGTCCCTTGAACTTGACGCCCGCCTTCACCACGCCGTCGGCGGTGCCCTTCATCTCCTCCAGGAACTCCACGTCGAACTTGCGGAAGAAGAGCGCGTCGGCCAGCTGCCGCTTCTCCGCCCAGGCCTTGGCGGGATCGGCGGCGTCCTTCTGGATGCCCAGCTTGGTGATCATGCGGACGATCTCGTCGGCCATCAGCTCGCCGTGCTGGCGACCCCGGGCGTAGGGCGCGCCCTCGATGTGCAGGAAGGTCCAGCCGCCCATCTCGTAGCGAAAGCCCTTCCCCGCCCAGCGCACGGTCTCCATGGGAATGAAGGCCGTGACGTCTTCCACCTTTTCCAGCTTCACGTCGCTGAACACCGCCGCGCCCGTGGCCTTCCCGTTGCGGCCCAGGTGCAGCTGCACGCGGTCGCTGGGGCTGGTGGCGAGGAACAGCACAGAGACCTTCCGCTCGGAAGTACCGGCCACGCTCTGCGAGGCATTGGTGAAGGGGAAGCTCTCCATGGACAGACAGGCGCCCAAGGCCGTGGGGTAGCGGGCCAAGGCATCCGCCTTCGCGCCTTCGGTCTTGATGCTGGCGGTGAGTCGGTAGAGTTCTCCCACTTTCAGCGACACCGGCGCCGAAACCAGCGTGGCCTCGGAACCTTCCCCAGCGGCCTGCAGGCGCAGGCCGGCCGCCGTCGCCGTGGACCCCGGCTTCAGCGTCCAACCCGATACCGGAAGGTCTCCGGCCATGGCCAGCAGCGTCCCAGCCATCAGCAACCCAATGCGAAGCATTCGGATCATGGAAACCTCCATCCACCAGCATGCCAAACCTACCTTCAGATTGCCTCGTTTTTTGAGGCAATCTGAAGCACCCGCTACGCTGGAGCCATGACGCTTCGCAAATGGACCTTCACGGTGGACCCGGATGACGCGGAGCTGCGCCTCGATCAGCTCATCGCCAAGCGCACGGAGTTGTCCCGACGGTCGGCCCGGGAGGCGCTGAAGCTGGGCGGCGTGCAAGTGGACCGCAAGCGCGTGAAGGTGGCCGGAAGACTGGTGAAGCCGGGCACCGAGATCCGCGTGGCCTTTGATCCCGACCTGCCGCCGGTACCCACCACGCCCATCCCCGTGGTGTTCGAGGACGCCTGGATCGTGGCCGTGGACAAGCCCGCGGGCATCGCCACCCAGGGCACCTGGGCCACGGACCGCCACGACCTGCTGGCCCTGCTGAAGACCCAGCGCCCCGACCTGACCCTGTTCCTGCACCATCGCCTGGACCAGGGCACCTCGGGCCTGCTGGTGCTGGCCAAGGATCCGAAGGCCAACAAGGGCCTGGCGTCAGCCTTCGCGAACCGCGATCTGGAAAAGCTCTACCTGGCGCGCATTTCAGCGCCGCTGGAAGCCTGCACCGTGGACGCCCCCATCGGCCGCCTCCGGGGCGCCGATCCCGGTCGCTTCGGCACCATCGGGGATCTCATCGAGCCCCGCTCGGCCCGCACCGACTTCCGCCCCGCCACCGAGAAGGAAGCGGCCGGTCTCGTGCCCGGGCACTGGATCGTGGCCCGCATCCACACCGGGCGCACCCACCAGATCCGCGTCCACCTTGGTCACCTGGGCCGCAGCATCGTGGGCGATGTCCTCTATGGCGGCCCCACCTCCGACCAGATGTGGCTCCACGCCTGGCGCCTGGGACTGAAGCACCCCGTCACGGGTGAGGCCCTCCACCTGGAGGCGCCGCCGGCGCGCTTCCAGCCCTGACGCAGAACGGCGGGAGTCGCCTCCCGCCGTTCCTGGGTGAAGCGAAGCCGCTTCAGGGCTGGTAGTTGACCTGGATCTGGGCGCTGTTGCGGTTGGTATCTTTCACCTCAACGGTCCAGGTGTAGTTGGTGCCAGTGGTCAGCGCGGGCTGGCTCGCGGACAGGTCCGAGTTGTAGAGGATGGAGGTCTGCGAGCTTGGCATGTCGTAGTGGCTCCAGATCTGACCGCCGGTCTGGGAACTGATCCACAGGTCGTAGGTATAGTAGCCCGGAGGCGCGGCGGGCGCCGCCCAGGAGAAGGTCGGTGTGAGGCTGGTACTGGTGCCCGTGGTGGGCGCCAAGCTCAGCGCGAAGGCGTCCAACACTCCGGTGACCGCAGGCGTCTGCGTGTCGCTGGTGGCGTCACTGTAGCCGACCGACACGGTGTAGGAATCACCCACGGTCGGACGGAGGCTGTTCAACCAGTACTGGTAGCGGTCGCCTCCACTGTTCACACCCACATCCACGACCAGGTTGGCACCGAGCTGGAGGGTGGCGTTCACCGGGAGCTTGACGTTGCCGGTCACCTTGAAGTTGAGGCTGTAGCCCTCCCCGGTGAAGGTCCCCGTCTGCTTCCAGTGCTGGGTGGAGAGCTGGGCGATGGAAGCGGCGTTCGAGAGGGTCAGGTTCTGGCCCGTGAGGTTGCCGGCGACGGACAGGGGAAGGCCATTTCCGCCGGTATTGCTGAGGTCTCCCACATCGATCACGCCGTTGCGGTTCTGATCGAGGATGGCATACAGCTGGTAGGAACCGCTGGGCACACCCGTGACGGTGTAGGCCTGGGTTTGGCTGGGCGAGGCGAACCAGGTGATGAAGGGCATCCCATTGCCCACCGGAACCACGGCCACAGCCAGGGGGCCCGTGGGCACGACTGGAAGGGTGATGGTGCCGGAGACAGAGTTGAAGCCTGCGGCGGCGCCGATGGTGACTGCACTGGAGATGGAGCTCCAGGGACCGTTGGTGGCGCCCACATTCCCGCGGATGCGGAAGTAGTAGGCCGCGCCGTTGGTGAGCCCGGCGATGAAGGCCAGGGGGTCCTTATTGCTCTGGGCGAGGAAGTTGAGGCTTCCCGTGACGCTGGCGAAGGTGTTGCTGGTGCTCCATTGGACATCGTAGGAGGTGGCCGTCTCGACCTGCGAGCTGTCCACCAGGGGCGAGTAGTTCACGAAGGCCCCGCCATTAAAGGGCACGATGCCCTGGAAGGTCGGCGTGGTCGTGAGGGTCACCGGCGCCGGATCCACCAGGTTGACGGTGATGCCGGACACCGGGGCGCTGCTGACCGGGACGTTGATGATCGTGCTGGGCCCGGGATCGTTCGCATTGGGATTGCCCAGGCCAATCGTGTCCATGAAGGCGGTGAGGGTGTAGCTGCCGGGGGGCACGCCGCGGATGGTGAAAGCGCCGGGCGCCGCGATGCTCACGCCATTGGCCGCGCCGCCATTCCCGCCTTTGAGGACCAGGTAGATGCGTCCGGCCTTGGCGCCGCTGTAGGCCACGGTGCCGGATACGTTGAAACCGATGTCCGCCTGGAAGTTGGCCGTGGCGTTGGCGCTGGACACCGTCACCGACTGGGTGGTGGGCAGGAACCAGGAGCCGACACCGGACGTGGAGATGCTCGGAGTCACTGTGTAGGTGCCATTCGCCAAGCCGATGAGGGTGTAGTCGCCATTGACGTTCGTGGTGGCAGTGGTCGTCGGCACCGTATTGGCGCTGACAACCACTCCCGCGATGCCCGTCCGGTTGTTGGCATCGATTACGCGTCCGTTGATCGAGTAGGTGAGGGTCACCGTCAGGACCGCCGCATTGCTGGTGGTGCTTCCGATGCTGTTGGTGACCACCACATCATAGTTCCCGTTGTTGCCGGGACTCACGCTGTTCTGGGTGTAGGACGAACCGGTCGCCCCGACAATGTTCGACCCGTTGAAGCGCCACTGGTACCCGGTGACCGGGGGAACCGCGTTGGCTGCCACGGAGAAGGTGACATTCGTGCCCTGGCTCACGGTCTGGCTCACAGGCTGGACGGTGATCACCGGGGCGTAGTTGACCGTGAGCGTCGCCGCATTGCTCGTGGCGCTGCCCTGGGTGTTGGTGGCCACCACCGTGTAGTTTCCCGCGTCCACTGACGTGACTGTCGCGATGGTGTAGGAACTGCTGGTCGCGCCGCTAATGTTGGTTCCGTCCTTCTTCCACTGGTAGGTGGGCGTCGGCGTGCCGGAGGCGTTCGACGTAAAGGTGACGGAGTTGCCGGACACGATGGTCTGGCTGGCGGGCTGGGTGAGGAACACCGGGGTGACCGGCGCTGCGGCCACCGACAGGATCACAGCCAGGCTGGTGGCCGGGCTGCCGATGCCATTGCTCACCACCACATCGAAGCTGCTGCCGTCGTCACCGATCACGGTCACGGGGGTAGTGTAGGTGGCCGAGGTGGCGCCGCCGATGTTCAGGCCGCCCTTGCGCCACTGGTAGACGGGCGCGGGATTGCCCGTGGCGGTGACGGAGAAGGTCGCCGTCTGGCCCACGATGACACTCTGGGTGGTGGGCTGGCTCGTGATGGCCGGGGCCACCTGGACCGTGAGGATCGCGGCACTGCTAGTGAGCGGGCTGCCGACGCCGTTACTCACGACTACGGTGTAGCTGGCCTGGTTGTCCGCAAGACTCGTGGCCGGCGTCGTGTAGCTGGCCGACGTGGCGCCCGGGATGGGCGCGAGGTTCTTCTGCCACTGGTAGGTGGGCGCAGGGGTGCCCGTGGCCACCACGGTGAACGTGGCCGTGGCTGGGGCGGTCACGGTCTGGTTGGCCGGCTGGGTGGTGATGGCCGGGGGCACCGTGACGGTGAGAACCGCCGCCGCGCTGGTGGCGGTGCTGATGGCATTGGTGACATCCACCGTGAAGCTGCCCGCGTCGGCGGGGGCCACAGCGGCGATGGTGTACGAACTGCTCGTCTGGCCGCTGATGGCGGTGCCGTTCTTCTTCCACTGGTAGGTGGGGGCCGGGAAGCCCGTGGCTGTCACGGAGAAGGTGACGGGGCTTCCGGACACGATGGTCTGGCTGACGGGGTCCAGCGTGATGGCCGGAGCCTGGTTCACGGTCAGGAGCGCCGCGCTGCTGGTGACTGTGCCAGCGGAGTTGGTGACCACGACCGTGAAGCTGGCACCCTGGTCCGCCAGGGAGGTGGCGGGGGTGGTGTAGCTGGCGGCGGTGGCGCCGGTGATGTTCGTGCCGTTCCGCTTCCACTGGTAGGTGGGGCTAGGCGTGGCCGTGGCCACCACGGTGAAGGTGGCGGTAGCCGGGGCAAGGACGGTCTGGCTGGCGGGCTGGGTGGTGATGGCCGGGGGCACCGTGACGGTGAGGGCCGCCGCCGCGCTGGTGGTGGTGCTGATGGTATTGGTGACATCCACCGTGAAGCTGCCCGCGTCGGCGGGGGCCACAGCGACGATGGTGTACGAACTGCTCGTCTGGCCGCTGATGGCGGTGCCGTTCTTCTTCCACTGGTAGGTGGGGGCCGGGAAGCCCGTAGCCACCACTGAGAACGTGACGGGCTGGCCGCTGACGATGGTCTGGCTGGCTGGCTGCGTGACGATGGCTGGCGCCTGGTTCACCACCAAGACCGCCGCAGCGCTGGTGGCGGTACCCAGCGTGTTGGTGGCGGTCACGGTGTAGCTGCCCGCATCGGCCAGCGTGGCGCTGGCGATGGTGAGCGTGGCCGCGGTCTGGCCGGTCAGGAGCGTCGCGCCCCTGTACCACTGGTAGGCCGGGGCGGGATTGCCCGAGGCCCCCGCCGTGAAGGTCACAGATGCTCCTGCGGTGACCGTTCCGCCGGCCGGCTGGGTGGTGAATACCGGCGCAGCCTGAACCGTCAGGGTCGCCGCATTGCTGGTGACCGTGCCCTGGGCGTTGGTCACCGTCACGGTGAAGCTGGCGGCAGTGTCCGCCAGGGTCGTGGCGGGGGTGGTGTAGCTGGCGGAGGTGGCACCGGTGATCGCGGTACCGCTCTTCTTCCACTGGTAGCTGAGGGCCCCGCTGCCTGTGGCCGCCACGGTGAAGGTCGCCGTGGCTCCGGCCGTGACCGTGGCATTGGCGGGCTGGGTGGTGATGGTCGGAGGAGCCGGATTCACCGTCAGCGTCGCGGCGGTGCTGGTGACCGATCCTGCCACATTGGTCACCGTCACCGTGAAGCTGGAGCCGCTATCGGCGAGCACGGTCGCGGGGGTGGTGTAGCTGGCGGCGGTGGCGCCGGTGATGGCGGTCCCGCCCTTCTTCCACTGATAGGTCAACGGCGCGGTTCCCGTGGCGGTCACGGTGAAGGTCGCCGTGGCGCCCTCCAGCACCGTCTGGTTCGCGGGCTGGACGCTGATGGCCGGGGCTACCGGCGGGGGTGGCGAGCTGTGGCCTCCTCCGCAAGCCACGAACGCTGGGAGCACGGCCATGGCAAGCAGCGCGAGAAGGGCGCGGAATACGCGGTTCAGGGAACCCATAAATGCCTCCGAAGCATGTCAGGAACTAAAGGACAAAGAACCTGCGTGAACAGATCCCATGTCACAGATTGGATCTTTGGATCTAGTGACTGCGTACTACGTATAAGCGGATTCGGCGAGGCTGGCCAGAGAATTTGCATGAAATTCCACCCGGACCTCCCTGGAACTTTTTTGCCGTCACAAGGTTGCCGGCTTCCGATCCGGAGTCCGGGCAGGGCCCCTCAGCCGCCCAAGGGGCATCGGGTAGAATCCCGATATGCCGTCCTCTGGGTCCAGAATTCCTCTGTTGTTCAATCCCGTCTCGGGCTCCCGCCCCAAGGACCCCGGGGCGCCGTTCCGGGGACTCCCCAGGGAAATCTGGGAGCGGGTCGAGGCGATCTCCTTCGGGCCGCCCTGGGACTTCGAGCCCGCCATCGCCCAGGCTGTCCGCGCCGAAGGTCCGCTGCTGGTGTGGGGTGGGGATGGGACGATCCATCACGCGGCGAAGGCCCTGATCACCCGCGGCTGCCCGGTCCCCCTCGGCGCCATCCCCGGGGGCAGCGGCAATGGCCTGGTGCGGGGCCTGCGCACCCCCCTGGAACCCGCGGGGGCATTGCAACGCCTGCTGGAAGGCCGGGAGCTGCGCATGGACCTGCCCCGCCTGGACGGCGAACCTTTCCTGAAC
>JANYAZ010000004.1 GCA_025361045.1 Geothrix sp. | reverse complement strand
TCCATGCCCAGCCGCTTCCTGCGGGAGATCCCGGCTGCGGTCCTGACCACACCCATCCGTTGGGGCACTGAAATCTACCAGGCCGGCGAGGGAGTGCGGCCTGGCGGCTCCTTCACCCGAGGCGCTGGCGGTGCCTCCGTGGCGACCGAACTCCAGCGCATCCGCAGCTTCTTCGACCGGGTGAAGGAGACGCCTGTTCCGTCGAGCGAGAAAGATGGCGGCAGGCGCTCCGAACCGGCCGAGATGCAAGATCCCAGCGCGTTTCCAGCGGGCACCCGCGTGAGCAGCCCCCGGTTCGGCTCAGGCACCATTCTGGCGGCCTCGGGCCGCGGCGAGGGCCTGACCTACACCGTGCGGTTTGATCAAGGTGGCGACAAGCGCATCATGGCGCGGTTCGGCGGATTGGAGCGGGGGTGAACCGTTCTGCCAGCACCTGCTTCCGGTACTCGAAGATCTTGGCCACGTCCCGTCGCACCCACAGCGCAGTGACGACACGCCCGATGAAGCCCCAGCCCATGCGGTAACGGACCCGGTCGGTCATGCGCGTACCGCCGTCCGGCAGGTCCTCGAAGCGGTGCGTGTGGTGCCAGAGGGCGTAGGGGCCTGCGATCTGGCGGTCCACAAACTTCTCACCGGGTACGAAGGTCTCGATGAGGGTGCGCCAGCGGAGAGAGAAACCCCGCACCCGGATGCGGTAGTCGAACAGGGCGCCTTCGCCACGGGGCAGGGGTTTGGGCGTCAGCACCTCGAAGCGCAGCCAGGGTGGGGTGAGGGCTTCGAGGTTGGCGGGGTCGGAGAAGAACAGAAAGACCTCGCTGCGGGGAGCCGGTAGGTCTTGAACCGAAATGAAGACTTCTTCCCTCACAGCAGATCCTCTAGAGCGGCGGCGGCGGTGGGAAAGCGGAACTGGAAGCCCAGAGCCTGGGCATGGGCAGGTCGAACGAAAGCCCCCTGCAGCAACAGGGCCTCGGCCATCTCACCCAGCAGCAGCCTCGTGGCCAGGGCCGTCAGGAAGCCCGGCACGGGCAGCAGGGGCCGCCGCAGCTGTTTGGCCAGGAGGCCCGTGAAAGCCTCGTTGCTGAGGGGCTGGGGCGCCGTGCCATTGAAGGCACCGACCCAAGCGGTATTCCGGGCAGCCTCGATGAGCATGGCCACCAGGTCGTCCAGATGGATCCAGCTGAGGCCCTGGGTTCCCGAACCGAGCTTGCAACCTTGAAACCACCGCACCGGCAGCGCCATTTTCGGCAGGGCCCCTCCCTCCCGGGCCAGCACCACGCCGATGCGAACCAGGGCCACGCGCACGCCAGCAGCTGATGCTGCCAGTGCTTCTGCTTCCCAGTCCCGGCAGACCTCTGCCAGGAAGCCCGAGCCTGCCTCGGCGGTTTCATCCACTGGAACCTCGTCCCTGGGAATGTAATAGCCGATGGCGGAGGCGCTCACCAAGGCCTTCGGTGGCTGGGCACAGGCTTGCATGGCCACCACGAGGCGGGCCGTGGTCACGGTGCGGCTGTCGTGGATGGCCTGCTTCCGGGCAGCACTCCAGCGCTTGTCTGCGATGCCTTCCCCCGCCAGGTTGATGACGGCGTCGGCACCCTCCAGCAGGCCAGACAGGTTCTCCCATGGGTGGGCCTTGGCACCTGCAGGCATGATCAGCCGCTTGGGCGACCGCGTCAGGACTGCCACTCGGGTGCCCTGGTGGAGAAGGGCTCGAATCAGGGCTTTGCCCACGAGGCCCGTGCCACCCGCCACCACCACCTGTTTCAGGTTTGGCTTTGACATCATTTCTCCTTGTCTAAATTAAAACATAGACAAAATTTCATGCATATGTTTTTTCGACGGTCCGGATCCGGGAAGTAACCTGAATCCCTGGCCTTGAGTCCCGTGGACTCCTACCGCCGAGGCAACCATGCGCTACCTGCTCTCCAACCTGCCGCTGAATCTGGGTGAGGAGGCGCTGGATCTGGCGCTGCCGCTGGCCCATGCCCTGGGTGGAACACCCAGGGACTACCGCGCCGTGACCCTGGAGCGCCGCAGCCTGGACGCCCGCCACAAGGGCGCCATCCGCTTTCTCACGGCTCTCAGCTTTGAGTCAGAGCGGGCGCTGACGATGGGCCCGCTGCCAGGTGGCCTGAAACTCGACCTGGCGCCGGTCACGGCGCCCTACGCGGTAGCGCAGCCACCGCGCCGTCCCAGGGTCGTCGTGGTGGGCAGCGGCCCCGCTGGCACCTTCTGCGCGCTGCGTCTGCTGGATTACGGCATCGAACCCGTGGTACTGGAGCGTGGTCCCGCCATGGGTGAACGGGTGAAAGCCATCTCCGGACTCTGGAGGGACGCGGTGCTGGACCCCGAGGCCAACGCCCAGTTCGGTGAGGGTGGTGCGGGCACCTTCAGCGATGGCAAGCTCACGACCCGCATCGGACACCCCGCCACCCGCTACGTGCTGGAGGCGTTCGTGCGATTCGGGGCGAATCCGAGGATCCTTTACCTGGCCAAGCCCCATGTGGGCACCGACGTCATCCGCCGATGCGCGGTGTTGATCCGGAAGGAGGCTCAGGCGCGAGGGGCGCAGTACCGCTTCCGGTCAAGGCTGGGGGAGATCCGTTTCGATGACCAGGGTCGGGTGCGAGCCGCGGTGCTGGCGGATGACGAGGAGATCCCTTGCGAGGCCCTGGTGTTGGCACCGGGCCACAGCGCCCGGGACACCTTCGAGATGCTGCACGCCCATGGCGTGGCCATGCGCCAGAAACCCTTTGCCATGGGTGTGCGGGTGGAACATCCCCAGGACCTCATCGACCACTCCCAATATGGCCCCAGCGCTGGCCACCCCTCGCTGCCTGCCGCGGACTACAAGCTGGTCTGCAACTTCGGCCTCAATCGTGCGGCCTACAGCTTCTGCATGTGCCCTGGGGGTGAGGTGATCCAGTGCAGCAGTGAGGCGGGCGGGGTTGTGGTGAATGGCATGAGCAATGAGCGACGCGATTCCGGGTTTGCGAACTCGGGCCTCGTCGCGAAAGTGAACACCTCGGATTTCGGCAGCGACCACCTGCTGGGAGGCATGTACTTCCAGCGGAAGTGGGAACAGGCCGCCTTTCGCGCGGCGAATGAGACCTACGGGGCCCCCGCCATGGCGGTGCAGGATTTCCTCCAGGGTCGCGCCACAGGGAAACTGCCGCGCACCAGCTTCCGGCCTTTTGCGGTCGCCGCCGACTTGAGCACCTGCCTGCCAGGCTTCGTGCAGGAGCAGCTGGCGGGGGCTCTGCCTGCCTTCGACAAGAAGATCCACGGGTTCGCCAGCCGCGAGGCGATCCTGCTGGCCATCGAAAGCCGCACCAGCAGCCCCATCCAGCTCCTGCGCGGAGACGATGGTCAATCCGTGTCCCATCCCGGGCTCTATCCCTGCGGAGAAGGCGCTGGCTTTGCCGGGGGCATCACCTCAGCCGCGGTGGATGGCATCCGGGTGGCCGAGTGGATCGCCCAGGCCGCCGGTGCACCTGTGTTCCAACCCTTCGAGAAGCAGATTCGGGTCGGCGACTTGGCGAACGAATACTGAGCTATGGTTGGGGTTCAGGCATCTGGATGATCCGCCACT
Source organism: Geothrix sp. (assembly GCA_025361045.1). Lineage (GTDB taxonomy): Bacteria > Acidobacteriota > Holophagae > Holophagales > Holophagaceae > Geothrix. Next base: position 23,208 of record JANYAZ010000004.1, on the reverse strand, counting down.
CGGCCCCGAACTGTTCCAGGAAGCTGAGGGAATAACAGCGGAAGAAGACGAAGATGGGCAGGAAGACCACAGAACTGATGTACGGCAGCACGGCCACGCAACAGGTGAAGCAGCAGCCGAGCAGGATCAGCAGGGTGGCGGGTATCCACAGGAGCATGGACATCACGTAAAAGCCCACGAACTTCCACCCATGACCGGGCAGAAGGTCCTGCTGCAGGACCTGCCAGGCAGTAGAGGTATCAAGATCCCGGCGGTACATGATGGGTACCACGAAATCATGCAGCAGCGCCCCGATGATGCTGATGACGAGGACGCCCAGAATGAGCAGTCCGCAACCCACCAGAACGCCCGTGAGGGCCGCTCCCCTGAAGCTGCGGGCGTGGATGTCCGGAAGGGCGATGAGGACGCCGAGTCCAGCACTGACGAGGAGGAGGGCCAGCGTGGTGAGTAGGAGCATCAACCGGAACCTGAACAACGCATGACCGAGGTGCCTGAGGCGAGCCCAGGGCTCCACGATTTCGGCCCGGTCATGGGCCACCCCGTCGAGGAACATGAACTGCCCACGGCTGCTCAGCCATTGGAAGAGGACGGACATCGCCAGGATGAGAATGAACAGGATCGTCCCAAGGGCGATCACCAGCGGCAGGTGCTCAGAGACCCAGGTGGCCACGGGGCTGAAGTCCGGTCCTGTACCTGGGGAGGAATACCTGAAGGGATTGCTGTTGACGTTGAAGGAACCACTCCCGCCCAGCTGAGCCAGGAAGGCTGAGAACCCCAGCACGAACCACTTCCGCGCGTTGAAGGGCTGGAAGAGGATGCGCCTTGCATGGGCGAAGGCGGGCTGGATGGGATCCGTCATGGAGATCATGGTCTTCATCATTCCATGAGGGTTGGGCGCTGAATTCAGCTATCGTGGCAGTCGCACCGAAAAGGTGGCACATCCGTCCCGGAGGACCCATGTTCGAATCCGCGGAACTCGGCCACAAGGTCGCCAAGGAGATCTGGGACAAAGAGGTCCCTGCCTTGCGCGAAGCCCTGCTGGACGCCCAGTACGACCTCAAGGCCGCGAAGTTTCCCGTGATCATCCTGGTGGCGGGCGTGGACGGATCGGGGAAGAGTGAGACCGTGAACGCGCTCAACGAATGGATGGACCCCCGTCACATCCAGACGCACGGTCTTGATGAGCCATCGGATGAGGAGCGAGAGCGGCCCCACATGTGGCGCTACTGGCGCATGCTGCCACCCAAGGGCAAAATCGGGATCTTCGATGGCTCCTGGTACACTTGGCCGATCCTCGAGCGGGCCCATGGCCGCATCAAGACCTCGGATCTGGATCAGGACATGGCCCGGGTCGCACGCTTCGAGCAGATGCTGATCCATGAAGGTGCCCTGGTGCTGAAGTTCTGGATGCACCTCAGCAAGGAAACCCAGAAGAAGCGGCTGAAGAACCTGGAGAAGGATCCGAAGACCCGCTGGCGGGTGACACCCAGGGACTGGAAACACTTCGAGATGTACGACACCTTCCGCCAGGTGGCCGAGCGGGCCCTCCGTTCCACCAGCACGGCGGATTCCCCCTGGATCGTGGTGGAGGCCACCGACCCCAGGTTCCAGAAGCTGACCGTGGGCAAGATCCTGCTGGAACGCCTCCGTGCCCGGCTGGACAATCCCGCGCCCAAGGTCGCCCCGATTCCCTCCAGGGCAGCGATGAACCTCGACGAAGTCAACATCCTCAAGGCGCTGAACCTGACCAAGCGCCTGGACAAGAAGGACTACGAGGAGGAACTGCTCAACCTTCAGGGGCGACTCAACCTGCTTACCCGGCACCGGAATTTCAAGAAGCATTCCGTCGTCATGGTCTTCGAAGGCGTCGATGCGGCCGGGAAGGGCGGCAGCATCCGTCGCATCACCCAGGCCCTGGATGCCCGAACCTACCGGATCCAGCCCGTGGCGGCCCCCACGGAGGATGAGCGGGCCCAACCCTATCTCTGGCGCTTCTGGCAGACGCTGCCTCGACGCGGCCGGGTCATGATCTTTGACCGGAGCTGGTACGGCCGCGTGCTGGTGGAGCGGGTCGAGGGCTTCTGTTCCGAGGCCGACTGGCAGCGGGCCTATAGCGAGATCAATGACTTCGAGGATCAGGTCGTGCGCAGCCGCAGCATCCTGCTCAAGTTCTGGCTGTCCATCAGTCAGGAGGAACAGCTGCGCCGCTTCGAAGAGCGCCAGGCAACCCCCTTCAAGCGGTTCAAGATCACCGAAGAGGACTGGCGCAACCGGGAGAAGTGGCCCGCCTATGAAAGCGCCATCTGCGACATGCTCGAGCGCACCAGCACCGAGATCGCCCCCTGGACCCTGGTGGAGAGCGAGAACAAATACCATGGGCGGATCAAGATCCTGCGGACGCTCGTGCAGCGGCTGGAGGACGAGCTGTAATAGGCTTCAGGCCTCGGGCCTCGGGCCTCAGGCTTCAGGAACCGATTCCTGATGCGCCGCTGCGCGGCGCGCCAGTGGCTCAGTTTGACGCCGACCCGATGGAGCGGCTCAGAATTGACATTGGCGCGGCCGAAGGCCTGCAGCAATGCTTACCCCCTGAAGCCTGAAGCCTGAAGCCTGAAGCCTGAAGCCTGAAGCCTGAAGCCTGAAGCCTGAAGCCTGAAGCCTGAAGCCTGAAGCCTAAATCCTTCTCTCAGACCGCCCGCTCCTTGCCGAAGACCCGGTCCAGCACCAGGCCGGCGGTTTCCTCGATGCTGCGTCCGGTGACGTCCAGCACCGGCCAGCGGCGATGCAGCTTGAAGACCTCGTCGGCATAGGCCAGCTCATCCAGGATGCGGCCCATGTCGCTGTAGCTGTCGGCAGTGCCGGTAGCCCCCAGTCGTTTCAGGCGGTAGGCGCGGATCTCCTGGAGGCGATCCGCCTGGATGGTGAGGCCCACGATGCGGCCCTGGGGAATGGTCGCGAGTTCGGGGGGCAGGGGCACGCCAGGAACGAGCGGCACGTTCATCACTTTGAAGCCTTCCATGGCGAGGTACATGGACAGCGGCGTCTTGCTGGTGCGGCTGATGCCCACCAGCACGATGTCGGCATCCGCCAATCCTCCCATGTCGATGCCGTCGTCGAACTTCAGGGCAAATTCGATGGCCTCGATGCGACGGAAGTACTTGTCACCCACGGCATGGAAGCTGCCCGGTCGTTCCTCGGGCCGCTCCCGGAGGTAGAGGGCCAGGGTGTCCAGCAGGTTGCCGAAGAGGTCCACCTGGGTGAGGCGGAGTTCGGCACAGCGCTTGTCGAGGTAGTCCCGCATCTCCCGGGACACGGTCGTGTGGATGATGACCGCCCGCTTGTCCGAGGCCAGTTGGAGCACCCGGTCCAGGTCCTCCTGGGACCGTACGTTCTGGAAGCGGCGCACCAGGGCTGAACCCTCGCCCTTGGCAAACTGGGTGAGGGCCGCCTGGACCATCCGGTGGGCGGTTTCGCCGGAACCTCCCGACACGATGTAGATCGGCTGTCTGTCCATGGGATCCAGATTACCCTGTTGGGATGCGTCCACACCTTGTCGCTTGGCTGGTCATGGCCATCCCCATCGGATCGGTGCTGGCAGGGTTGCTGGTGCTGCTGATCCGCTGGGCCCGGCTCAGGCGAAGGCCTCCCGCTGATCCGGAGTCTCTGCTCCTCTCAGCCGTGTCAGGCAGTCTCAGGGAGCGGGGCGAACTGGCCGCGACCCTCGGAGAACTGCGCACCGTCCACGAGCGCCTGTTGGATGCGCTGCCACTGGGCTTGCTGTGGGTGGACCAGCGGCATCGCCTGGCGGCCCTGAACCGCCATGGGCGGGAGCTGCTGGGCGTAACGCCTGGGGTGATCGGCCTGGAAGCGGCCTTCGTGCTGGAGCCCTTTAGTTGGCTCCGGGAAGCCCTTGCCGGTGAACCAGGGCCGCCCCATCGCGTGGAAGCCGCAGGTCGTCGCTGGAGGGTCCAGCGCATCGAGGCGCCGGATCGGATCGGTGCCCTGGTGCAGTTCGAGGATATTACCGAGGCCGAACTGGAAGATCGCCGCCGCCAATTGCGGGAGCGGTTTGCGGAACTCGGCGAAATGACCGCGGGTGTGGCCCACCAGCTGAAGAATGGCTTGGCCGTCCTCAAGGGGCAGGGCCAGCTGCTGAAGCGGGGCGGTCACGGTGAGGCGGCACAGGTGCTGCTGGACGAAACGGAGGATCTTGAGCGGCTGGTCCAGCGGTTCCTGCAATGGGCGAAGCCCCTCGAACCGGTTTCGGAGGAACTGCGGCTGGAAGCTGTGGTGGCCCAGGCTGTGACGGAACTGAAGCGCCGCCCGGTGAGCCAGGGGCGGACCCTGGTCAGTGAGGGACGGGGCGCCGTCACGGGTGACCCGGTGCTGCTGCATCAGGCCCTGGTGAACCTGCTGGAGAATGCCTGCCAGGCCACGCCTCTGGGAGGACGCGTCCTGATCCGGATCTCCGATGGGCATCTCGAGGTGCTGGATGAAGGGCCAGGCCTGACCGAAGACACGGCGGTGCGCATGCTGCGGCCCTTTGAAAGCGGCCGTCCAGACGGAACCGGCCTGGGTTTGCCCCTCGCCCTGAAGTGGCTCAATGCCCAGGGGGCCGACTTGCGGTTGTCCCTGCGCCCCGAGGGCGGCACCTGTGCAGATATCCGCTGGTAAGTTGAAAGAGTTCCTATCGGGCCCCGACGATGCCGCGATGAGGACAGCCGGGATGCCCGGCAAGGAAGGGCCCGCAGGGCAACGTGGTTCGTTGTTCAAGGGGCCTGACGCCGCGGGGCGCCCGGCTGGCCTCATCCCTTCGGGCGGGGGTGGCGGGCGTCGCGATGCAGCGTCACGCTCGTCGCGCGTAGTGCCTGCTACGCTTTGACTCGCCTTCCTCGCCTCGCTCGCCCGGCACCCCCGCGCGGCGCCGTGGGGTCCCGACAGGAACTCTTACATGCGAATCGCGCTGCTCCAGTTGAATGCCCGCCTCGGGGATCCCGAGGGCAATGGCCGCATGGTTGAGCGTGCCTACGCTGAGGCCGTGGCAGCCGGTGCCGAGCTGGTGCTGGCACCCGAGCTGGCCATTCCGGGCTACCTGGCGGAGGACCGCCTATGGGAAGCCGGCCTGCGACGGCGCATGGAAGCGGAATCCCACCGCTTGGCCGCCCTTTCCGGGGCGATCCCACTGATCTTCGGCACGGCTCGGCCAGCGCCTTCGGGCCGACTCTGGAACGAGCTCTGGTGGTGCGAAGCTGGCGATCTGCGCCACTGCGCCCGCAAGCGGGTGCTCCCCAGCTACGACGTGTTCGACGAGCACCGCTACTTCGAACCAGATGCCTCGGCCCAACCGTTGGTGGCCTTCCACGGGCACCGCATCGGGCTGTCCATCTGTGAAGACCTCTGGGCCGACCCCCAGCTGGGCAATGCACCGGTGGGCTATGGCCTGGATCCCATTGCGGACCTTGCCGCTGCCGGCGCCACGTTGATCCTCAATGCCAGTGCCAGCCCCAGCGCCCTGGGCAGCTGGCTGCCGCCCGGTCGCAGCGCCCCCTGGGCCATCCCCTCGAAGGAGGCTCAGCGTCGCCGATTGTTGCCAGGACTGGCGGAAAAGCATGGTGTTCCCATTGCCTATGCCAGTCGAGTCGGAGCCGAGAGCTGGCTGCTCTTCGACGGCGGGTCCGGGTTGGCCCTGCCGGACGGACGCTGGCAGGGTTGCGAACCGTTTCACGAGGGCCTGGTCCTGGTGGATCCAGTAGCTCCGGGCCAACCCTGGCGGGTCGTGGAGGAAGGCTCCTGGCTGCGCAGGGCCTTGGTGACGGGGCTGCGCGACAACCTGGCCAAGCAGGGGCTGGAGGCCCTGGTACTGGGCCTTTCCGGCGGCATCGATAGCGCCGTGGCCGCGGCCCTGGCGGTCGAGGCCCTGGGACCAGACCGGGTCCTTGGAGCGGCCATGCCCACCCGCTACAGCAGTGCGGAAAGCTCCGCCCTGGCTGAGCAGCAGGCCCGGCACCTGGGCATGGGCTTTCTGCGCCTGGATGCGGAGGCGCCCTTCTCCGGCTTCACCAAAACCTTGGAACAGGCCATGCCTGGCCGCACCTTTGGTCTGACGGACGAAAACCTGCAGAGCCGCTGCCGGGGCAGCCTGCTCATGGCGCTGACCTCGGAGCCTGAGATCCACCAGCGCTTAGGCACCGAGCGCGTGGCGGTGCTGAATACCGGCAACAAGAGTGAAGCCGCCACCGGCTATTTCACGCTCTACGGCGATGGCATCGGCGCCTTTGCTCCCCTGGGTGACTGCCTCAAGGCGCGCGTCTACGCCATGGCCCGGGACCTAGGCGAGGCCGTGCCGCTGGGTGTCATCGAACGCCCTCCCACAGCTGAGTTGAGGCCGGGCCAGACCGACGAAGCCAGCCTGCTGCCCTATGCGCAGTTGGATGCCATCCTGGGTGCCGCCCTGGAGGCCCAGCGTCCTGAAGCAGGACTCGCCGAGGATCTGGCCCTGCTCCTGGATGGAGCGGCCCTCAACCAGGCCAGGGCCGCGCTGCCGCGCATCCTCGGCCTCCTCCGAGGTACGGAGTTCAAGCGGCGCCAGCTGCCTTTCGCCTTCAAGGTCAGTCCCAAGGCCTTCGGTGCAGGGCGTCGCATCCCGCTTACGGCGCTTTGAAAACCCGCGCCGCTGCGATATCCTGGGCTTTCTGGCCGGTGTGGCGAAATGGCAGACGCGATGGACTCAAAATCCATTTCCCCCTAAAGGAGTGTCGGTTCGAGTCCGACCACCGGTACCAACAGTCGGGCCCCAAAGGGGCCCTTCCTTTGGGGTGGTCAGACTCGAAGTCGCGGATGGCGGCACGGTCTAACCCCAAAAAGGCATGCATCACGCTTAACCATAATATTGATAATGACTAATTGATGTCATGAGCTGGATTTTTACTTGATCGACTGGTCATAAAAATTTACATTCGACTGGAAGCATTTGCCTGTCATTCGGTTCATGCCGATGAGGTCTCCAGTTGCTGAGGCTTCCGCTGGAAGGGGAGCATCAAAGCCATGGAAGTCGCCTGGAACACAAGGTACGACACGGGCATCCAGATCATCGACGAGCAGCATCAGGAACTCTTCCGAATCGTTGATCGCCTTCGTCGGATGATCCTGGAGGGTGCTGATCGCTCCCATGTGGAGGCGCTGCTCGAGGATCTGGTGGCCTGTTCCGAGCGGCACTTCGCCACTGAGGAGACCTACATGGGGCGGTTCGGGTACCCGGACCTCACGCAGCATGTGTCCGAGCACACCTCGATGCTCACCAGCCTTCACGAGCTGCTGGTCAAGTTTCAGGAAAGCCATGAGGCCATGGCCCTGATGGTTCCGACCTTCATGGAGGGCTGGCTCAAACATCACATCAGCGATGGGGATTTCGGGTTTGTCACCTTCCTGAAAGCACGGAACTTGGCTTGATGGTTGTGGTTAGGTCCACCCCAGGTGACTTGGTGTGTCGGCAGGCGAAATTCTCTGGAAACTTCCAGGCTGAAAAAGACACTTGAGTCCCCTGGTCGGGATCGGGGATGCTGGGACATCGCCCTGTCACGGATAACCGGAGGCCTCACGCCCTGGGGAACCCTGCAGCCCACAGCCGGCCAAGTCTGGCCCAGGAGTCAAGAATGAATCGACGGTTCACAATCCTCACGCTCACGGCCCTGGCCTGTGCCACGGTTGCCTCGGCTCAGACCTCTTCTACCGCCGGTGCAGTCCGCGGTTCCATCAAGAGCAAGAACGGCAAAGCCGTGGCCAGTGCGACCTTGACCTTGCGCAATCGGGATACCGGTCTGACCCGGACCACCGTGTCCAGCACCCTGGGCGAGTACCAAATCGGCCTCCTCCCTGTGGGCAGCTACGAACTCACCGTGACCGCCCCCGGCATGCGCACCTTGAAGGACGCCAATGTCCAGGTGTCGCTGGGCCAGAACACGATCGCGAACTTCAGCCTCGACACGAGCGAGGCCGCGGCCACCGTGGAGATCGTCTCCTCCAGCCAGGCCCTGGACACCGCCCAGGTGAACAACGTCACGGCCATCGACAGCAAACTGGTTGAGTCCATCCCCCTCAACGGCCGCAACTTCACCGATCTGGTGGCCCTGACACCCATGTCCTCTCCCAACGACGACGGCTCCCGAGTCTCCATTGGTGGGGCCCGCGGGATCCAGAACAACCTCACCATCGACGGTGCCTCCTACCAGTCCAACTTCTTCGGCGAACAGCGTGGCTCCACCCGCATCCCCTTCACCTTTGGCGCCGACACCATTCGTGAACTCCAGATCATCACCAATGCCTACGACGCCCAGTACGGCAATGCCGCAGGTGCGGTGATCAATGCCGTGTCCAAGACCGGCACCAACGATTTCGGCGGCTCGGTGCTCTATCAGGTCCGCCCCTCTGCCTTCGTGTCGAAGATCCGTCCCGTCCCCTATGACCGCACCGGTACTGTCAACACCCAGCAGGCCCTGACCCGGGAGTTCAAGCAGGACATGATGAACTTCGTGTTCGGCGGCCCGATAATCAAGGACAAGCTGCACTTCTTCCTCGGCGTGGAGACGGTGCACTACACCGAGAGCATGACCCCTGGGTTCGCGACGTCTTCTTCCCCCCTCAGCGGCAACTACGACACCTATTTTCAGGCCTTTCTCCCCGTCTTCGGCAAGCTCATCGCGGGCAACGATGGCCACACGGTGGCTTCCGAGAGCGGCACCCCCTATACCTCCGATCAGCGCAACACCACCTACTTCGGCCGCCTCGACTGGACCATCAACGAGAACCACCGGGCCACCCTGCGGGTGAATGCCCAGGACCTGAAGTGGGACAATGGCACCACCAGCCTCCAGTCCAGCTTTGCACCCACCACGGGTGTGTCCAACCAGGGCAGGGAAAAGGACAGCGGCCTTTCCTGGGTGCTGGAACTGAACAGCATCTTCGGCTCCAACCTGGTGAACGAGGCGCGCCTCCAGCGAGCCATCGAGCGCCGCCCTCGCTTCGCCAACACCACCGCCTCGCCCGAAGTCCAGATTTCCAGTGGCTTCACTTGGGGGCAGACCAACTTCCTGCCCAACGGGCTGGATGAAAAGACCTGGCAGTTCATCGACAACCTCACTTTGAATGCGGGGGACTGGACCCTCAAGGGCGGCATCGACTACCAGAAGTTCGACTTTGTGAACACCTTCTACCGTTACCAGGATGGCGCCTATGCCTTCAGCAACTACCAGACCGCCAACCTCTGGGCCACAGGCACCCTCACTAACTCCGGCGCCGCTCGAGTCCAGTACACGGGCGCTTTCAGCGATTATGACGGCACCATCTCCTACGCCTCCAAGCTCCTGGCCGGCTACGTCCAGGCCCAGTACGCCGGGCTGCTCGACAAGCGCCTGAACCTGAGCCTCGGCCTCCGGCTGACCAAGGAGGATCAGCCCAACAACCCCAGGCCGAATGTGAAGTTCCAGGGCCTGGATCAGGCCAACAGCACCTCCTCCAAGGATCCCCGCTTCGGATTCACCTACGACCTCGACGGCAAGGGCACCACCCTGCTGCGGGGCGGCTACGGGCACTTCAGCTCCCCCAATCCTTCGCTGACGGTGTCCAACACCATGAACAGCAACGGGAACACCACCAGCACCTATGTCATCACCAGCTCCGGCGCCAACGCGGCCCTGCTCAGCGCCTTCAACTCCGGTCTTCTGTCCTACGGCACGCGCGTGCAGAACAGTGGCACCGTGCTGACCGCCCTGCCTCAGGACGTGCTCCGGAATCCCGCGAATTATCTGCTCACGGGCTCGCTTCCCAATGGGACCTGGCAGGATGTCCTTTCCGCCTCCAGGACCGGCCAGGTCTGGGATCAGAAGAATAAGCTCGCGGTGGCCAAGCGCATGTCCCTGGGGCTCGAGCACCAGTACGGCAACGGTCTGAAGCTGGGCCTGATGGGCGTCTACACGAAAATGGAGAACCTCCAGTACTTCGTGAACATCAACATGTGGCAGGTGACCCCAACGGGTGCCTATGATCCCAACGGGTTCTACCAGGATGGCTTTACCACGACCGTGAACCGCTTCACCACCAATGGCCTGGTGGCTGCCGGCAGTTTCCCCACCAGCCGTCCGAACAAGGCCGTGGTCAATGGGCGACTCCTTGATCTATCCGGTTTCGGCAACGTGGCCCTCTCCAAGAACGATGGTGAAGGCCGCTATCAAGCCTTGGCCCTGACCGCGTCCAAGTTCTCCGAGAAGGGCCTCGGCTTCCAGACCGCCCTGACTTTCTCGCAGTCCAAGGACAACAACAGCAACGAGCGCGATACCTTCGGGTCGACCTCCAGCATCTCCACCCCCGCGAATCCCATGGATTCCTACGGCTACAGTGACAATGACCGCCGGCTCCGGTTCACCTTCGCCGGCTACTTCCCCGTCATCTTCGGCATCAAGGGCTCGGTGAACTTCAGCTACAGCAGCGGCCGTCCCTACAGCGCCAACTACTCCAGTGACAACAATGGCGATTCCTTCAGCAATGATTTCGCCTACGACAAGGGCTTGATGCGCAACCAGTTCCGTCAGCCCAGTCTGAAGACCCTGGACGCCCGGTTCTCCCGTGAATTCGCCATCACCAAGCGCTTCCAGCTGGAGACCTTCGTGGATGTCTTCAACGTGTTCAACTGGGCCAACCAGCGCACCACCAGCACCAGCTATGCCTCGAACTCTGCAGGAACCCCGTTCAGCGACTTCGGCTTCATCAATGCGGTCGATCGCAGGACCCGTGAGATCCAGCTGGGCGTCCGCGCCAAGTTCTAAGGTTTGAAAGTCAGCACAAAGGAAGGGCCTGCGATTCAAGCAGGCCCTTCCCTTTCCCATGCCCGAAATGGGGAAGGGGCATCCTTGGGTATCCCAGTGTCCTACGAGCAGTCACACCAGCCGCGGTTGCCTGCGGCGTCGGATGGCACGGGGCCATCCTGGATATGAACAAGCCCCGCGGGTGCGGGGCCTGTTCATGCGGGACCGGCCTGCGTCAGATCCGGAACCTCGCCACGAGCGAGTTGAGCTGTTCGGCCAAGTGGCTGAGCTCATCCACGGTGCGGGTGGACTCCTTGATGGTGGCGGCCATTTCTTCCATGGCCGCGGCATTCTGCTCGGCAATGGCCGTGAGGTTGCCCATGGCCGCCACGACGGACTGGCTGTCGCGGCTCTGGGTTTCGCTCTGGCTGCCGATGGTCTTCATGCGCTCAGCGGAGTCGGTGATGGCGGTCTGGATGCTGCTGAGCGCCTCGCCTGCCGTGTTCACCATCTTGGTGCCATCTCCGATGGCCCTGTTGGAGGTCTGGATCAGGGCCGTAATCTCCTTGGCGGCGGTGGCGCTGCGCTCGGCCAGCTTGCGGACTTCCTCAGCGACTACGGCGAAGCCCTTGCCATGCTCGCCGGCCTTGGCGGCCTCGATGGCGGCATTGAGGGAGAGCAGGTTCGTCTGGTTGGCGATCTCGGTGATCACCGTGAGAATATTGCCGATCTGCTTCGAGTTCTGGTTGATGGCCTGCATGCCGGTGACGGCGCTGCCCACGGCCGTGCCGCCCTTACCTGCCGCCGCCTGGGCCTGTTCGAAGACCTGGAGGGCGTCCGACACATTGGCGTTGACCACCTGGGAGGAACCGGCGATCCCGTTGACGCTGTCGGTGGTGGTGGAGACGCTCGCCTTCTGGCTTTCCGCCGCGTGGGCGATGCTCTGGGCGGTGCTGTGCATCTCGGACATCCCAGCCGACATTTGCAATGAACCCGAGGCGATGTTGGTGGAGATGGCCATCACCTGCTGGACGATCTGGTGGATGTTGTCCACGAAGCGGTTGAAGTGCCCCGCCAGAGCGGCGATTTCATCGGTGCCGTTCACGTCCAGACGGGCGGTGAGATCCCCCTCGCCTTCGGAGATGTCCCGCATGCGCTGCTGGATGTTCTCTAGCGGCGAAACGATGGCGTTGCCGAGCATGTAGGCGGCCGCCCAGCCCGCACCGATCATCAGGAGACCAAGCAAACCCATGCCGAGCAGGGCACCCATTTGACTCGAACGCAGGTGGTCCCGGTTGGCCATGAGCATGAGATAGGACTTCACGGGCGCCCCTTCGATCTTCACCAGAGCGGCGATCAACAGGTAGCCATCCTTTTCCACGATCGGGTGTTCCTTGGCGGGATCTTTGGCGATCTCCTTCATCAGGGCATCTGCGTACGGTGCCAGATCCGCCTGGAAGGCCTTGGCCTTGGACTTGGTTACGACCTTGGTGCCCTTGGTGGCGGGATCCTGAGAGATGAGGGAGGCCTGGGTGATGTCCGTGTCGTCCTTCATGCCGTCGAGACCGCGTTCGACCAGTCCCATGTCCTCAAACTGCACCCCGGACTGGATGCCATCGGCCACGAGACCCGCAAGGCTCTCCACTTTCAGCCTCAGGCCATCGTTCAGGGCCGAATTCAGGCGCCAGAGCGAGAAGACCGTCGAGGCGAGCCCAAGCACGACCGCGAGGGCCAGGATCGAATACATCAGCTTCTTGCGGATGTTGAGGTTCTTCCAGAATTCCATGGTCCGCCCCTGAACAGGTGTCCCCCTGCATCGGACACCCTCTTCCGGGAGTTGAATTTTTGGAGGTTACCTGAGGGTGACCACCGTTGCCCCGGCTCCACCCTGGGCCTGGGGGGCATCCTCGACGCGGGAGATGCCAGGGTGTCCACGCAAGGCCTCCCGGACTGCAGCTTTCAATTTTCCGGTCCCATGGCCGTGGACGATACGGACGAACCGCCGCCCGGCCGCCAGGGCCTCCTCCACGAAGCGGTAGACCTCGCTGTCCACGTCATCGCTGGCCCGGCCGATGAGGTTGATCTCCGATTCCACTTCCTGGACCTCGGCCCGAATTCGGACCCGGCCGGAGGGCTTGGGCTCGGCCTCACGGGCCCCGATGGCCTCCAGTTCACCCAGCCGGCACTCCAGGCGCCTGCCCTGGGGGGTTTCCAGCGTGGCCCGGTCCCCCTTTAGGGCGACCACCCTGCCTTCGATACCCAGACCGTGGTGCCGGGCGAAGCCACCTTCGCGGGCCTCCATCGGTGCGGTGCCGACCCGGCCTGGACGTCGGCCGGGGGTCAGTTCAGCCTCGGCCAGCCGCGTCAGCTGCTTGACCCGCTCGTGGGCTTCGGTGCCCAGGCGGTCCGCATTCACCGTGTCGGCCTTCTGCCGATCTTTCAACTCCCGGACCAGTCGCTTCCCTTCGTGGTCGAGGAAATCCAGCACCCGAGCCACCTTCTCCTTGGATTCCTTCTGGAAGGCCTCGCGCTCGAGGCGCAGCTTCTCCTCCCGCTGTCGGAGGATGTCTCGGTCCTTCTCGGCCGCCGCCTGCTGCTGGTGCAGGGCCTCGGATTCTTCCAGCAGGCGCGTGCGTTCCGCCTCCAACTCCCGCAGGAAGTCCCGCCAGTCCTGTTCGCGTTGACCCAACACCTTGTCGGCATGGTCCAGGACCTGACGGGGCAAGCCCAGTCGCGCGGCGATGGTGAGCGCCCGGCTCTGACCAGGCTGACCCACCAGCAGGCGGTAGGTGGGGGCCAGGCGCGTCTCGTCGAACTGGACCGAGGCATTCTGGAAGCGCGTGTGGCGCAGGCCCCATTGGCTGATCTCGCCCAGGTGGGTGGAGCAGAGGATCCAGCAGTGCCGTCGTGACAGGGTCTGCAGCAGTGCGATGCCCAGGGCGGCGCCTTCTTTCGGATCGGTACCCGTGCCGAGCTCATCCAATAGCACCAGGCCGCCATCGTGGACCGTTTCGAGGATCTTCTTCAGGTGCAAGATATGGCTACTGAAGGTCGATAGGCTTCCCGTGATGGTCTGGTGGTCGCCGATGTCCGCATGGAGACTGGGCAGGGCCGGGAAGGCGGAACCCTCCCGCGCGGGAACGGCGCAACCGCACGAGGCCAAGGCCGAGAGCAGCCCCACGGTCTTGAGGACCACGGTTTTCCCGCCGGTGTTGGAGCCCGAGATGATCAGCCCCGGCTTGCCTGGTTCCATGACCAGGTTGAGGGGCACCACCGGGTGGGGCAGGGGCTCCAGCCCCATGGCTTCCCGCACGGCGGGCAGCAGCAGCGGGTGGCGGGCGTCCAACAGACACAGACGGCCCTGCTTCGGGTCGGTGGCAAGTTCGGGGAGGTGACCCTGACAAAGGGCCGTCCAGCGAAGCAGGGCGAGCCCCTGGTCTGCCTGGGCCTGAAGGTCCCGCCAGCGGAGGAAGTCCTCCCGGCGGATCCGCAAGTCGGCCAGCAGGTCGCGGAGGAAGGCCTGGACCGCCTGGGCGTAGTCGCGGTCGGCCTCGACAAAGGCATTGTTCAGCGGCACCGCTTCCATGGGCTCGACGAAGACGGTGGCCCCGCTGCCGCTGCGATCCAGCACCAGACCTGGCACCAGGCTTCGCCGTTCCTGCCGAACCGGCAGGCAGAACCGGCCGTTCCGCTCGACGACCATGGACTCGTTGAAGGCATCCGGAGCGGATCGCAGCAGTTTCTGCAGCTTGGCTTGTACAGATTGGAAGGCTTCCTGACGGTGCCGGTGCAGGCTTGCCAGCGCGGGGATGTGCAGGGGATCCAGCTGACCATCGGCATTGAAGCTCTTGTCCAGGCGTTCAGTCAGGGGAGTGGGGTCCGGGAGCAGGGCGGCCGTCACTTGGAGGCGGTCGATGCCGAGGTGGGTGCCGGGAGGCGCCGGCCGGGACTCGGGCCAGGTCAGAGAGGCGAGACCCCGCAGCAGCACGGACATGGTTTTCAGGCCATCCCGCAGCTGCCGCCAATGCTCCGGGAGCAGCCACCCCGCAGGATTCAGCAATTCCTCCAAGGACTCGTCCATGGGGAAGGTAGGCAGGCGGTCCGGCGAGGCTGCCCAGAGCTCCTGGAGTTCCAGCTGGTGGAGGCGGCGCAGCCCTGCGAGGCCATCCCCCGGTCGCATGGCGCCGAGCGCCTTCCGTGCCGGGGCAGTCCGTGCGCCGGACTGGATCAGGCGGATCGCTTCGGGGAATTCGAGGGCTTCGAGTTCAGAAAGCATGGCTCGTGGGACTCGTCAGGCTTGCCGGCCTGCCGGCCGCCAAGTAAGCCGCGCCATGGGGCGCGGCGATTGGATTCCAGTAGAAAACAAAAGGCCCGCTCACGCGGGCCTTTTTTACGCGGCGCGGGGCGCGCCGCGCAGCAGGATCAACCAATCATGCGCCGTTCTTGCGAGAGGCGCTTGAGGGTCTTCTTACGGGCGGCGAGCATCTTCCGCTTGCGCTTGGCGCTGGGCTTCTCGTAGTGCTGGCGCTTCTTCAGCTCGCTGAGGATGCCGGACTTCTCGCACTTCCGCTTGAAACGGCGAAGGGCGAACTCGAAGGTTTCGTCTTCTTTGACCTTGACCAAAGGCATGTGGATGCACCTCCTTTCCCGTGGATTTCGACCGGGCTGCCAGGCAGGACCGGACCGAACGAGAAGTGTATCCCGGATTTCGAGTTATGGCGAGGCGCAAGGCCTCCCGCTACCCTGGATGCTCCCCCGTGCCCGGAGCCTCATGCCAAACCCCCTGCTTCTGATCGTGGACGGTGAGTCCCTCAGGACTCCCGGTCTGGTCTCCGCCATGGAGGGGGATGGCTGGGAGGTGCGGTGGATCCAGTCTGCGGAGGCTCAGGCCTTCCTGGACCTGGCACTGGACCCCGATCTGATCCTGCTGGATTCGTCCGTCCCCGCCGATGGGGGCTATGCCCTGGCCCACCAGCTTCGCGAGCGGAAGCCCCGCCTGCCGATCCTGGTGCTCTCCGAGGCGGCGGCCCCTGGTTCGACGCCGCAGGGACAAACGATCGCCATCGAAGCCTTTCTGGATCGCACCCAACCGGAGGCGGCCCTCGCCGAAGCCCTGGGCCGGTATCGACCGGAGGCTCCCAAGCTCAGTCGGGACGACATCTTCGGGGACCTGCTGCAGGAACTTGAAGCAGAAGCTGATCCGGCACCCACGGACCCCTTCATCATGTTCAATCAAACGTTGGTCCAGGCATCCCCGCCGCCACCCCAGGCACCCCTGAGTGCGGAAGACATCTTCGGTCCCGTGCTGGAGGAGGTCGAAGCCCTCTCCTATTCCACTCCGGAGCGCGCGAACCTGCCGGTTCCCTCCGTCAAGGTGGCGCCCTTGCGGAATGCGGAATCCAGGCCCATGGCTCCAGTCGTTCAGGCCGAGGCATTGGGTCCTTCCGACTTCACCCTGAGTGGAATCTCGGGCGTCAACGACCCCTTCGATTGGGTGGCCGCCCAGGCTCCGGCGGTCGGGGCGGCCCCGCCTGCCCGAGCCCGGCCAGAAGTTCCCGGCGCCCCCGAAGCCATCGAGGAGTATGGAAACTACTTCCTGCTCGAGAAGATCGCCGTGGGCGGCATGGCGGAGCTGTTCAAGGCCCAGCAGCGCGGCGTCCAGGGCTTCCAGAAGATCGTGGCCATCAAGCGGATCCTGCCGCACTTCAGTGACAACGAGGACTTCGTCACGATGTTCATCGACGAGGCCAAGCTGGCGGCCCAGCTGACGCACCCGAACATTGTGCAGATCTTCGACCTGGGCAAGGCCGGCAGCTCGTACTACATCGCCATGGAGTATGTGAATGGCCGCGACCTCCGCACCCTGCTGCGGAAGGTGCGGGAGTACGGCACTCCCTTCCCCGAGCAGGTGGCAGCCTTCGTGGTGATGAAAATCGCCGCAGCACTGGACTACGCCCACCGCAAGCGGGGTTTCGACGACCGGGAGCTGAAGCTGGTCCACCGGGACATCAGCCCCCAGAACGTGATCCTCTCCACGGAAGGGGCCGTGAAATTGGTGGACTTCGGCATCGCGAAGGCTGCCAGCAAGGCCAGCCACACTGTGGCCGGTGCACTCAAGGGCAAGCTGCTCTACATGAGCCCCGAGCAGGCCACCGGACAGCCCTTGGATAACCGCTCGGACCTCTACTCGCTGGGTCTCGTGCTCTTTGAACTTTTGACAGGGGAACGCTGCTTCCAGGCGGATTCAGAACTGGGAGTCCTTGAAAAAGTGCGCCTCGGCCGAATCTCCGATCTGGCGACGCTGAACCCGAATGTCTCCCGGGAGATCGCGGCCATCGTCAGCCGGGCATTGCAAAAGGGCGTGGATCATCGCTATCCATCGGCTCGGTTCATGGAGCGGGATCTGCGGGACTACCTCCAGCGCCAGGGAACACCCATCAATGAACACGATGTCGCCGAATACATGAATGCCCTGTTGAAGGGCTCCAGGGAGCACCTGGAGTCCCTGGTCTCCTCCCGGTTCCCAGCTCCGACCAGCCTCACGAGCGGTACCCACCGGGTCTTGGGAGAACGGACCGGCACGGTGACTGCCTCCCATCACGGAACCATGTCCGGCCAAGAAACCGTGGCGCCATCGCCACTGATCCAGGAGCCCGAACTGATCCAGCCGACCCGTCCGCGTTGGTTGCTCCCAGTGATCCTGACCTTGGCTGTGATCCTGGTCATCATGCTGGTCATGGCCGGCTGGTCCTGAACGAGTATAAACTCGACCATTACCTTCTGATTTCACACCCCTCCGGGAGCACCCCATGGATCTGAGCCAGGACCAGAAAGCCTTCTACGAGACCACTCGGGAGCGCTGCCGCTCTGAGGTGTCGCAGATCAACAACACCATCGCCTCCGAGGTCCAGCGGGTGAAGGACCTGCTCACCAGCTTGAGCAACCGCAAAACGGCCGTGCTGCAGATGTACGGGGCTGCCTGCGAAGTGCTGGGTGAGGAGAATGACCTCGCGGAAGAGTCCATCGAGATCGAGTTTTAATCAGGCTTCAGGGCGAAAATCGCGTAGGCGATTTTCGTTAACGTGCGGGCGCAGCCCGCACGCCAGGAGCCTAGAGCATTAGTCCACCCGCATCAGCGGCGCCGCGCACTTCTGGCAGTTGCTCTGGTGCGGGGGATTTTTCTTTCCGCAGTGGCTGCAGACCTGCGTCCTGGCCTGCTTGCGCCGCCAGATGCGCAGGTAGAGGATCCCGAGGACGACGACAAGCAGGATGCCCTTCTGCCACGGCTGGAGGTAGAAGCCGGTAGGGCTTTCCACCTTGGGCTTCTCGGGCTGCCCTTCGAGGCTGAGCGTCTGCTGGTTCATGCGGAGTGGTCCTCACTAGGGGTGGCCGGATCCGCGTCGACCAGCGGCTCCGGGTCGTCCTCCAGCTCAAGCTCCATGATCATGGCGCCTTCCCCGAACAGACCATCCTCGGGCATGGGCGGTTCCAGGGCCGCCAGGGCTTCGGCCTCCAGACGACCCTCGCCGAAGTCCTCCAACCGGGGGAGGTCGTGCAGGCTCTTGAGGCCGAAGTGCAGCAGGAAGGCTTGGGTGGTGGCGTAGGTCATGGGTCGACCCACCACGGGCTTGCGGCCCGCGGGTGTGATGAGTTGCCGCTCCATGAGGCTCTTCACTTGGTTGGCGCTGCTGGTCACGCCCCGGATGGCGTTCAGTTCCGTGATGGTGACCGGCTGGCGGTAAGCGACGATGGCCAGGGCCTCGATCTGGGCAGGCGTGAGTCTGCCACTGCGGGTGGTGGTCACCAGGCGCGAGACCATCTCCTTGTAGACGGGACTTGTGGCCATGCGCCAGCCGCCGCCCACTTCCAACAGTCGCAGACCGGAAGCCCCCTGGAGCCTTTCCTGCAGTTTCTCGATGCCCTGCTGGAGGGCCCCATCGGCCAGTCCGGTCAGCTCGCGGAGCCGGGCCAAATCGAGTACTTCGCCTGCGGCGGTGAAAAGGGCCTCCAGAGCGCCAGGCAGGTCGCCGCCTTCGTCCCAGAGGGGGTCCTGATGGAAGATCTCGATGTCATTCACCGGTACGCCCCCAGCCGCTGACCCATCTTCACATCCCCCGAGGTGCGGACCGCCACCCAGTCCGCGGCTTTGGGTCCGCCGACCAGCAACACGACGGTCGACCCGAACTCGAAGGTGCCGAGATCATCACCTGGCGCACAGGGCAATTGGTTCACCTGCAAGCCACCATCCGTCGGCAGGGTACGACCCTCAAGCCAGCGCGGGTCAATCACCACGCCACCCACGTGAGTGGCTCCGACCAGCACGGCAGCCACCTCCAGCCCTTCGCAGGAGCCCGTGCCCAGGGCCGTCCAGCTGGCCCTGCGGTTGCGCTCATACAGACGAGGGACATGGCGGGTGCTCGCGTCATTGACGGGCCAGAGCTCACCCTCGACGCGGCTCACGGCCATGCCCCGGCCCTCAAGGGGGACATGGATGCGGTGGTAGTCCTTGGGCGACAGGTAGAGGGTGAGGAAGTGCCCGCCTTCGAAGCGGGCGGCTTCCGGATCGTGCTTGAGCAGCTCGGCGATGCGGTACGGAAGGCCCTTGGCCTGGATGGCCAGGCCGGCATCGATGCGGCCGCTGGCGATGATGCGGCCGTCCACAGGACTGTTCACGAAGCCCGGGATCACCGGTTCCTGGGGCCGGAGACCGGGCTTCAGGCGCCGGGTGAACAGGGCCTGGAGGCTGGCGTACTCCTCCAGGGGAAACTCCGCCTCGGCCAGGTTGATGCCGTAATGGCCCGCGAAGCGCCCCAGCAGGGGCGTCCGCCACGCTGCCGGAAGGGTGCGGGTGGCGGCCCAGCCCACGACCCGGGAGCCGAGCTTTTTCGGGTACAGGCCGAGGGCCCTGAGTGAGATGGGGCCCGGTGTCCAGAGCAGCACGTAGACCACCCAGAGCAGGGCGAGGACGAGCGCAAGTCGCGCAGGCGGGGGCCAGGACAGATGCATGGCATCAGGATAACCCGCCGCCGTTCCCCGCAGGACGGACCGATGCGGCGGAATCAAGGGACGCCCACCGGGTTGGACTGGAACTCGTCACCCTGACGGGGCTGTACTAGCGTCCCACCACCAGAATCTGGAAGCTGTTCGGCACCATGGCCGGGCGTGGCCTCGGCATCACTGCCGTGGGGGCCGGGGCCGGACTGAAGTCGGCGGAGGGAAGGAAGAGACGGTGGGTCTTTTCGTCCAGGGCCATGGTGCGGGCCCCCTTCTTGGTGGGTACCACGGCCAGGGGCGTGTAGGTGTCCGGCCCATCCTGGTGGAGAACCGTGAGGGTTCCCTCCCCATTGGAACTGAAGGCCAGACCCAGGCTGGGATCGTAGGCGGCGGCATCGGCCCCGGCACCGATGGCGGGCGTGGCCACCACCTTCCCTGAGTCCGTGTTCACCACCGCCATGAGCTTGTTGCCGCCCACGATGAAGAGGCGATGGTGTTGCAGGTCGATGGCCATGCCCGTGGGATCTGCGATGGGCGCCAGGGACCACCGCGTCACGATGCTGAGTTGCTTCGAATCGATCACGGCCACTTCGGCCGAGTCTTCCAGGTTCACGAACACGCGTCCCTTCCCGTCCGTGGCGGCGAACTCGGGTTTGTGGCCGAAGGCGATGGTGCCCACCACGGCACCGCTGTTGGCATCAATCACCGTGGCATTCTGCCCCCGGCCGTTGAAGCTGAACACCCGGCTGGAAAACGGATCGAAGAGGATGGCGTCCGGACCATCACCCGTGGCCTTGGTCTGGCTGAGGACCTCGAGGGTCGATAGCTTGAAGGTGGTGATGGTGTTGCTCCGGCTGTTGCTGGTGAAACCCCGGTCTAGGCCGGGCGCCAGGGCCACGCCATGAACGCCATCCGTACCGGTAATCTCCCCCACGGATTTCCCTTCCAGGTCCAGGACCAGCACCCGATCCGACCTGGGCACATAGAGCCGCTTGGCCGAACTGTCGAGGGTCACGTAATCCCAGCCGCCTTGGCCGCCGATGGGCAGGGTTTTCACCGCATGAAAGCCCGCTTCGGGCGGGGCAGCCAGGAGCCCCATGGACAGGGAGAGGGCCAAAAGCTCGTTCATCTCACACCTCGGAAAAGCCCACGCTACCACGCATGACGAGGTGTTGGCGTGCTAACCTCCCGAAAAGCATCCAAGTCACCACCACACTTCCAGGGGAGCCGGCATGAAGCACGGAATACTAGCGTCGCTGTTGGTTTTTGGCCTCACCCTCCAGGCGCAGACGCCCTTGAAGATCGGCGTCATCAACTGCGTGACGGGCACCCAGGCGCCCATCGGCGAATACATGAGCAACGGCTACAAGCTGGCCCTGGAGGATCTCCAGAAGAAGGGCATCAAGGTGGAGCTGGTGATCGAGGACGACACCGGCAAGCCCCAGGTCTCGATGTCCGCCATGGAGAAGCTGGTCACCCGCGACCGCGTGGCAGGGGTGGTGGGCCCCTACAGCTCCGCCTGCGCCAACGCCGTGTCCAAGTTGGCCGAGAAGTACAAGGTGTCCCTGCTGGTGCCCGTGGCCTCCAAGGAGGACATCACACGCCAGAACCAGAAGTACGTCTACCGTCTCAGTGCCACGACCGAGGACTACGCCTCCATTCTCATCTCCATGGCCCAGAAGCTCGGCAAGCCGAAGACCATGGCGATCCTGAACGAGAATACGGACTTCGGCACCTCCGGTGCGAAATCCGCCAAGGCCTATGCCGCCCAGGTGGGCATCCAGGTCGTGATGGAAGAGGCCTACGCCTCGGGTTCCCCCGACTACCGTTCCACCCTAGCGAAGATCAAGGGCGTGAAGCCGGACCTTGTCTTCATGGTGTCCTATGTGGCGGATGGCATTCTGCTCATGCGGCAGGCACGAGAAGTGGGGCTGACGCCCCAGGCCTTCCTGGGCGCTGGCGCCGGTTTTGCCTCATCTGAGTTCGCCCGGGAGCAGTCCATCTCCAATAATGTGTTCTCCAGCACCCAGTGGACGACGGATGTGAACTGGCCCGGCGCCAAGGACTTCGGCAAACGCTACAAGGCCAAGTTCGGCAAGGACGAGGTGCCCTACCACGCCGCCAACGCCTACGCCTCGATGATGGTGATGGTCGAGGCTGCCGCGAAGGTCGGCGGGGACCGCGAGAAGCTCTGTGCGGCCCTCAACGACGGCAAGTGGAACGGCATCATGGGTGAGGTCCAGTTTGTGGACTACAACGGATACACGAACCAGAACAAGCACCAGATGCTGGTGGAGCAGATCCAGAACGGCAAGCATGAAACCGTGTGGCCGCCCGAGTACGCTTCTAAAAAGCCGGTCTTCCCCTTCAAGTGGAAGTAAGAGTGCCTAACGAAATCCCGACGAGGTCGCGAGAAAGCCAGGTGGGATGCACCGCAAGGAAGGGCCCGCAGGGCGATGCGGGACATCGTTCAAGGGCCGTGACGCCGCGGAGCGCCCACCTGGCTTTCTCCCTCCGGGCGAGGGCCGGCGAGCGTCGCGATGCAGCGTCACGCTCGTCGCGCGTAGTACCCGCTACGCTTCGACTCGCGTTCCTCGCCTCGCTCGCCCGGCGGCCCTCGCGCGACCCCGTGGGGATTTTGTTAGGCACTCTTGCCTTCTGAGCCGCCGTGCCTCCTGTCATCGTGGATGGCATGAACATCGTGCAGATCATCACTGTCATGGCCGCGGCCTTCACCGCCGGGGCGATCAATTCCATTGCGGGGGGCGGCACGCTGGTGTCGTTTCCCGCGCTGCTGGGCATCGGCCTCACGGGCCAGCAGGCCAACGTCACCAGTACGCTCGCGTTGTGGCCTGGCAGCATTGGGGGGTTCTGGGGCCACCGGGAGGATCTCGCGGGCATCAGGGCCTTCGCGCTGCGCCTGATGCCACCCTCGCTCATCGGCGGGGCCCTCGGGGCCTGGTTCATGCTGGTGACGCCGAAGGAGGTCTTCGACCAGCTGGTGCCCTGGCTCATCCTGGCGGCCACGGTGTTGCTGGCGGCCAATGATCCTGTCGCCAAGCTGCTGAAGCAGATCCACGGGCACGAGCGCACCACCGGCTGGTGGATCGCGGCCATCTGCTTCCAGTTCATCGTGGGCATCTACGGTGGCTACTTTGGCGCTGGGATCGGCATCCTCATGCTGGCGGCGCTGAGCCTGCTGGGTCTCACGGACATCCACCAGATGAACGGCCTGAAGAACCTGCTGGCGCTTTGCATGAACGGCATCGCCATCTTCGCTTTCATGCTGATGGAGTTCCTTCGGCATCCGGGCAATGCGAAGTGGATGCTGGTCCTGCCGATGGCCATCGCCGCGGGCCTGGGCGGTCTCTTTGGTTCTCACATGGCCCATCGCGTGGGTCGCACCACGGTACGAATCGGC
>JANYAZ010000307.1 GCA_025361045.1 Geothrix sp. | reverse complement strand
CCTATCCAATCCTGCTCCGGCCCTCTACACTGAACCCTCGAACTTCCCGGCTTGAGGCTTCATGAAAGACGCATCCCCCGAACAGGCCATGGATAGGGCACGCTGACTCCGGGTAAATAGCGAATCCCTGGCAATAAGATTCCTGCCATGACAGCGGTGGGGCACAATTCCCCTTCGAGGTGCTTCCTTGTCTTCGAGTCCCTTTCCTCTCCTCGGCCTCAGCGGTGGCATCGCCGCCGGGAAAACCTTTGTTGCGGCCTGCATGCAGGCACTTGGCTGGACGGTCATCGATGCCGACGCGGTGGCCAGGGAGGTCGTGGTTCCCGGCAGCGAGGGATTTCGGGAGGTATCCGCGGCCTTTGGGCCCGCATCCTTGTCTGCTGACGGAACCCTGGACCGCGCCTGGATGGCCACCCATGTTTTCTCAGATGCAGTCGCCCGGAACCGACTCAATGCGATCCTTCATCCCCGCATTGAGGCGTTGGTGGAAGCAAGGCTAAGGGCACTCCCACTGGACACCCGTGGCGTGGTGCTGGATGCGGCTCTGTGGGTGGAACGGGGCAAAGCCCACCATTTCGACGCCTTCTGGACCGTGGACGCGTCGGAGTCCCTCCGATTGGATCGCTTGATGGCGCGGGATGGAATGACCCGAGAGGCCGCCCAGGCGCGCCTGCAAGCCCAGGCTTCAGCCCCAGAGCGGGCCCTGCATGCGGATCTGGTGATTCCCAATGACGGGAGGGACCTGTCCGCCCTTCTCGTGAAGGCCGAAGCAGCCCTTCTGGCAAACTGGAAGGTCCGCCGTGCGCGGACGTGGAGACCCGAGATGCCCGCACCTTTCAGCGCCGATCAGCTGCGCCTGGTACTGACCGACCTGCTCAGCCGCGGTGGCGACTACGGCGAAGTGTATGTGGAGCGGCGTCGAGCCCACGCCCTGGGCATGGATGACGGCCGCATGGAGGATGTGCTGGCCTCGGAGACCTTCGGAGCCAGCCTGCGCCTGGTCGAAGGCGAGACCACTCGGTTCGCCGACCTCATCGCCCCGACCTTCGAGGAGCTGCTGGAATCGGCCAACACCCTGGCGACCCCTGGGAACGGCACCGCCGGGGCCATCCCTCGCCTGGTCGCCCAGACCTTCCCAACCCCCAGCCCCGTGGTCCAGGATCCGGGACAGGTACCGCTGGCTGACAAAGTGGCCCTGGTCCGCCGGGCCGAAACCATCGCCCGCGAGCATGGGGAAACCCTCCGTCCCGGCGCCCTCAAACAGGTGTCCGTGGGCTATGGCGACAGCACCCAGCGCGTCTGGATCGCCTCCACGGAGCTCAGCGAAGGGTCCTGGACTGGCCGCATCACGGAGGATCACCGTACCCAGGTCGTACTGAGGGCGAATGTCACTGCGGGCGACGGCACCCAGCTCCAGACCGGCTACCAGGCCCTGGGCGAGACCCGCGGCTTCGAGCTGTTCACGGACGAGGCGGTGCGCCGCATGATCCAGGAGGCCGTCCGGCTGGCCCTGCAGGCCCTGGATGCGCAGCCCGCGCCGGCCGGCACGTTCCCTGTCGTGCTCAGCAGCAGCGCCGGCGGCACCATGATCCACGAAGCCTGCGGGCATGGCCTGGAGGCGGACCTCGCCCTGGCGGGCATGAGCGCCTTCGCCGGCAAGCTGGGCCAGAAGGTGGCCGCGGAGGGCGTGACGATCATCGACGACGGCACGCTGCCCCACAAGCGCGGCAGCCAGGCCATCGACGACGAGGGGCACCCCGTGAGCCGGGTGGTGCTCATCGAGAACGGCGTGCTGAAGGCCTACCTGCAGTCCCGGAAGACCTCCCGCAAGATGGACACGGAACCCACGGGCAATGGCCGCCGCGAGAGCTACCGCCACCTGCCCATCCCCCGCATGCGGAACACCTTCCTGGCCCCCGGCAAGGAAGCACCGGAAGCCATCCTGCGGGACCTGGACCAGGGCCTGCTCGTGAAGCGCATGGGCGGCGGCCAGGTGGATACGGTCACCGGCAACTTCGTGTTCCAGGTGACCGAAGGGTACTGGGTGGAAAAGGGCGTGGCCCAGTACCCCGTGAAGAATGCCACCCTCAGCGGCTGCGGTCCCGAGGTGCTGAAGGGCCTGACCCGAATCGGCACGGACCTCCACCACTTCGACATCGGCACCTGCGGCAAAGATGGCCAGGGGGTGCCCGTGAGTGATGCCCTCCCGACCATCCTCTGCCCTGCCCTCGTGGTTGGTGGAACCGCCGAGCCATTGCCTAGCGTGATCTGAAAATGAAAAACATTAACCACGAAGACGGGAAGACCACGAAGCAATACCTGTCTATTTTCGTGGTCTTACTGTCTTCGTGGTGAATCAGTTGGTTTTTTGATCGAGATTTCTGACATGCCCAATCCTTTCGCCACCTTCATCCCAGAGTCCCTCGAAGATCGTCTCCAGGACGGCATCCGGCATGCTCGCTCGCTGGGTGCGGACGGGGCCGAGGCCTTCCTTTCGGTGTCCCGCAGCCGGAAGGCCAAGGTCCAGAACGGGGTCCTGGAGGACCTCAGTGTCAGCAAGCGGGGCGGCCTTGGGGTGCGGGTGATCCGAACCGGAGGCAAGGGATTCCGCACGGGGCTCGCGACGACGACCGATCTCGCCGCCACGGATTTCAGGAACCTCTTCGCCCAGGCCTGGGCGCTCAGCGCCCTTGGCGACGAGGATCCCTGGCTGCGGCAGGCGGATCCATCCGGCGCCGATGACCTGCCCTCCCGCTTCGACCCTGCCATCGAGGCCATCACGCCTGAGCAGCGCATTGCCTGGGCCAAGGAACTGGAAGCCCGGGCCCGGCTGGCCTCGGCCAAGGTGGCAGCCGTGCGGGAATCCGCCTGGACGGATGGATCCGGCGCCAGCCTGCTGTTGACCCAGAAGGGCGTGCGCACCCCCGATGTCTGGTCCAGCTGCTCGGCTTCCATTGAATTGGCGGTCGCCGACGGTGAGGAACGCCAAGCCGCCTGGCACTGGAATGTATCCCGGCGGCCCGATCTGGATCTCACCGCCATTGGCGCCGAGGCGGCTCTCAAGGGCCAACGGAAGCTGAACCCCCAGCGGCTGCCGGCCGGCAGGTACCCGGTGGTGCTGCATCCCGAAGTCGCCGTGGACCTGCTCGGCATCGTGGCCGGCATGCTGGATGCGGAGTCCGTGCTCAAACAGCGAAGCCTCTTCGCCGGCAAGCTGGGGGAGACCATCGCCTCTCCCCTGCTGACCCTGGTGGATGACGGTCGGCTGACTGAGGCGCCTGACCGCCCTGCCCTGGGCACGGAGCCCTGGGACGCCGAAGGCCTGCCCACGCGGCGCAACCTCCTGCTGGAAGGCGGTGTACTCAGATCCTACCTGCACACCCTGAAGACCGCTGCGGAGATGGGCATGGCTCCCACTGCCAGCGCCGGCCGTAGCTTCGGCAGCCAGCCCGGTGCCACCACCTTCAACCTGTTTCCCCTTCCCGGGAACACGGCCCCGGACGCCCTCTATCGCATGGCCGGAAACGGCGTGCTCATTACCGAAATCATGGGCCTGCACACGGTGGATCCCGTCAGTGGCGACCTCAGTGTCGGTGCCAGCGGCATCCGCATCCGTGACGGCTTCCTGGCTGAACCGGTGGACAAGCTCACCTTTGCTGGCAACTTGCGGGACTTCCTCACCCGCATCGCGGCCCTGGGCAGCGACCTCCGCTGGTATGGCAGCAGCGCCGGCCTGAGCATCCTCCTGGAGGACATCGCCCTGGGCGGTGCGTGAACAGTGATTTCTTACAGAAGAAAAGTTCACCGCCAAGGCGCCAAGAACGCCAAGAACTGCAACAGCCAAAATGTTTCGATTTTCTTGGCGTCTTGGCGTCCTGGCGGTGATCAGTTTCATTGACCTGAAAGCATCGCCAGTGATGGGCTTTCTGCCTGGAGGCAGGCATACTTCCGAATATATGGCTTGAGCACTTGACCATCCTTTTTTGAGGCCCCCATGTCCCTAGCCGCCGCCAAGCAGTACCTCTCCTTCCCCCACCTCGAGGCCGAGCTCCGCACGGAGCTGGAGCCCCTGGTGAGGGCCGCAGAGGGTGGCGATGCCACGGCCCTGGCCGAAGTGGAGGATCGCTTCTTCGAGCCCCTGGCCTTCGGCACCGGCGGCCTGCGGGGCTTCATGGCCGCTGGTCTGCGCCGCATGAACCAGCCCAATGTGCGCCGGACGACCCTGGCCCTGGCAGCCATCGCCCACCGCCACGCGCCGCACAAGAAGATCGCCGTGGTGGGTTATGACACCCGCATCAAATCCGAGGTCTTCGCTGCGGAAAGCGCCGCCGTGCTGGCCGCGGCAGGCTACCAGGTGTTCATCGGCACGCGCCCCCTGCCCACGCCCTTCCTCTGCTTCGCCATGAAGGTCCTGGAATCCGCCTGTGGCGTGATCATCACCGCCAGCCACAATCCGAAGGAATACAACGGCTACAAGGCTTACAACGACCTGGGCGGCCAGGTGGTGGATCCCTGGGATACGGAGATCGAAGCCCACATGGCCGGGCTCCCCGTCATACCCATCCCTCCAGTCGCACCCGCTGGCCGCATCAACCCCATCCCCATCGAGGTGGAGAACGCCTACCTCGCGCTGGGGCTGGACCTGCTCCAGAATCCCGAACCGTTCACTCCGGCTCGGATTCTCTACACACCCTTCCATGGCACGGGCATCGCCTTCGTCCCGGCCCTGTTCGAGCTGGCCGCCATCCCGCTTTCCATCAGCCCGAGTCAGGGCATCCAGGATGGCACCTTCCCAACGGCCCCCCGCCCCAATCCCGAGGAGTTGGCGGCCTATTCGGCCCCCCTCAAGGAAACCGGAGCCATGGATGCCGAAGTCATCCTGGCCAACGATCCCGATGCGGATCGCATCGGCGTGGTGGCCAAACGAAAGGGTGCCTGGGAACTCATGTCGGGCAACGACCTCGCCGGACTCACCCTCGACTACCTCTGCTCCCAGAAGGGGCGCAAGGGTGCGGTGGTAAGCACCGTCGTCACCTCCGACTTCATGGCCGAGGTGGCCCGCCACCATGGATTGCCCGTGGTGTGGACCCTCACCGGCTTCAAGAACATCGCAGTCTGCATGGATCGCCTGGAGGCGCTGAACGAGGCCTACGCCTTCAGCGCCGAGGAGAGCTACGGCATGCTGATTCCCCCCAGCCTGCGGGACAAGGACGGCGTCACAGCCGCACTCGTGGTGGGAGAGATGGCCGGTTACTACAAAGCCAAGGGCCAGACCCTTTTTGAGGCCGTGGAAGCCTTGATGGGCAGGGTCGGCACGTTCCACAACCGCCTGGTGAACCTCGAGGACCCCCGTCCCGGCGGCGCCAAGCGTTTTGCCGAGGCCATGGGTCGCATCCGAACGGCGGGCCTGGCCAGCCTTGGCGGCGAGAGGGTCGACAGTTGGGAGGACTTCCAGACGGGTCTCTGGCATGGCGAGGGGCGGACCGAACCGATCCTCGACCGGCCCGACAACCCCACGGTTGCGCTCCCCATCCCCCGCAGCAACGCCTTGAAGTTCCGCCTGAAGAGCGGGGCCTTCGCCGCCTTCCGGCCCAGCGGCACGGAACCCAAATTGAAGGTCTACCTCCAGAGCCGAACCGATGTGGCCCTGCTGGATCACATGGAGGCCGAGGCCCGCACCCTGCTTGGCCTCTAGCCTCGCTTAACAATAAGGGCGGCGTCGATGCCCGACGCCGCCCCTTTCTTCCGTAAAAGCCTCGGCTACTTCTTGGCGGCCGGCTTGAAGGTGGTCAGCTTGCCATCGGCCCAGCCATGGCAGTTCTTGCACTCGGCTTCCTTGTACTTGGCGATCATCTTGACGGTGGCAACGTTGAACTTCTTGTCCTTCGGGGCACCCTCGTGGCAGGCGGCGCACTTGGCACCCTTGACGGTGGTCATCTTGGCCATTGCCGCAGGGGCAAACGCGAGCACGAAGACGACGGTGAGCAGGGTGGTGCGACGCATGATGGCTCCTCTTGGGATTGAACTCGATCTGAGCATCGAGTCAGGGTGGTAAGAAAACAGCATTAGCTCAAGAGTCTGATTGATGATGATTGTATCGTCTGTGACGGTTATCACAGCGACCAAACTTACTCTGACCTGTTCATGCCGTTCCCAAGAAGAGAGGCGTCACCGATGGCGACGCCTCTCTTCTTCTTATGGCATTCAGTGGACCAGGCGCGATGTCATGGCGTAG
>JANYAZ010000162.1 GCA_025361045.1 Geothrix sp. | reverse complement strand
AAGTTCATGTCCGAAGCCAGGGCCATCACGAACCACATCGGCAACTGCATCGCCGCCGTGGTCATGGCCAGTTGGGAGAAGGAACTGGACTGGGACACCTTCCACGCCACCCTGGGTCGGCCCAAGACATCCGTTCCCTTGACCGAAGTGCCTGTTCTGGCGAACGAAATGGAATAAAGCGTTTCAATCCGGGTGAAAAGCGGGAGCCGGTGCTCCCGCTTTTTCTTGGGCAGGCAAGCCGTGACGCACAGGCCGGTTCCAGGGCCGCAGCGCGCTAGACTGGGAACCTCAGGATCGAGGTTCCAGTGGCGTTCACACCAGGCAGCAGGCGCGGCGCCATGGCCGACATCAACATGACACCGCTCATCGATGTGATGCTGGTGCTGCTGATCATCTTCATGATCGCGGCGCCCATGATGACCACGGGCGTGGATGTGAAGCTGCCGGAAAGCCGCACGGGCCGGAACCTGGAGAGCGAGGCCCTCACGGTCTCCATCACCTTCGACGGCCGCCTGCAGTTCGGCCAAGCCTTCATGGCCCTGCCCGTGCTGGCCAACCAGCTGAAGGCCAAGGCCCAGAGCGATGGCAAACGACCCGTGCTCGTGCGAGCTGACCACAACGTGCCCTACGGCCGGGTCATCCAGGTGGTGGATGCCATCCGCGACGCGGGCTTCACCCAGGTGGGCTTCGTCACCGCCGCCGCTCCCGCCGCCCCGCCCATCGACACGAAATGAGCCAGGACCTGCAGGCCTACCTCCGCAGCCGCGCCCACCTCGGTGAGCTGCGCTGGGGTCCTGGCCTGGCCCTGAGCCTGGCCCTGCACCTGACCCTGGGCGTGGCGTTCTTCTGGCCGCGTGGCGGCGCTTCAGATAAGCCGGAGGATGTGAAGGTCACCTGGGTGAACCTGCCCGCGGCCATGGCGGGCGCGTCCGGCGGCGCCGAGGCCATGGCGGTCGGCAAATCCGGTGAGCGCCTGCGGCGCGTGGAAGAAGTGGCTCCGGTCCGCCAGACCGCACCCTCGGCCACGGCGCCCGACCCTTTCGCCAGCAAGACCACCAAGGCCGCCGCCAAGGGCGACAACAAGGAGGCCACCAGCCAGGGCACGGGTACCACCGCCGCCAAGGGCAAGACCGCCACGCCCAATCCGGTGGCCGGGGCCGTGGGCACCGGCAATGGCGCGGCTTTCGGCGCGGGCAGCGGCATCCCCGGCCTCAACCCCACTTCCGGCGTGCAGGGCGGTGTGGGCCTCGTGGGTGGCGTGGACGGCGACTTCCCCTTCACCTGGTATCTGCAGCAGGTGCAGGCGCGCATCACCACCAACTGGAACCGTGTGTCCAGCACCCAGGGCCGGGTGCAGATCTACTTCCGCATCGCCAAGGACGGCAGCCTCGATCGCGTGCGCGTGGAGATCCCCAGCGGCAACGCCGCCATGGACGAAAGCGCCCGCATGGCCGTCCTCCGCTCCGCCCCCCTCCAGCGGCTGCCAGAGGGGTACGAAGGGCAGTACCTGGGCGTGCGGTTCTGGTTCACGTACCTGGGAAACTGAGCGGGGCCGCCAGGGGACTGTGCCTTCCGGACGCCCGCGGCCAGTCTGGGTTCAGCTTCCTTGGCAACTCAAGGCACCCTGCCGCCGCCGGGGTCCGGGTTGATCTTGAGGCTGACCAATTGCTGGGGGGAATTTCTCTTGAACCTGAGCGTAAAGACACCCGGGCCTAGATTTCGATTTTCCACTCCTGGACCTTCCATTTCCCAGGTACCCAACTTGTCAGTCTTTCGAACCTCGAAAGTGATGGTGATCTCCCCGTTATTCCTTCTGTCCTCCGGATGAAATTCGAAGGTTCGGCTCACGTACAAGGGTGGCCAGCCCCTCCCATCGCCCTGCCATGGCTCCGGTTGGGTATGGAGAATCTCCACCTTGTTGTCGAGGATTCCTTCGTTCTCTTCGAGCATATAGCCTCCCTCGTGAAGTGACTGGTTGGGAACATCGGGCCCACCATGGACCCCTGCAGTGAAACGCTCATGAACCTCTTCGCCAAGCCTTGATCAATCCCCGAAGCTCAGCCTGATGCTCGGGATCGTCGTGGCCAGGATCCTCCAGGGCCCGCTTCAGACAGTCCAGGGCCGCATTGGGGCGTCCGCGCTGCCGATGGATCCAGGCCTGGGCGCGCCAGATCTGTGGCAGGTCGGCACTGATCTGGCGGGCTTCCTCCAGCAACCGCTCGGCCTCGTCCAACCGGGACTGGCGGGCCTGACATTCCGCCTGGGCTGCCAGGGCCGCCACCTTGTTGTCGGGCGTGCCCTTCTTCCTCAGGAGGTCCCAGGACTCCTTCAAGCGCTGGGTGGCCCCGGCCAAGTTTCCTCGAACCCTCAGCAGGTCGCCCAGCCAGAAGAGGGCCCGGCCCTGCGTCTGAAGGTGGGGAACCTTCTCTGCGACCCGCAACGAGTCCTTGAAATGGACCTCGGCCTTGTCCTGGGCCCCGCGCATGAAGTCCACGATGCCGAGGTTCAGGAGCACCCTGCCTTCGCCTTCGTCGTCCATGAATTCCCTCCTGATCCGGAGGACGTGCAGGAATTCCCGTTCAGCCTCATCTACCCGGCCCTCCTCCAGATCCATCACCGCGAGGTTGTTCCGATTGATGGCTTCCAGCAGCGGATCTCCGACCTTCGCCGCCACGCTGACGGCCTCCCGGTAGAGCCTTCGGGTCTCGTCGAGCCGCCCAGCCAGCTTGGCTGCGTTCGCTAGGTTGACCAGCACGGACACCTGTCGCCGATTGTTCCCAGTGGCAGTGCAGAGTTCGAGCGCCGGCAGGAGCCGTTTTTCGGCAGAGGCCCAGTCACCCTTTTCGTACCAATAGACTCCGACCTGGTTGAGCACCTCGGCTTGGAGATCCTTGTCCCCTGCCGCCTTCCCCAGAGACAGCGCTTCCGCCAGCAGGGTCTCCTCCTTCATCGGCTCCAGGCGGTCCGTGTTGTGGGCCAGACGGGCCAACCCGAGCAACGCACCGACCTCGGAATGGCGGTCTCCGGATTCCCGCGCGACCGCGCGGGCCCACATAAAGGCGGACAGGGCCCTCGGGTCCCTCGTCCAGAACAGGGCCCTCCCGTAGCCCCTGACCAAAGGCGCGTACTGGGGGGCCATGAACGCGGCCTTCTCCATCAAGGGCAGGGCCTCCGCATCCCGGAAGCGATCCATCAGCTCCAGCCCGTGGCCATAGGCTTCCAGGGCCTCCTTAGGCGGTAAAGCGGGGAACACCGTGGCCGCACGGAGGGGTGACAGAAGTTGGTTGATGCCCTGGAGCACCACGGGCACGGCTGTGCTCGGCTCGTAGTCTAGGCCGCTGCCGGCAGCGACTTCCCGCGCTGCCTTGGCGCCCCCGGCCCGATCCAGCAACCTCACGCGGAGCAGGGTCTGGCCCGAGCCTGGATGGCGCCGGACCTCTCCAAGCAGCACCAGGTCCACTCCGGTCCGGGCCACGACACGTTGAATGAAGGCGCGCTCGGCCTGCGTTTCGGTGGCGTCGAGCCGGGACCGGACCTCGTTACCCCTCAGGTCGGTGACCCGATCCGGCACGACCCTCAGCTGTGGAAAGGACCGGAGGGCATCCTCCAGGATCTCCGTCGTGCCGGTCTCCACCGACACGGCCAGCTCGGGGCTGCGAGTGAGGTTGCGCACGGGCACCACCACGATGCGCGCCGGCCGCGAGGCCGAGAACTCCGGAATCGCTCCACGGCCATACAACCAGAGCCCCGCAGCGCCAGCCACCAGTGTGAGGCCTACGGCCAGGGCCATCCACCAGGCCTTTGATGGTGGGGCCAGGATTTGGCCCAGGGATTCCACCACCTCCTGCGCCTGCGGACGGTCCTGGGGATTGAGCGAGAGCAGTCGGTCCACCAGTGTCCACAAGGCATGGGATCCGGGACGGGACGGTCCAGAGGTGCTCGGCGGCTG
This sequence comes from Geothrix sp., assembly GCA_025361045.1. GTDB lineage: Bacteria > Acidobacteriota > Holophagae > Holophagales > Holophagaceae > Geothrix. Next base: position 874 of record JANYAZ010000162.1, on the reverse strand, counting down.
CAACACCCTTTGGGGCCAGGACAGGGGCTTGTCCTTCTGCCCCAGGTAGGGCCCGCCCGTCAGCATCAGGTGCGCGAGCACCCCCAGCGCATAGAGATCCGTGGCGGGGGAAGCAGACGCTCCCCGCAGCAGCTCGGGGGCGATGTAGCCGCGGGTTCCCAGGACCGTGCCCGGCAGGGTGAGCGGGTTCGTCCGATCCGGTGACATGAAGGCCGTGACCTCCTCCTCTGCGAGCGTGGCCCAATTGCCCGTGACCTCGTCAGCGGAGAGAGGTCCGTATTCCTTCGCCAGCCCGAAATCGAGAACCTTCGCCCGGCCGTTCCCCCGGATGAGGATATTCGAGGGTTTCAGGTCCCGATGGATCACGCCCTTCGCGTGGGCCGCAGCCAGGGCCGTGGCCACGTCCCAAAGCAGGCGCATGGCCTGTTGGACCGGCAGTGGTCCCTTTTCCAAGAGCACGGACAGGGGCTCGCCCTCAACCCACTCCATGGCCATGACCAGGGTGCCGTCCTTGTCCAGCCAGTCGTAGACTCGGCAAATCCCCGCATGATCGAGCTTCGCGAGGATCTGGGCCTCCCGCTGGAAGCGCAGCAGCGTCTCCTTGTCACCGGCGTGGTCCCCGCGGATGATCTTGAGGGCGACGCGGCGCTCCAGCGTGGTGTCCCAAGCCCGGAAGACCTGACCCATGCCGCCTTCAGCGACAAAGCCCTCCACCTGGTAACGGCCGACCACATCACCAGGCAGAAGGGGAAGGAGGGGCTGGGGATCCATGGGTTCGGTGGCGCGGGACACCGTCACAGCGCTGGGGCATTCCGCACAGGCTAGGTGCCTCCCTTTCCAGATATGGGAGTAGTTGAAAAGAATGTTACATCCC
>JANYAZ010000259.1 GCA_025361045.1 Geothrix sp. | reverse complement strand
GGCCCCACCCGTTCTACAGTCAAAGGTTCACGGCGCGTGGCGCAGCCTGGTAGCGCACTACCTTGGGGTGGTAGGGGTCGGAGGTTCGAATCCTCTCGCGCCGACCAAAACACACCAAAGGGGCCCTCTTCGGAGGGCCCTTTGAGTGTGTTTTGACCCATGGGGATTCGAACCTCCGAGTGGGATCGTGGAGACAGCGCGGGGCGCTGTCGGAACGAGACCGGCACACGGCGAAGCCGGGTGCGTTCGAATCCCACCCTGGTGGGTAAGCTCCCGCAAGGGAGAGCGGAGGGGCCCTCACAGAGGGCCCTTTCTGGTGTTTTGCATTGATGTTGAGGATTCAAACCTTCGGCCGAGTGGCCTTGCCGAGGCGCGACCACCACCTGACGCACATGGCCCCGCAGGGGGTTCCCCGCAAAGGCGAGCCCCTGGTTTTTTAAGCCCCCGGCAGATGGGCCGGGTTATCCTTCCCGTCAATCGCCATGCTCAATATCGTCCAAGCCAACCCCCAGGACTGGAAAGGCTTCGCCTCCTTTCCGAGAGCGTTATATGCAGGGGAGGCGACCTTTTCACCGGTGCCCGACCACGACCTCCGGGCCTGGTTCTCCGGATCCCATCCCTGCTCCTCCTTCCTGCGCTTCCAGGCCTTCCTGGTCCAACGCGACCACCGGACCGTCGGGCACTGCGCCGCCTTCGTCAACACGCGACTTCCCATTGACGGCGCTCACCTGGGCACCATCGGCCTCTATGAATGCGAAGAGGACGCCGAAGCCTCGGCGGCCCTGCTCGCCGCGGCCCAGGACTGGCTTTTGAATCAAGGCTGCCGGACGGCCTGGGGACCCATGAACGGTTCCATCTGGACCGGCTACCGGTGCATGACCTCGGGATTCGGCGGTCGCACTTTTTACGGCGAACCCGTGAACAAGCCCTGGTATGCGGCCCAGTTCACCACCGCCGGGTTCGAACCCATTCGGCGGTGGCACAGCTTTTTCATCGAGCCCTCCGACACCCGGCGGCTCCAGGCTGATCAAGCCACCCTGGCTGCCGTGGCCCAGCAGGGCGGTTACCGCGTCCGTACTCCCGATCCCCACCGGGTGGAGGCGGAGCTGGATGGCATCCACAGCATCATTGAGGATTCGTACTCGGATTTTCTGGGATTCAACCACCTTGAACCCGGCGAATTCAGGGACCTCTTCGGCGGTCTCACCAAGGTCTGGAACCCCGAACTGATCCAGATCGCCATGGATGCGAAGGGTCAGGAAGTGGGGTTCAACATCGTGCTCCCGGACCCGGGCAGGGGCGTCCGAGCCATGCGGGGTGGCGCCTCACCTCTGGCCAGGCTCCGTTACCTCCTCCACCGCGAGGCGAACCCGGCCCACCTCGACCTCTACCTGGGAATCCATCGCCGTGCTGCCGGGCTGGGCGTGGGTTCCCTGCTCACCCACGACGCCTGCCAGAACGCGATCGAAGCAATGGTCCCCTTCGTCATCGCCCTCGTCTCGGATGGGGTGTCCTTTGTCACCGTCGGAGCGCAGTTCCCGGCTGCTGAACACCACGAGTACCACCTCTATGCCAAGAGCCTGATCCGATGAGCCCGGCGATCGCTTCAACTCGTGATCGCCTGATTCCTTACTACGACCGGCGCACGGGGTCACTGGCCGAGGAGCGGGTGTTCGAGTCCGCCTGGATGGCCTTTCTCTACGAGCATCCCCTCGGCCGACTCCTCACGGAGGTCTGTCTCAAGCGGGCTGCCTTCTCCAGACTCTACGCCTGGTGGAAGAACCGCACGGCCAGCCGCCAACAGATCCTGCCCTTCATCCGGAAGTACGGCATCGCGGCGGAGGAGTTCGAGTCGAGCGTCGATCAGTTCCATTCCTTCAATGCCTTCTTCACCCGCCGCCTGAAAGCCCATTGCCGTCCGATCGAGGGAAATGGATCTAGCCTGATCGCGCCCGCAGACTCGAAGCTCCTGGTCCATGCCTGCGCTCAGGACCACGTCTACCCCATGAAGGGACGCGCCTTCAGCCTTGCTGACTTGACCGGACGTGGCCTGGATACGACCGCCTGGGAGGGTGGGGTGGTCCTCGTGTTTCGCCTCTGCCCGTCGGATTGCCATCGGTTCTGCTATGTGGATTCCGGCGAGCATGGACCCGTGCATCGGGTGCCTGGATGCTTCCATTCCGTCTCCCCCCTTTCGCTGGCGGCCGGCTCTGATGTCTTCGGTGGCAACCATCGCGAGTGGACTGTTCTTGCGACCGAGCATTTCGGAGCGGTCCTCCAGGTGGAAGTGGCGGCGCTTACCGTGAACACGATCGTGCAGCGCCATCCTCGGGGCGGCGCCTTCCTGCGCGGGGAGGAGAAGGGTTACTTCTCGTACGGCTCCACCCTCGTCCTCGTCTTCCAGCCAGGCAGGATCCAGCTGGATGAAGACATCGTGGCTTACTCCGCCACGGGCATCGAATGCGCGGTACGATGCGGCAGCGCTATCGGCGTGATGGGGGACTCCCCATGACGGTCCCATCCCTGGCAGAACTGCTCTACCTCATGGCCCCCATCATCCTGGCGGGCATCTGCAACATGGCCTACGTGAAGCTGCCCATCCACGGACGCCTGAGTGGGCCCATGGATGGCGGCCGGTGCTGGCGCGACGGCGCCCGGCTCTTCGGTGACAACAAGACCTGGAAGGGCTTCCTGGGCATGGTGGCCTTCGCGTCTGTCTGGTTCTCGATCCAGGCGGGCCTCGACGCCGCCTTCGGCCGGGCGCAGACCCTTTCACTGGTGCCCTTCGAGGCCTTCCCCGCCTGGCTGGTACCCGTGTATGGGGCCCTGTGGGGGCTGGGTTATGCCCTGGCCGAGTTGCCCAACAGTTTCATGAAACGGCGCCTGGGCGTCGACCCGGGGGCCAATGTGTCCGGCCTCAGGGGCGTCATGTTTCTCCTGATCGATCAGGGCGATTCCGTCCTCGGTTGTCTGGCAGCCCTGTACGTCTTCTACCGGTACACCTGGCTCACAGGCCTCCTCCTGTTCCTGATCGGCATCGGAGTGCACCTCGCGGTGAACGCCGGCCTGTACCTGATCGGCCTCAAGAAGCAGGCGGCCTAGGATGGCCCCATGAAACTCATCCACGACTTCACGGAGCTGCTGGCCGTGCCCCTGCCTCCAGGGGAGATCGGCGGCAAGGCCAAGGGCCTCCTTGAACTGCTCTCCTGGGGATTCCCTGTGCCCCCGGGCGCGGTCCTCCCCGCGGCGACGTTCCGGCGCTTCGTCGCTGAACAGCCCCTCCTCGCGACCGCTGCGAAGGCGGGGGCCACCTTGCCCGAGCTCTGCGAGACCCGGCGCCGCATCATCCTGGACAGTGCGGTGCCGTCCTGGCTCGATGCCGCCGTCCGTGCCTGGCTGTCCACCGTCCCGGACGCCAGCTGGGCCGTCCGTTCCAGCGCCGTCCAGGAGGATCTGCCCGGTCATTCCTTCGCCGGTCAGTACTCCAGTTTTCTGCACCTGACCACGGCCGAACAGATCGGCCAATCCATCCTGGCCTGCTGGGCGTCCCTGTACAACCCAGGGGCCGTGAGCTATGGCCTCGAGCGTGGCCTCTCCCAGGACTCAGCCGCCATGGCCGTCATCCTCCAGGTGATGGTCCGGGCGGACCGGAGCGGCGTGCTGTTCACCGTCGATCCCGTCGGTGGGGTCGACACCGTCATGCTCGTGGAGGCGGTGCATGGCCTCGGTGAAAGCCTCGTCAAGGGCCTGGTGACCCCCGATCTCTACCGCTTCGATTGGTTCGCGGAGCAGGAGATCGAACGCCGGATTGCCTCGAAGGAATGGGCCGTGGAAGGCCTGCCCTCGGGCGGGGTGGTGGAACGGCAGCTCCCGCCCGAGGAGGCCGAAGCCCCTGTGCTCGCTCCAGACGAGGTGCGCCAACTCTGCGGGATTGCCTTGGACATCCAGCGCCGCAGCGGCTATCCGGTGGACATCGAGTGGGCCCTGCAGGCTGGGGTGCTCCATATCCTGCAGAGTCGGCCGGAAACGAGCATCCATGTCCGCGACCTGGAAGGCGAATGGACCACGGCCGACTTCAAGGATGGCGGGGTCTCCTCCACGGTCTGCACGCCCTTCATGTGGTCCCTCTACGACCTCATCTGGGAGCGGGCCATGCCCGAGTACCTGCGCTCCGTGCGGATGATCGACTCGGTGGAAGGCCTGGTCTGGGGCGACATGTTCTTCGGGCGACCCTATTGGAACGTCGGCATCATCAAGACCTGCCTCGAGCGACTGCCGGGCTTCACGGAGCGCCACTTCGACGAGGACCTTGGCATCGAACCCACCTATGCGGATTCGGGACGGACTTCCCGGCTTGGGCTCGGGAGTCTGTGGCGCGCCCTGCGGGTGGTACGCGCCCTGAGCAAGTCCTTCCAGCTCGAGCTGGACGGCTGTGAGGCCTTCCGCGCGGCACAGACCTCGCGGCTGCGGGAGCTGGATCGCATCGATCCCCACAGCATGGGCAGGGAGGCGTTCTACGCCTTCTACCGGGGCTTCATCGAGCAGGATTTCTTCCGCAGCGAGTACGCCTATTTCCACCTCATCTTCAACAACAGCAATTACCAGAGCCTGTTCAAGGGGGACCTTCAGAAGCTGGGGGCCGACATCATCCTGCTGCTGTCGGGCCTGCAGGAGCTGTCCCACCTCCTGCCCAACTACCGGTTGTGGGAGATCTCCCGCCTCCTCCGAGCCTCACTCGATGCCCGCACTTACTGGACCGGGACCCCAGCAGGCCAGATCGCCACGGCGCTGGCTTCGGGTCAGTCGGGCCCTGGCTTCGAAGCGCTGCGCGGCTACATTGAGGCCTTCAAATTCCACTCGACCCGCGAGCTGGACATCATGGTGCCCCGCCTGGACGAGGATCCCACCATGGCCATCTCCAGCCTCGGGCGGCTGATCGACCTGGATGATTCCCACGCTCCCCGGGAGCACACCCAGGCCCAGGCCCAGGCCGCCGAAGGGGAGAAACAGCGTTTCCTCGCCTCCCTGCCCCCTTGGAAGCGCCCGGCGGTCGCGGCGAAGATCGACCGCATGCGCCGCTTCCTCTGGTGGCGTGAGGAATACCGTGACCTCTCCACTCGGCACTACTACTTCGTCCGGAAGTTCACGTTGCACCTGGCCGGCCTGCTGCTCGAGGAAGGCTGGCTGACGACGGTCCAGGATGTCTTCTTCCTCAACCTGGAGGACCTGTGCCGCCTCCTGGATGGAAGCGCCTCCCGCGCGGAGATCAAGCGACGCGTGGCCCTCAACCGCACGTACTACGAGTCCTTCCGGAACTTCAAGAACCCGGATGAACTGGGCCGGGGCCGGGACATCCGCCTCGGCCCCATGACCCGTGGGGCGGACGACGGCGTCCTGTCAGGGTTGGGCTGCAGTCCGGGTCAGGCCGAGGGCCCGGCCCGGGTCATGGCCGACATCTTCGGGGCTGACCGCATCGCCCAGGGCGACATCCTCATCACGAAGTACACCGATCCTGGGTGGACGCCCTATTTCGGTCTCATTGCCGGGGTGGCGACGGAGACGGGGGGCCTGCTCTCTCACGCGGCGGTGATCTCCCGGGAGTACGGCATTCCGGCCGTCCTGGCTGTGAAGGGACTGCTGGCGGCCGCGGCGAAAGCCGATCATGCCAGTCTGGACGGACACTCAGGCCTGGTCCGGCTCGGCAGGGAGGGCCCGCGATGAACGCTTCACCCAAGCGCATGTGGCTCTACCTCTCCACGACCTACCCCCCGCTGATCACCGCCTGCTACGCGAGCATCAGCTACCTGGCCCTGGCCTGGTCCCTGCTCGCCGCGAGGGGCATCAACCCCCGCCTGGGATGGTCCGCCGCAGCTGGCATCCTGGGGACCTTTCTCTTTCTCCTCTTCCTCCGGGTCTCCGACGAAATCAAGGATGTCGAGTCGGACAAGACCCTGTTTCCCGACCGCCTCCTGCCCTCGGGCCGGGTCACCCTGACGGACCTGCGGTTCCTCTGGTGGAGCACCCTCACGGGCCTGGTCGGCGTGCAGGTCTTCGCCCCCCGGATCAACGGGTACTACCTCGCCCTGCTGCTTTACGCCCTGCTGATGTTCAAGTATTTCTTCCTGCCCAGGCTCATCTCCGGGAACCTGCTCCTGGCCCTCCTCAGCCACAATCCATCCCTGTTCCTGCTCCAGCTTTGCGCGTTCGGATGGGTGGGAGCCGACCCGAAGTTGACGCAACCCTTCATGGTCCGGGGCGAGGACTTCCTCATCTGCCTCTTGTTCTACCTGCCCTCGCTGCTCTGGGAACTCTCCCGGAAGGTACGCCCGCCCTCCCAGGAAACCCAGTACCAGACCTACTCGTCGCTGCTCGGGTACCGATGGGCCGCGCTGCTGCCCATGGGCACCGCCGCGGGCATGTTCGCCTTGCTGCTTATCCTGGGGCCCCGCCTCGCCTATTCGGGCGGGGCACTGGTGGCACAGGCCCTCGCCTTCCTGCTGTTCGCGGGCACGCTCCTGCGCTTCATCCTCAGCCCCGAAGCCCGGGGGCCGAAGCTTGGCACGGTGGGTCAGGCCTACGTTCTCGCTTTCTACGTCATCGCGTTCTCCGATCTCGCCCTGCGCGGGTACTGCGTCGCCACCGGCGGCCCCAGGTAGCCGGTGGACTGGCGACTGCTCGGCCCCCACGACGCGCTCCAGGTCGAAACCTGCGGCGGCAAAGCCTTGGGTCTGGCCAGGCTCGGCAGTGCGGAACTGCCCGTGCCCGACTGGTTCTGCGTGTCCGCGGACACCTTCAGAAAGGCCCTGGGTGCGGCCCTGGAGGACTTTCACGCGGACCTGGCCACCCTGACGCCGGAGGATCGTCCGGGCCTGGAAGCCCTCTGTGCCAGGGGGCAGGCCGCCGTGGATGAGCTGGCCTGGTCGTCGGAGTTCCTCCGCCAGGTTGTGTCGGAACGCCTGCCTCAGGCGGAGTGCTTCGCGGTCCGTTCCTCCGCCTGTGTGGAGGATTCCCCCAAGGCCAGCTTCGCCGGCCAACTGGATTCCTTCCTCTACGTTCCGGCCCAGGGCCTGGACCCGGCCATCCGGGCCTGCTGGAAAAGCTACTTCAAGGCCGGCGCGGCCAGCTATCGCCTCCACCACCGACTCGTCGATGCCGGGGTCGGCATGGCCGTGATTGTACAGAGGATGGTGGACGCGCGCGTGTCAGGGGTCGCGTTCTCCATCCATCCCAACGGCAACCTGGGGGAGATGCTCGTGAACGCCGCCTACGGACTCGGCCACGGCATCGTCTCGGGAGCCCTCGAAGTCGACGTCGTTCGCATCGACCGGTGGAACCGGACAGCCAAGTACGCCCGGTCCATGAAGGCCGAGCGCTTCATGCAGCACGCAACCGCTGGGGAGGGCCTGCAAAGGGAACCCGTGCCGGAGGCCCTTCGCGAAGCCGACTGCCTGGACGCCGCCATGATTTCGGCGTTGGCGGACCTCCTCACGCGGGCGGAGGTGGCCATGGGGGGCTGGGTGGACCTGGAGTGGGCCTTCGACACGGGGTTCCACCTGCTCCAGGCGCGACCCATCACGGCCTTGCCCCAGGGCGAGGTCCACCTCCTGGATAACAGCAACATCGTGGAGAGCTATCCCGGCATCACGGCACCGCTCACCTTTTCCTTCGTCCAGCAGGCCTATGCGCGCATCTTCCGGAACCTCGCCACCCGGCTGGGCATCGAACGAACCGACCTCGACCGCGCCTCGGCCTCCCTGGACCGGATGGTCGCCCACTTCCAGGGCCGCATCTACTACAGCCTGTCGAACTGGTACGCCCTCTTCTCGCTGCTCCCCTTCGCTGCGCGCTTCGTGCCCGTCTGGGAAGGCATGATGGGAATTCGCGAACCCGGATCCGTCAAGGCCAGGCCAGGCTTTGCCTCGCAGGTCCTCGAAGCCCCAAGGGCCGTGCGCATCCTGCTGCGCCTCCTGGTCGAATTCCTGCGCCTGCGCCCCTCGATGGCCGCACTCATGCGGCGCTTCGACACACTCAAGTCCGGTTTCGAAGGGCGACTCCAGGCGGCCTCCCAGGAGGGGCTCGGAGGATTGCGGACGCTCTACGACGACCTGGGTGCGCGCATGGTGGATGGGTGGGAGCTCACCCTCATCAACGATGGGTTCGCCTTCCTCTTCACGGCCCTGGCCCAACACACCCTGCGTCGTCTCGTCCCTCCGGAGACCGCCCTGGAAGTCTTCAACGGCCTTCTCTGTGGGCTGGAAGGCATGGCAAGCCTCCAACCCGCCAGGGCGGCCATCCGTCTCGGCGAACAGCTCCAGGCACATCCCAGGCTCATCCAGATCGCCGACGCGGCCGCTCAGGCCCGGTTGGCCCGATTGCCCCTCGAGGCGACCACGTCCCCGGCCGAGGCCGCCGCCATTGCGTCCTTCAACGCCGCCCTGGGGGACCACCTCGCCTGCTTCGGGGCCCGCACGGTCGAGGAGCTCAAGCTGGAGCGCCCCAGCTATGCCGAGGCTCCCTGGCTGCTCCTTCGCCAGATCGCCGGGTACGCCGGCCAGGGTCTGCGCGTCGTCGACATGGAGGCGCGCGAAGGGGCCATCCGCCATCAGGCCCTGAAGCGACTCCAGGGCGTGGGCTCCCGTCCGCTGACGCGCCTGCTGTTCCATTTCTTCCTGGCGCAGTCCAAGGCATCGATTGGCTTTCGCGAATCCAGCCGCCTGAAGCGTGCTGAGTTCTATCGCATGATCCGACGGATCTTCCTGGCCGCTGGGGCCCTGCTCGCCAGGGAGGGCTCCATCCTCCAGTCGGGAGATGTCTTCTACCTGACGGTGGAGGAAGCTTTCGGAGCCGCGCCCAGCGAAGGCCTAAACCTCAAGGTGAGGGTCGCCACCCGCCGGGCCGAACAGGTGGCCCAGGAGGCCCTGTCACCTCCGGAACGGATCGTCTGGAAGGGCGACCTGGCCGAGGCCGACCGAGCCTTGGCCGAAACCGGCCAGAAATCCGACCCGGGGGCCTCCACCGCAGACGCCCCGGTCTTCACCCTCAGCGGGATGGGTTGCGCACCCGGCAACGTCAGCGGAGTGGCGCTGCTTGTGGACGATCCGGAGTCCGCAGCGGACGGCGCTGGAAAGATCCTGGTGGCTCGGATGACCGACCCCGGATGGGTGTTCCTCATGCTCCAGGCCAGGGGACTGATCGTGGAGAAGGGCAGCCTGCTGTCACACACCGCCATCATCGGCAGGGAACTGGGCATCCCGACCATCGTCGGCGTCAGGGATGCCACCCAACGGATCAGGACTGGCGATCACCTCAGCCTGGATTCTGGCCGCGGTTCCATCACGGTCCAGCGGGGCTGAGCCGTCCATCGTGGATCGCGAACACGCGATCGGCGAGCTCGGCCAGTCGCGTATCGTGGCTGGTGACGATGGCCGTCCTGCCACCCGCGCGGATGTAGTCGTGCAGCATGCGGATGACCTCCTGCCCCTGGTGGTACTCCAGGCTGGCCGTGGGCTCGTCCGCCAGGATCAGGGCGGGCGAAGGCCCGAAGGCGCGGGCCGCGGCGACGCGCTGCTTCTCGCCATGGCTCATGGTGGCGACCCTGCACTCACCGAGGTGGGGGATGCCCAGTTCGAGGAAGACCTCCCGGCTTCGCAGGGCCGCCGACCGGGCCTTCCAGCCGGCGAAGCGCAGGGCCAGTTCGGCGTTCTCGTAGCCGCTCATGGATTCAATGAGGAGAAAATTTTGGAAGATGAAGCCGATGTTTCTGGCCCGCAGGGTCTGGAGCTCATCCGGCGGCATCTGGGTGAGGTCCTTCCCGAAGAGGTGAACCACGCCGGAGGACGGCCGGGTCAACCCGGCCAGGGTGGTCAGCAGGGTCGTCTTCCCGCTGCCGCTTGGGCCAAGGATGAGGACAATTTCACCCTCCCCTGCCTGGAAATCCACCCCGTCCAGAACCAGGCGGGTGCGGTCCCCCTCCCCGAAGTGTCTGGAAACCCCCGCCAACTCGACCGCGGCCATCTCAGTCCCCCCTCGCGCGGAACGCTTCCAGGGCGTAAAAGCCCGAGATGCGACGCGATGCGATCAGGGCGCTGGCCAGGCAGATGACCAGCACACCGAGGAACACGATGGCCATCTGCGCCGGATAGACCTGGGTTTCCAGCTCCGGGGCCAGCCACCGGACGAGCGCCCTCAGAGGCAGGAAGAGGGCCAGCCCCAGCCCGCCGCCGCCGACCCCGAGCAGGAGGGCTTTGCCTGCCACCATGCCGAGCAGGTAGGTCCCAGGTGCCCCCAGGGCCTTCATGATGACGAAGTCCCGCCGCCGTTCCAGGATGTCCAGGGACAGCAGCAGCGCCAGGATGACGGCGAGGACCAGGGCGCCCATGAGGGTGATGATGAACAGGAAGGCCAGGAAGCCCGTCTGCATCTCAAGCACGTTGTTCTCGATGAACTGGGCATCCGTGAAGAAATTCATCTCCGGTTGCACCGTCCGCAGGGCCTCCAGGGCCGCCGGCACGGACTGGCCGGGCCGAAGCCGGATCGCTACGAAGGAGATCAGCCCGGGGATCTGGATGAAACCCTGGGCCCGCTCCAGGCTGACGAAGGCGTACTGGATGACCATGGCGTTGGTGCCCCGGCTCAAGCCCACGACCTTCAAGGGAACTCCCTGGATCTCCAGCGTCTGTCCAAGGCCCAGGCCATGTTTGCGGGCGAACACCTCGTCCAGGACGATCTCGTCATCCCCCGTGATCACCCGACCCGCGGCGATGATCGGTGGTCCTCCCGTCACGGCATCCCGCTGATAGCCAGTCAGGAACAGCGTGAAAAACCGTTCGTGCAGTTTGACGGAGGACAGGAGGAGCAGGACGGGCGAGGCCGAGGCCACGGCCTTGGTATCCAACACAGTCAGGCCATCCTCCAGGGTCATGATCGAGGAACCGCGGATGATGTTCGTGGCGTTCGACTGCAGCATCCAGATGTCGGCCCGCGTGCGCCGGATGTAGTCGACGGCCCCGGAGTTGACACTCTGGTAGGTGGACCACAGGAAGACCATCATCAGCGTGCAGGCGCCGATGGCCGCCACCGTCATGACGAACCTGCCCACACTGCCCAACAGTGGATTCTTGATCCGCATGGCCCAGTGTAACCACCCCTGGCAGATGCCACCTCCTGCCCATGGAACCTCCCACGATGGCCGTGGGCGCATCCAGTCGCCGAATCCAATGGACTGGTACCCCTGCTCGGAGGCCATCGTTTGTCTATCGGGACGGGAACACCCCGGGATTCCCAGGAATCAGGCAGAACCCCTTGAAGGACCGGTTACCATCGGGGTCTCCTCCTTTCATGAACGGAATTTCCTGCCTCTGGATCACGCATGCATCCGGCTCCCCCTCCTTCCCCTCGCGGTGTCCGCCCTGAGATGAGGATCCTCCGATCGGTCGTGGCAGCCCTCACCCTGTTGGTGTCCTCCGCCCTGAGCGGACAACGACTCCCCATCAAGAGCTTCTCGGCCGCCGACGGACTCCCCGGGGGAGGGATCATCCGCATTGTCCGGGACTCGCACGGGTTTCTCTGGTTCTGCAGCACCGAAGGCGCCGCCCGCTTCGACGGACACACCTTCATCCGCTTTGGCACGGAGACGGGCCTGCCCTCCCAGGTGATCCACGATCTGGTGCAGACCCGGGACGGGTGCTTCTGGTTCGCGACCGGCAAGGGCCTGTGCCGGCTGAACCCGGCCTTTCGCCCGGATGACCCGGGTCCCGGCAGAATCAAAGTCCTTCCCGTACTGCCGGGGTTTTCGGTACCGAAACGCCTCCTGGAAGACCGGGGCGGCGTGCTCTGGTGTGGAACGACCAGCGGCCTGTTCCGGGTGGACCGCAGCCCCAGTGGAGATTCCCTCTCGCCCGTGGACCTCGGCCTGCCCCGGAAACTCTACGACGATCCAGTGGTGTCCGCCCTGGCGGAAAAGGAGGGCGGCGGCCTCTGGGTAGGTACCGGAAGCGGACTCTACGGGTTGGATCCGGATGGTCGGGTGGTCCACGTCACCGAGGCGGATGGCCTTCCGAACCGCCTGGTTCGGGCCCTTGCGCGCGAGTCCGATGGGACACTCTGGGTGGGCGGCTCGAAGGGGATCGCCAGGTTCCGATGGCCCCCCGGGGCATCCCGGCCCTTGGGGCTGGAGCGCTTCTCGGCTGCCAACGGCATGCACGATCCGGATGTTCAGGTGCTCGTGTGCTCGGCTTCGGGAAGCATCCTTGCAGGTACCGCCGCGGGATTGACCGTATTCGATCACGGGACCATCCGGAACCATGGTCCGGAGCAGGGCGTCAAAGCCCCCGTGTTCGTGCTTGAGGAGAATACGAACGGAGACCTGTGGCTGGGCCACGATAGCGGCGTCCAGCGGTGGGTCCGGGACGGGCTGACCACCTTCACGCTGAGTGACGGACTGGCAGCGTCCCGAGTGGACGTGATCTTCGAGGACCAGGGCGGTACCCTGATCGCCGGAAGAGCCGAGGGAAAGGCCTATTGGCTCGACAGCGTCAGTGGCCGGAGGTTCCTGAAAACCCGCCTTCCGCTTGGCACCAATATGCCGGGATGGGGTTGGAACCAGACGCTGCTCCAGGATCACCTCGGCGCTTGGTGGCTGGCCACCGAGCAGGGGCTCGCTCGTTTTGAGCGCACGCCCAACGCCCTGGACTTGGCCAGCAAGCAGCACGTTCGGATCTACAAAGCCTTGGGGGCCACCGGAGCGGATGGCATCTTCGCCCTGTTCGAGGACAGCCGCGGCGACATCTGGTTTCCCGTCGCCTCCCCCATCACCAATGGCCTGGGGCGCTGGCGGCGGTCGCAGGATGGGGTCGAAGGCTTCCGGGAAAAGGATGGCCTGCCCCGCCTGTTCGACTCCCTCCCCACCGCCTTCGCCGAAGATCGGGCGGGAAACATCTGGGTGGCATTCAACGGTGCCGGGGTGGCCCGGTACAGGAACGGGCGGTTCGATGTCTTCACCCACACGGACGGCATACCGGAAGGATGGATTCGATCCATGATGAAGGACGCGGCCGGACGCATCTGGTTGGCCACGTCCCAGGGGGGCGCGGGCATCATCGAGGCCCCAGAGGCGGGTGGCCTATCGGGATCGCGAGGGGGCCCTCTGGTTCGGGCTGAGCGGCGGCCTGTCGCGCTACCTGCCGATTCCGCCCAATCCGGATCCGGCGCCGCCCATCTACCTCACCGGACTCCGAGTGGCCGGAACGCCCAGAGCGCTGCCCGAGTCGGGGACCGCGGATTGGGAACTCCCGACCCTGCCTCACCACCAGAACCGCATCCAGGTGGACTTCACCAGCCCTGAGGGACTGGCTGGCCAGGCGCTGCTCTACCAGTACCGGCTGGAGGGCGTGTCCGACGACTGGACCCCACCCAGCAGCCCGCGTCACGTCGACTTGGCCAACCTGGCCCCGGGTCGCTACCACTTCCAGGTCCGGGCCGTGGGGGCGGAAGGCAAGACCAGCGACCTTCCTGCGGAACTCCGCTTCGTCATCCTCCCCCCCGTGTGGATGCGGGGATGGTTCGTCCTGCTGGTCACGGGTGGCCTGGGTGCCCTGGCCTGGCTGGGCTACCGCGCTCGGCTCCGACAGTTGCTGGAAGTGGAGCGCATCCGCACCCGCATCGCCGCGGACCTGCATGACGACATCGGCGCCAGCCTGTCCCGCATCGCCATCCTCAGCGAGGTGGTGAAGCGGAGCACGCCGGAGGACCAGCCAGAAACAACCCGTTTCCTCACCGAGATCGCGGAATCCTCCCGTGAGCTGGTGGATTCCATGGCGGAGATCGTCTGGTCGATCGACCCGCGACGCGACGATCTCAAGCACCTGCTGGCTCGCGTGGGGCAGTTCGCCTCTGGCGCCCTGGAGGCCAAAGGCATCAGGTGGACAATGAGCCTCCCGCCCGATCCGGCGCGGATCAAGCTGACGCCCGAGCAGCGCCGGGGCACCTTCCTGATCCTGAAAGAGGCCATCAACAACGCCCTGAAGCATTCCAGTTGCAGCACGCTGCACCTGCAGGTGGAGGTCAACCGTGGCGCGGTCATCGCCCAAATCAGAGATGACGGCAGGGGTCTCCCTCCTGACCTCCCCGAGCGGGATTCCACCAGCTCCCACCGGGGTCGCGGCCTCATCAGCATGCACATCCGCGCCCGGGACATGGGCGGACGACTAGAGATCACCTCCGATGCAACAGGGACGGGCATCCGCCTAGAGCTGCCCCATCGCCTGCTGGGGGGAGCATGATCATGCCATGCCCCCCGCAGAGCCCAGACCCCACTCTGAGACACCGCCTCCGCGAGGTCCGCGATGAATGAATCCGCGCCCATCCGGGTGGCCCTGGTCGAAGATGACGGCTCGACGCGCGAGGGGTTGCGCCTTCTGATCCACGGCAGCCCCGGCTTCCACTGCACCGGCGCCTATGAATCGGTGGAAGAGGCCCTTCCCGCCCTGGCCCATGACCTCCCGGACGTCCTGCTCATGGACATCAACCTGCCCGGCATGTCGGGCCGCGAGGGGGTGCGGATCATCAAGGACCGGTGGCCCACCATCGAAGTCCTGATGCTGTCGGTCTACGGCGAGCAGGAGAGCGTGTTCGAATCCATCTGCAATGGTGCGGCCGGCTACCTGCTGAAGAAGACGCCGCCGGCGCGGCTGCTGGAATCCATCCAGGAGGCCCGGGATGGCGGCTCGCCCATGTCGCCGGAGATCGCCCGGAAGGTGGTGGTGCTGTTCCGAAAGACGCCGCGACCCGAACCCGCGGAGCGGCAGCTCACCCCCCGGGAACTCCAACTCCTGGCACTGCTGGCGGAAGGGCACGGCTACGGCGAGGCTGGCGATCTGCTGAACGTCAGTGAGAACACGGTCCGCAATTACATCCGCAGCATCTACGAGAAGCTGCACGTGCACTCCAAGTCCGAGGCCGTGAGCAAGGCTCTGCGTCAGGGTCTCATCTCCTGAAAGCGCATGGGACTTAATCACGAATCAGAAAAAAACGCATGTTCATGCTCTGCCCCTGGCTCACCACCGACCGCAGTCTAGGTCCATCAGTGGTCCGTGGTGCCGAAGCCCGGCACCTTCGCGGCCCTGGGTGGAGGCCCATCATGCGCGTCTCGGTCAGCACCCCGTCGTCCCTGCCTGCCGCTCCCGCCCTGCCCTCGTGGAGGGCGATCCTGGCCTTCTGCCTGGGATTCACGGGCAGGATCCGCATGTATTTCGCCACGATCGGAGCCAAGACCACGCTGGTCCGCGATCCGTTTTCCGCCGAACAGTCCAGGGACTGAAGCACTTGGCGGGTGGCCTTTCGATGGAGATACCCATGCCCAGCACCGTTGAGGTGGTGAGTTGGCTGTTCGTGGTCACCAACACCTTTCGTCTGTTCGCCTATCTGCCGCAAATCATGGCCGCGCTGAAGTGCCCGAACGGCGCCAGCGCCGTCTCGCGTGTCACCTGGAGCTACTTCGCCCTGGCCCACCTCACGGGCCACTTCTACAGCCGGCTGGTCCTCCACGACCCGAAGATGTCCATGGTGCTCCTGGGCAACTTCCTGGCTTGTTCCACCCTGGTGGTCATCGTCAGCTGGAAGAAGATGCGCCACCGCGCCTCCATTGCTGGGCTGATGGCGCCCGCGGCCCAGGGGGCGGAATGACCCCGTCGAGCGCCTCGGGAAGCGGGGTCGGCCTTCAGCGTTCCTTCACCATCGGCACGAAGCGCACCGGCAGCACGGCCTGCTTCTCCAGGCCCGCGGGTGTCCTCCGGAGCAGCACCAACTCCTGAACCTCCCATTGGGCGCCCACAGGGACGATCATCCGGCCGCCCGCCTTCAGCTGCGCCACCAGCGCCGGAGGCACCTGCTCCGGTGCACAGGTGACGATGATGGCGTCAAAGGGCGCGGCGTCGGGCCAGCCCAGGTAGCCGTCGCCGCAACGGACCTTCACGTTGGTGAACCCCAGGCGTTCGAGGTCGACCTTGGCGCGCCGGGCCAGGGGCTCCAGGAGTTCGATGCTGTAGACCTCCGCCACCAGGGCCGACAGCACTGCAGCCTGGTACCCAGACCCTGTGCCGATCTCCAGCACGCGATCCGTGGGCTTCGGGTCCAGGGCCTCGGTCATGAAGGCCACGATGTAGGGCTGGGAGATGGTCTGGCCGTGGCCGATGGGTAGGGGCCCATCTTCGTAAGATCGGGAGCGCTGATCGGCGGGCACGAACGCATGGCGGGGCACTCGGGCCATGGCCTCCAGCACCCGTG
>JANYAZ010000232.1 GCA_025361045.1 Geothrix sp. | reverse complement strand
CATGACTGCCGACATGACCCTGGTGCACGCCGCCACCACCGCCGCCTCCCAGCCCAGCACCCTGCTGTGGTTGATTCCCTTCCTGCCGCTGTTCGGGTTTCTCATCAACGGACTCAGCGGCAAGCGCCTGAAGAACACCGCCATCGTGGATGCCCTCGCCCTGGGCAGCGTCGGGGTGGCCTTCCTGCTGACGCTGTATTACTTCATTCAGCTCCTCGGCCTGCCAGCGGAGGGCCGGTCCATCCACCAGAGCCTCTGGACCTGGTTTGACGTCGGGGGCGCCAGGGTTCTGGGTGGTCTCAGCACCTACAAGATCGAATGGGCCTACAAGTTCGACGCCCTCAGCGGGGCCATGGCCCTGCTGGTGACTGGCGCAGGCTTCCTGATCCACCTGTTCAGCACCGGCTACATGGCTGAGGAACGGAACGACGGCCGCTACTACCGCTTCATGGCCTACCTGAACCTCTTCGTGTTCAGCATGCTCAACCTGGTGCTGGGCGCCAACATCATGATGATGTTCCTGGGCTGGGAGGGCGTGGGCCTCTGCTCTTACCTGCTCATCGGTTTCTACTTCGATAAGGAATACGCCGCCATCGCCGGCAAGAAGGCCTTCGTCACCAACCGCATCGGCGACTTCGGCTTCATGATCGGGTTCTTCTTGATCTTCATGGTCTTCGGCAGCCTGGACTACGACACCCTCATGGGCTCGGTCCGGGAGATCTCCAGCCTGAAGGCCATCACCCTCTTCGGCATCACGCACGCGCCAGCCTGGTGGTTCAACCTCATCGGCTGCTGCCTCTTCGTGGGCGCCGCCGGCAAGTCCGCCCAGATTCCGCTCTACGTCTGGTTGCCAGACGCCATGGCGGGCCCGACTCCCGTGTCGGCCTTGATCCATGCCGCGACCATGGTGACCAGTGGTCTCTACATGATCACCCGGCTGAACTTCATCTACATCCAAGCGCCGGTGGCCCTGGCCGTGGTGCTGTTCGTGGGGGCGCTGACCGCCTTTGTGGCGGCGAGCATGGGTCTGGCCCAGTACGACATCAAGAAGGTGCTGGCCTACTCCACTGTGTCCCAGCTTGGGTTCATGTTCATGGGCCTGGGTGCCGGTGCCTTCGCTGCCGGCATGTTCCATGTGTTCACCCACGCGGCCTTCAAGGCCTGCCTCTTCCTTGGGTCCGGCTCCGTCATCATGGCCTGCCATCACGAGCAGGACATGCGGAACATGGGGGGCCTGAGGAAGTACATGCCGTGGACCTTCCTGTCCATGGGCCTGGCGACCCTGGCCATTGCGGGCATCTTCCCCTTCTCGGGCTTCTTCTCGAAGGATGAGATCCTCTGGAAGGTCTTCGAGGGTTGGTACCACCACGGCGCCTATGACGGCCCCACGCTCAACCTCGTGGCCTGGATCCTGGGTATGCTCGGCGCCTTCATGACCGCCTTCTACATGACCCGCCTCATGGTCATGACTTTCTATGGCGAGTACCGTGGGGCCGGGCATGATCCCCATGGTCTGTCGGTGCCTTCCGAGGCTCACCATGGCGCTGACGACCATGGCCATGACGATCACGCCCATGCTGCACCCGCGGCGCATGGCCACGACGCTCACCACGCTGGTCCCCAGGAGGTGCCCTGGAACATGTGGGTGCCTGTGTTCATCTTTGCGATTTTCGCTGTGATCCTGGGTTTCCTGAACCTGCCCCATAGCCTCACGACCCTCGGCAAGATCTTCGGCAACGACCATTTCTCCAAGTGGATCGAGCCGCTGCTCTACCAGGTTTCGGCGCCCGAGCACGGCCACCAAGCGGCTCCCGCCATCGAGTACGCGCTGATGTTCTGGGCGACCCTCGTCTGGGCTCCCGGAGCCATCCTGTTGGCGATCTGGATCTACGGGCTGGATCCCGGCTGGTCCAAGGCCAGGGCCTTTGTCACCCGGTTCCCCAAGATCTTCGAGTGGGTGAACGCCAAGTACTTCGTGGATGAGTTCTACGAGTGGGCCCTCATCGCGCCCATCAAGCGCTTCTCCGCCCAGCTCTGGAGCTTCGACACCTGGGTGGTGGACGGCATGGTGAACGGCGCCGCCCGCCTCACCCTCCTCTGGGCCGAGCTCATGCACTGGGTGGATGAGTACCTGGTGGACGGTGCGGTCGACCTGACTGAATACATCGTGCAGGAGACCAGCGGCGTGTTCCGCGGCCTGCAGACCGGCCGTGTGCAGCACTACGCCTTTGTGATGTTCCTCGGCTTCCTCGTCTTCGCCGTCGTGAAATTCTTCGTCTAGTCCTTCCTGGTTGGAGTCCCCATGTTCACCGCAAACACGACACTGATGCTGGTGGCGACCTTCCTGCCCGTCCTGGGCGCGCTGGTCCTGCTCTTCGTGCCCAAGGATCAGCGCCGGATCTTCGAGATCGGTTCCCTCCTGATCATGATTGCCAGCCTCCTGCTGAGCCTGCCCTTCTGGTTCGGCTACGACCGCGCCAGTGATGCGGTCCAATGGGCCGGGGCCTGGACCTGGATCCCCGCCCTGGGCGTGAAATTCAGCGTGGGCATGGACGGCATCAGCCTCCTGCTCTGGCTGCTGACGACCTTCATCGGGCCCATCGCCATCGCCTGCTCCTTCAAGTCCATCGAGGAACGGCACAAGGAATACTACATCTGGATGCTGGTGCTCCAGACCGCCATGCTCGGCGTCTTCATCACCCAGGACATGTTCCTCTTCTACCTGTTCTGGGAAGTGATGCTGGTGCCCATGTATTTCCTCATCGGCATCTGGGGCGGCCCCCAGAAGCTCTACGCCGCCATCAAGCTCTTCCTCTACACGCTGGCCGGCTCCGTGCTGATGCTGGTGGCACTCCTGGCCATCTACTTCCT
>JANYAZ010000195.1 GCA_025361045.1 Geothrix sp. | reverse complement strand
CATTCCTCCACGATAAGCTTGGGTTCCATGCGACGGATGTCGGTGGCGGATGGCTGATCTTCGACATGCCCCAGGCTGACATGGGCGTGCATCCAACCGATCCAACCGGCGCCGGGCCGGTTACGGGGACGCCGGATATCTCCTTCTATTGCGATGACATCAAATCCACTGTGATCGATTTACAATCGCGCGGTGTGGAGTTCATCGACAGCCAATGCTTGGTGCGTGATCTCGACGGGATGGGTGGGGGCTCGGGCGGCGTCATGGAACCTCTGGCGATGTCAGGTCTACCTTCACTCTGCACCCATCAGGCCTGCGCGTGACCGCGTAGTCCTGAAGTGTTGGCGGAAGACGTTGTTGGGCAGCTATCCGGGGGGGCCCTTGGTCACCATGGGCACGAACCTCACGGGCAGCACGGCCCTGGTCTCCAGCCCCCCGGGCCGCTTCCGCAACAGGTAGAGTTCCTGGACGCCATCGGTGGGCCCCACGGGAACCATCATCCGTCCCCCCGCCTTGAGCTGATTCACCAGGGCCTGGGGCACGTGTTCCGGGGCGCAGGTGACGATGATGGCGTCGAAGGGCGCGGCCTCAGGCCAGCCGCGGTACCCATCGCCGGCGCGGACCTTCACGTTTCCGTAGCCCAGCCGTTGGAGGTCCGCCTCGGCACGCTGGGCCAGGGGCGCCACGATCTCGATGCTGTAGACCTCGGCCACCAGGCCCGCCAGCACCGCTGCCTGGTAGCCCGAGCCCGTGCCGATCTCCAGCACCCGGTCGCCGGGTTTGGGATCCAGCGCGGCGGTCATGAAGGCCACGATGTAGGGCTGGGAGATGGTCTGGCCGTGGCCGATAGGTAGGGGCCCATCTTCGTAAGATTGGGAGCGCTGATCGGCGGGCACGAACGCGTGGCGGGGCACCCGGGCCATGGCCTCCAGCACCCGTGAGTTCTTGACGCCCCGGGCCGCGATCTGATCCCGAACCATCCGTTCTCGGGCCGCCGAAAAAGCGGCGATCTCCGCTACGGAGGGCGGTGGCCTCGATTCAGGTTCGTATCCCCCCATGCTCAGCATGCAGATCATTCCTCGGACCCAGCGCATGGATACGAAGGTATTCCGTCTCGGCCACTGCGCCAGCCGGGGGTCCAGGACCAGCATCCCGGCCCCGGGCGATGACACCACCTTTTTCTGCGCAGGCCAGGTCCTGGACCGGGATGGAGCCATTGAGAAAGTCGTGCTCTCGAAAGGTGTCGGCAGCCAGCAACCCGAGTTCATCGTGATCGTGCGCTCCGCGGGGACGGGGGGGTATCTGTCCGCCCGTGCCTTCACCTACGGTAAGCGGCGCCTGACCCTCCGCGCTTCGGTGAACGGATTGCCTCCTGATGCCGACCCGCTGGCCGCCCTTCGACGATCCAAGTGGAAAGGGAAGCGGCCGGTGGGCTAATCCCCCGCGCCATCCGGTAAACACTCCTGCCGCCTGGCCTATGACCAGACGGCAGGAGGTCGTGCACACCATGCAGGTTGAGGAAGATGGTCTGGACGTCAGGTCAGTCCAGCGTGAGTTCCAGGCTGCCCAGCAGGAGTTCCAGGCTGCCCGCCATCCCGCCCGTCCAGTTCCGCAGCCGCCAGGTGGCAATGAGGATCTTGGCCTTGGCGGCACCTGGGAAAGGGCGGCTGAAGGCGACCGATACGATCTGTCCGGAGGGATCCACCTTCAATTCAAGGGTGGTGCCCGAGGGCATCCCCGCCAGGACCATCGCCAAAGCAGGATCAAGCAGGCGGGCCTCCACTTCGCGGCGCAGGGCGGCGGGATCCGAGGTGCCGGTGATGCCGGAGAAGGCCCTGATCCGGAGGGCGGGGGCCTCCTTCGCCTTCTCCATGCGTACAGCCTGATCCTGGGACATCACGTCGACCGGGGCGGAAGCCCGGGCGGCATGCTTCATCATCGGAGGGGGTCCATAGGCCATGGGGCTGGCAGCCACACCGCCCATCACGCCACCCACCACTCCCCCGCGGGCATAACCCACGGCCGCATCCGACACGCCCTCGGGCAGGGGCAGGGGCTGGGTGACGGTGGTGCTGGGTCCGTCGGCGTTGCGCACCTGCGTGTCCACCGCCACGAAGGACGTGTGGGCCGTGAGCAGGTGGTAGGCGAGACCCAAGCGAGTCACCTCCGCCCGGCGGGCCTCATCCTGGCCGAACTGATCGTAGTCCGAGAGCATCTGGATGCGCTGGCGGGCCCAGAGCTGGCGCAGGGCGCCGTGGCTTCGGCCCTTCACCTGGCCCACGTCGAAGGTCTGGCTCCAGGGGCCGGCACCACTGATGCCGGACAGGGTGACGGTGCCCTTGGCTTCACCGGTCCACTTGCCCAGGCAGATCACAGGCCGGTCCGCCAACACGTCCGGCAGCTGCAGGGGTTCGAGATCCTGGATGTGGAAGCCACTGGTCGTGAGCTTGAGGTTGGTGAGCACCGGCGAGCTGACGTAGGCCCGGAAGCGCTCAGCCTCCGCGGCGGCCTGCTCGGGCCTGGTGATGACGAAGGCCTCGCCCTGCCCCGCGTGGGCCATGCCCTCGATGAGGTGGCGGTTCACCGACGACCCGATGCCGAAGGTGAAGAGGTTGGCCGAGCCCAGGTTCTTGCGGATGATGTCGAAGACTTGGCCATCGGCGCTGATGTAGCCGTCCGTGGACACCACGAAGGTGCGCGAGATGCCGGGTACTCGGGGCAGGCCCAGGGCCCGCCGCATGGCGCTCCCCAGTTCCGTGCCGCCGCCGCCGTTCTGTGACCGCACGAAGGCCAGAGCCTGTGCGGCGTTCTCGGGCGTGGCGTGCTGGGAGGCGGGCGACCACAGCGCTGCGCTGCCCTCGAAGACCATCACATTGAAGAGATCCTGGGGTCGCAGGCCCTGGATCATCTCCTGCATGAGCACCTTCGATACCTCGATGGGAAAGCCCATTTGGCTGCCGCTGACATCCATGATGAAGACGAACTCGCGGGGCGGCAGGTCTTTGGGCGTCACACGCTTGGGCGGCTGGGCCATGAGCAGGAAGGTGTTTTCTTCCTTACTCTGATCCAGCAGCAGGCCGGACTGCACGGCGCCGCCCGCCAGCTGGTACTTCACGATGACATCGCGGTTGCCGCCCTGGGCCTCGCTGGGGTCCAGCTTCAGGGTGGCCTCGGCCTTGCCGTCATAGGCGATGGCCGTCTTGTGCGTGGCACAGGCCATGTGCTGGATCGGCAGGCCCGCCGACAGCTTCACCTCCAGGTCGAAGGTGGTGCTCGGTTTCTCGCCTGCATGCGTGTAGGGATTGGCCACCCAGGGCTCGCCGGTGCTGGATTCCGTGCCCGTCTTGCCTGCATAGCGCGGACCCACCACGGTGGGATAGACGAAGGCGTAGGTGCCTTCCGTGGGCACCAGCAGCTCCGTGTAGGACAGCTCCACGCGGATCTCGTCGCCCGGCAGGATGTTGGCCACGTTCATCTGGAACACGTTGGGCCGCTGCTGTTCCAGCAGCGAGGCACTGCGGCCCTGCTGCTTGGCCTGCTCGTAGTCCGCCCGAGCCTGGCCGCGCTCCTTGATCTGGGCCTTGAGCACGCGATCACCGATGGTCATGGTCATGCCGTAGACCGCCGAGCGCGTGGAGCCCGGAAACACATAGATCGCCTCGAGAGGCTTGGTGCCGGTGTTCTTGTAGACCTGGGTCACCTTCACATCGGCGATGACGCCCGCGATGGCCACCTTGGCCGAGGTGGCCTTCAGGGGCAGCTGGTCCACAGATGCGTCATCACTCTTGACGAAGAAATAGGGCGACAGCGTGGTGTCGGTGCCTTCGCCCTTCGGCGTCCCATCCAGCCGGATAGGCGTGGGGCGGATGCGCGCCTGAGCATCTCCCTGAGTGGTCAGGGCGAGCCCCGCGCAGGCGAGCAGGGCGGTGGTGGAGCGGCGCAGCGACATGGGTTCCTCCCGGATGGGCCACGCCGGCATGGCGCGGTTCAGGAGGGAATGCCGCGAGGAGGAGATCCCTTTCACAAGGATGGCTTTGATTCAATTTTCTTTTGAATCCAGAAGGATCTACTTCACGGCCGGGAAGATCCTTGCTCTGAACCCGTCCACAGGCCCGGTCTCCGGCAGCCGCACCGGCTCGGCCACGGGGGCGTTCAACAGGTAGAGGTCCAGCGCGTCGCCCACCGCCAGCCGGGTCTCAGCGGCCCATCGCGTCATCTCTCCACCGGGATCGATCACCTTGAGGGCCAGGACCGCCACGCCCGAGGCGCTGCGCCGCAGGAGCACCGCATGAGCCCCTGCCGGCCCCTTCACCAGCACCTGGGTAGAACCGTCGGGCCGTGGTTCCAGCGTCCAGGAGGGCGCGAAAGCCGCTGCGGCCTTCCATTCGACCCGCTGGGCCTGCGCGGGGGTGGCCGGTGGCCCGGAGATCACGCCCCCCACCATGCCGCTGACCATGCCCCCGGACACGGCGGAAGGGACATCCTGGCGGGTCTGGCCTTGGGCTTTGGCCTTCTTTGCCACGGAAGCCGGAGGAACGGATGCCACCACCTCCATGACCGCTGCGGCGGCGGGGCGCGGCGCCTCGGCCTTCCGGGCCAGGTTGTCCTGGGCCTCGGCCCGACGAAACTCAGCGGCCTTCTCCCGGGACGCGTCCGCCACCGCAGCCACGGACGCACCCGCCGCCGAGGTCACCACCCGCTGAGGTATCGGTTCCGGTGGAGGGGAGGCGGGTTTGGCTTCGACCTGGAGAGGCGCAGCAACTCCCTTGGCCTTCTCGGCGGGGATTCGAGTCCGCGCAATGGGCGGGGGCACCTGCGCCGGGAGCGGGACTGCGACGACCTTGGCGGCAGGGGCCTTCTCCACCTCCGGGTGCAGGGAAGGAGACGCCTTGTCGGGGCTGCGCAGGTAGGCGAGACCCGCGAGGGAGGCCAGCAGCAGGCTGGCCGCCGCGCCGAGCACACCCGTTCGCCGCCAGAAGGGTAGAACCTTCGGCGCAGCGGCCGGTACCAGGGCTGCGAGCAACTGGGCCTTCGCCACTGGATCCGCCAGCAGTTCCCGCAGGGCCTCTTCATCCATCAGGGCGTCGAAGATGGCCTGGTGGCCCATGGCTGCGGCCAACAGATCTCGCCGTTCCGGCTCGGTGAGGGTGCCGGTGGCGTAGCCGCCCAGGAGCTTTTTGGCGTCGATCCGCGTCATGGCGCCCCTCCTCCGGCGGCACTTTCCCAGCGCCCGCCCAGCGCTTCGAGCAGCTGCTTCCGGCAGCGGTGGTCCCAGGTATAGACGGTGTTCAGGGTCGTGGCGCCCATCAGCCCCTGGATCTCGGGGAAGCTGCGTCCCTGCAGCTTGAGGCGGAACAACTCGCGGCAGCGCTCGCCCATGCGGGCGATGCCACCCATGAGCTTCGCCAGCAGTTCCTTCCGCTCCAGCACCGCGGCCGGGTCTGGCGCATCGGACACCGGCGGGAAGACATCCACGTCCACGGCGTCGTACTCGCCCCGGCGGGCGGCCTTGCGGCGGTGGGCCGCCAGCTTGAAGCGCAGGATCTGGAAC
>JANYAZ010000149.1 GCA_025361045.1 Geothrix sp. | reverse complement strand
AGGCGCAGGGCCTCCTCGTTGACGAGCGTGACGACCAGCTCCCGGTTCACGGCGATGATGCCCTCGCGGACCGACTGGAGGATGGCGTTGCGCTGCTGGAGCAGGGTGGAGATCTCCTGAGGTTCCATGCCGAGGAGGATCCGCTTGATGCGGCCGGCCAGGTACATGGCTCCCAGGATCCCGGCCGCGAAGCCGATGACACCTCCCAGGGCGATGCGTTTGCGAACACTCACGACGGCCCGGTCCACCCCGGACTGGAGCAGGCCCACGGCCACGGCGCCCACCTGCCGGTCCCCGTCCATGACCGGCGTGAAGGCCCGCAGCGAGACCCCGAGCGTGCCCTTGGCCACGGAGAGGTATGAGTGCCCCCGATACACGTCCGCATCATCCCCGCCCGCGAAGCGCGCGCCAATGAGGGACCGGTTGGGGTGGGAGAGCCGGAGGCCGTTCATGTCCATGACCACGACATAGTCCACGCCCGACTCGATCCGCAGCCGCTCTGCATGGTCCTGGACCTGGGTAGAGGGGCGGTTCCCCCGCAGCCCATCGCGCACCACCTCGGCCTCGGACATGATCCGGGACAGCAGGACGACCTTCTCGCCCAGGGCTTCGCGGGTCTGCTGTTCCATCCGCCAGTGCACCATGACGGCCGTTACGAGCAGGGCCAAGGCCAAAATCGATGAGACCAGGAGGGTGATCCTGGTCCTGAGCTGGAGAAAGGGACGCACCCGCGGCATGTTGACCATCCTAGCCGGGTCCCGGAGTGTTGAAGGCTTCTCCCCGAAGCTATAGGCTGACGGGGGCCACTGCGTACTTGCCCTTCGCATCTCGGCTGACGGTACCCGCTGGGATCTCAGGATCGTGCTCGAAGACACAGATAATGCCGTTCCCGGCGACCTCCTCAAGCACTTTCTGACGCTCATCCACGCAGGTGACGACATCCAGGTCGTAGCCCATGACCCAGGCGGGCTGGATGTGGCGGGCGGTGGGAATGAGGTCGGCTAAATACAGGAGCCGCTTCCCGCCGCCTTCGACTACCACATTCTGCAGACCTTCGATGTGACCCGGGGCGAGGCGCACCGAGATGCCAGGCAGCAGTTCTGTCGTACCCGCCACGGTGTCCAGGATTCCCTCGGCTTCCATGGGTTCCCAGTTCTGGGGCAGGTAGCTGGCCTTCACCCGCAGGTGCGGGTGTTTGGCATCGGCGAGATCCTTGGCCTGTACCACGTAGCGCGCATTGGGGAAGCTGGGGACGACCTTGCCGTCCGCATCGAAGCGTGTGCTGCCACCGGCATGGTCGAAGTGCAGGTGAGTGAGGATGCACAGCGTGACGTCGGCTGGCTTCACCCCGTGTTTCGCAAGGTTGGTGTCCAGCACGCCCCGGCCCTCACACTTGAAGCGGACCATGAAGTCGTCCGTCTCTTTGTCCCCGTTGCCATTGTCCACGAGGATGACGTGCCGCTTTCCGCCCAGCTCGCCGCGGATCAGCAGGCAGTTGGTCCCCATGAGGATCTGGTTGTCCTCATCGGCGGGGTAGAGCTTGTTCCATACGACCTTCGGCACCGTGCCGAACATGGCGCCGCCATCCAACCGGAAGGTGCCGCCGCTGACGATCTGAACGTCCCAGGGACCGAACTGCATGTGCACTCCTGTGTGGTGATCAATTCTGGAAAAGAGAAATAGAAGTTTTTAACCGCAGATGACGCAGATTTCGCAGATGGGAGTGAGGATCTTTATCTGCGGCCATCTGCGTTATCTGCGGTTGCAAATTCAAGAAGTTCAGAACGAAAGCACTTTGCGGGCGGCGGCTAGGACCTTGTCGGTGTTGGGCAGGGTGGCGCGTTCGAGGATGCGGTTGAAACCCACCGGCGTGAACTCAGAACCCACCCGCTCCACGGGCGCATCGAGCCAGACGAAGCATTCCGAGGCCACAATGGCGGCCAGTTCGCCGCCAAAGCCGCCGAAGACCTTGTCCTCGTGGGCGATGAGCGCGCGGTGGGTCTTCTTCACGGAGGCGATGATGGCATCGGTATCCAGGGGACTCAGGCAACGCAGATCAACCACCTCGACGGATTTCCCGTCTTCCTTCTCCAGCTTGGCCGCGGCCTCCAGGGCGAAGTGGACCGGCGTGCCGTAGGCGAGGATGGTGAGGTCGGTGCCGACCCGGCGAACCCGGGCCTTGCCAAAGGGGACAGCGAAGTCGGGCGGAATGACCGCGTGGGCCATCTTCGCGTTGTAGAGAAATTTGGGTTCGAGGTAGAGGGTGGTCCCCCGGCTGCGCAGGGCCGTGCGGAGCAGACCCGCCGCGTCATCGGCGAAGGCGGGCACCACCACCCGGATGCCGGGCAGGGTGGTGAGCCAACCCTCCACGTTCTGCGAGTGGTAGAGCCCACCGCCAATGTAGCCGCCCGAGGCGATGCGGATGGTGATGTTGGGTGAGAACTGGCCGTGG
>JANYAZ010000122.1 GCA_025361045.1 Geothrix sp. | reverse complement strand
TCTTCCATTGCCTTCCTGTTCAAGCTGATCACGCCACCGGAGCTTAATGGCGCCATGAAGGTCTTCAACGATGGCTTGGTGGCGTCGCGGTATCTCCTGCCTACGGTAAAGATCATTGAACTGATCTGCGGGGTGGCGTTTCTGTCGGGGAAATTCGTGCCCCTGGCCACGGTGCTGATCGCGCCCCTCATCCTGAACTTCCTCGGCGTGCACCTCTTCCTCGCCCCCGAAGGTCTCCCCGTGGCGATCATCCTGGTGCTGGCCAACGCCTTCCTGGCCTACCACCACCGGGACAGCTACAAGCCACTGTTCAGGTTGTAGGGTCTGTCTCTGTCACGGCCAGGGTTCCTGATCCGCTGAAGCGAGCTCCGGCCATGGTGTCGGTGCGGGATGTTGGTGCTCGTTCAGCGCCCCGCCTCGGCCAGTGCCGCCCGCCACTCGGCCCCTCCCCGGACCAGCGGGTTGGCTGCGGCAGCCGCATCGCGAGCCTTTCGGGCTTCCTCGCCCCGTCCGGCCAAGGCCAGGAGCCGTGCTTCCAGCAGCCGGCGGCTGGCATGCTGGCCGCCCTTCGCCAGGGCAGCGCGCGCACGGCTGAGCCCTTCGAGCGCCAGGGGCGCAGGCGACCGCGCAGCGGTCCGGGCAGCCCGGGCCCGCCACAGCGCCACCTCGGCCAGGGCGTCGAGCACCTCCAAAGGCGGCGAGGTTTCTTGGAGGAACGGCTTCAGCCTTTGTTCGGCGGCGCGCAGTGCGCTTGAACCATCCTGGGCCTGACTGATCCGCCACGCCCCTTCCATGAGGTCGAGCTTCGCCAGGCCCAACCGCACATCGGGCTGAGCCGTGAAAGCCTTTTCCCGGAGCAGCGCCGAGCGGGCTTCCCCAATTCGCGGCAGGGGATTCTGCCCCCCAAGCCACTGCCTACGAGCATCCACAAGGACCAATCCCGCCCGGGAGATCTTGAACAGGCCAAGGTTCCTGGCGTCGTCCTTGACGGCATCGAAGGCTGCCAGACCCCGCTGCAGGGTCGGCTTCACATCGTCGCCCACCAGCAGCCCAGCCTCGGCCAGGGCTGCAATGGGTTCAGCCATCTGGGTGGCGCTGTCAGCGGCTTCGGGCTTCTCTAGCCGGGAGGCGTCGGCGGCCTCCACGGCCCGGGCAAGGTTCGGACGGGGATCGCGCCCGGCCAGCCAATCCTCCATTCCAAGTTTGACGAGGGCCTTGCCCAGAATCTCTCTTGGCTGGGCTTTCACGATGCCCTCCATTCTGAGCAGCCGCTCACAGGCGGCTACGGACCTGTGCAGTGCCTCCGTACCGTCCAGGCCTTCATCTCGCAAGGCCGCCCCCAGCTCCTGGGCCAGGGAGGCCTCCTGGGAATCCACTGTCAGCTCGTCAGGGGCCAGCTGGTGGGCCTGTGCAATCACCCGGAGCCCTTCCTCCAGGGCTTCCCGTCCAGATCCGCCCAGGATCCGCTGCAGTGCGCCCAGCACATACTGGGCATAGGCCAACTGAGCGAGGGCTTCCACCTCGGTGGGGGCGAGTTCGGCGGCGCGGCGCAGGTGCCGGAGGCCGTGTTCGAGTGGGTCCATGGCCTGCTTCGGGGCGGTGGAAGCAAAGTAGAGGGCCCTGGTTTCGAAGGCGATACCCAGATCGACCCGAACCATCCAGGCTTCCGGGTCCAGGGCCAGTGTGCGTGCTGCAGATCGTTCCGCGTCCTGGACAGCGGGGAGCGGGTCCTGCCCCTGGCGCTGAAGGGTAAGGGCGCGAATGCGATAGGCCCGGGTGATGAGTTCGTGCAGGTCCGGATCGCTGCGGCCCCAGGCGGTGGCCTGTTCCAGGCATTCCAGAGCCCGCTCCACCGACCTCAGGGCCACCTGGAATTTCTGGTCGTTGGCGGCGCTGCGCCCCTCCCGGACCCAGGCCTCCCCTTCCAGCATCAGGGCCTCGTAGCGCTGCGGAGCGGCGGTCAGCGCCTCGGCAGCGCGGTCACGGGCCGCGGCGTGACGGCCGTCCAGGAGGGCGATGCGGCCCTGAAGGTAGGGTTCCTGCCAGCCGCCGCGGGCACCCAGGGACAGCAACCGGCGGGCGGGCTCGGCGTAGGTCGCCTCGAGCTTGGCCAGGCGGACCTTTTGGGCCGCCTGGTCCAGGGACTCGCCG
>JANYAZ010000098.1 GCA_025361045.1 Geothrix sp. | reverse complement strand
TGCTCCTCAAGCCACTTCTGCAGGGGCTTGAAATACTCCACCATGGCGCGGGTGCTCAGGTCCTCGCCCGTGGCGCCCTTCAGCACTTTGCGCCAATCTTCCGTGGCGCCTTTTTCGAGCACGCCCTTCAGGAAGGCGCCCACTTGCTTGTTCCCGGCGTAATTGCAGCTGCGGGGATCCTGGTGGAGGATTTTCTGCGCGATGTGATCGTGCATTTGGAACTTGAAGACCGTGGCTAGGCCGTAGCTGTAGTAGTAGGCGGGGGTGTCGTTGATGTGGGTTTTCGTGGCGGCGTCACACCATTCTTCACCCCGGGGGCTTGGCGGTTTCACGCCTTGGAGCTGGCCCACGATGCGCCACCACTCGGCATTCATCTTGTCCTCGGGCATGCCCTTGGCGTAGAAGTCAGCCTCCCACTCCGGCATGGTGCCGCAGGCCCAGAACATGAAGGGGATGGCCGTCTCCAGCGCATCGTTCAGCAGCACCTGCATGTCATCCACCTTGTAGTCCGCCGGCAGGACACCCGTGGCCTTCAGGTAGGGGATCTGGCGCGTGGCCAGGGCGACCAGCTCGCCGATGCCCTCGTGGAAGCTGGGGTTCGCCCCATCCCGCAGGAGGGGCGGCACGTTCGGGTTGGTGTAGGACATGAAGTAGTAGCCGTGGCCCAGCTCGTGGTGGGCGGTCTCGAACCACTGGCTGTTGGCCTCGACGCTCATGAGGCTGCGGATGTCGTGGTCCAGGTCCAGGTGATTGCAGAAGGCATGGCTGTTCTTCTTGCGCGTCTCGCCGGGTTTCACCGGGTAGAGGTCGGACTTCACCCAGAACGAGGCGGGCAGCGGTTCGAAGCCCAGCCCCGTGTAGAAGGCCTCAGCGGTCTTCACGATGCGCTCGGGCTGCCAGCCCTTGAAGTAGGGATCGAAGTCCACGGCCGTCACAAAGCCGGTCCAGTTCTGGCTCCAGCGGTTGTTGATCCAGTGGGCGGGGATGGCCTTGGGCACGGGCTGGCCGTACTTTTTGGCCATCTCGTACTTCACCCAAGTGTGCAGCTGCAGGTAGAGGGGCTTCAGCTCCGCGAGGAACTTCCGGTTGAAGGCCATCATCTCGTCGGTGGTGAGGTCGTACTTGGCCACCTGCAGGGCGAAGTAGTCCGGATAGCCCAGAGCCTGGGCACAGCCGTTGCGGAGGTCGCGCAGCTTCACCAGGCCGGGCTTCAGGGCCGGACCGTTCTCCTTGGAGACCTCCCATACCTTGCGCCGCTCCGCCAGGTTGCCGCTCTTGGCCAGGAGCTCGTCAATCTGGTTGGCCGAGATGGGCTTGCCGTCCAGCATCCAGACGAAGCCGTTCAGGGTGCTGGTCTGGGCGGTTTCCGCCGCCACGCGGGCCGCCACCAGCTCGGGTTTGGTCATGGGGCCTTCGGCGGCGTTGAGCAGCACGCGCTCCAACTGACGGACGGTGACCTCCTGCAGCTCCTTGCGGTGCTGGAGCAGCTCCCGGGCCTCGGTGATGAGGGCGGGGTTGCCATTGAAGGCGGCGTAGGCCTTCCCCGCCCACTCCGCCGCGGCGTCGTTCTCGGCCTTCACGTCGGAGGCCGCGTTCCAGCTGGCCTGTGCGGCCACATAGGTGAGCGACTGGTAGCCCGCGTTCACCAGCTTCAGGAAGCGGTCGGCCCGGTCCTGTACTGGGGCCAGCATCTGGGCCAACAGGGGCACACCGAGGATCAGGGCTGGGATGAGACGCATGGTGGCTCCAAAGGACCCTCCATTGTGCCGCCGATTGACCCCGCCGGAATGTCGCCCTACTTTCAGAAAGCCCAGCGGCCTCCGGCCGCGCCCGTGGAGACCCCTTGAACCGCTTGCGTACCCTGTGCATTCCCCTCCTGGCCTTGTGCTGGGGGCTGGCCCTCTGGGCCGAGTCGCCCCGCACCCTGGCCATCGCCGCGGCCGCCGACCTGCAGTTCGCCCTGGTGGAGGTGAAGGCCGCCTTCGCGAAGGTCCACCCTGGCGTGGAGGTGGCCATCACCTACGGCTCCTCCGGGAACTTCTATGCCCAGCTGATGAACAAGGCCCCCTTCGACCTCTTCCTCTCCGCGGACCTCAGCTATCCGAAGAAGCTGATGGAAGCGGGCGTGGCTGACGGCGGCACTGAGTTTCTCTACAGCCGGGGCCACCTGGTGCTGTGGGTGCTGAAGGCCTCCCCCATCCCCGTGGAGCAGCTGGGCATGAAGGCCCTGCTGCACCCCGCCGCGAAGAAAGTGGCCATCGCCAACCCGCGGGTGGCGCCCTATGGCCGGGCCGCCGAGGCGGCCCTCGCCAAGCTTGGGCTGCTGGAGGCCGTAACGCCGCGCCTGGTCTTCGGCGAGAACATCGGCCAGACCGCGCAGTTCGTGCAGACCGGCGCCGCCGACATCGGCATCCTGGCCCTGTCCCTGGCCAAGGCCCCCGTCATGGCCGCCTCCGGCCGCTACTGGGAGATACCCGAGGACGCGCACCCGCCGCTTGATCAAGGTGGCGTGATCCTGAACCACGCCCGGAACCGCGCCGATGCCCTGGCGTTCCGGGCCTTCATGCAGTCCCCGCCCGCGCTGGAGATCCTCCGCCGGTGCGGCTTCGTGGTGGCGGCGCGCTGATGGACTGGCAGGCCATCCGCCTGAGCCT
>JANYAZ010000025.1 GCA_025361045.1 Geothrix sp. | reverse complement strand
CTTCATGCCCCCCAGCAGCAGCTGCATGGCCCCGGCCTGGTCGCCCAGGTAGCGTCGGAAGCTCGCGGCGTGCTGGCGGGCCAGCACCTCCGTGGGCACCAGCAGGGCGCCCTGCCCCCCGGTCTCCGCCACCATGGCCATGGCGAGCAGGGCCACCAGAGTCTTGCCGCTGCCCACGTCGCCTTGCAGCAGCCGGTTCATCACCCGGCCCGAAGTGAGGTCCCCCACGATCTCCTTGAAGGACCGGCGCTGCGCGCCGGTCAGTGGAAAAGGAAGAAAGGATTTCAGGCGTTCCCGCAAGACTGGAGAAGTGGTTACTGTGATGCCGTTCCGCTGCAGGCGCCCCGCCCGGCGCAGGGCCACGCCCAAGGAGAACGCGAAGAGCTCTTCCGAAGCCAGGCGTCGATGGGCCAGCGTCGTTCCGCCGTCCAGGTCCCGCGCCTCGCTCTCGTCCGGAGGGTCATGCAGCAAGCGCAACGCCGTCAGGGTGTCCGGCAAATCCTTCGACAACTCCAGGGGCAGCCAATCCTCCACGAGGTGGGCCCGGGTGAGCGCCTCGGCCACCAGCCGCTGCCGCACCCGACCCGTGAGTGGACCAAGTTTCCGGTACAGGGGGAGATACCGCCGTACCCAGCCAATGTCCCCGCTGCGTTCCATCAATTCGAACTGGGGACTGCGCATTTCCAGGCCGTGACGGCCCATGAACAAGGCCCCAAACACCAGCAGGCGATCACCCACCTTGAAGGTACGCCCGAGGTAGGGCTGATTGAACCAGAGGAGGCGCAGCGTGCCTGTACCATCGGCCAGCAGCACCTCCGTCAGGGCCATGCGCTGCACGTGGGTGGTGCTTTGGCGCAGGTCCTGGATGGTGCCCAGAACGGTGACGATGCCGCCGGGATCCTGGGCCTCCAATCCGCGCAGATCCAGGCTGCCGAGGGGCTTCAGGCTGCCGCGATCCACATAGCGGTAGGGCAGGTTCCAGAGCAGATCCCGAAGGGTGTCCATGCCAGCTTCCTGCAGGGCCGCCGCCCGGGCCGGTCCCAGGCCCCTGAGGACCGTGACCTTGGACGAGAGCGGGAGTGGGGCAAGGGACATGGCGGCAGACTCAGCCTATCCGCACGCCCATCGCCTCGACCATCCGCGCCACGTAGAGGTCCCCGTACCAGGCGCCGTGGTGGGCATCCTCCATCTGTTCCAGCGCCCGCCGGAGTGCTGGCAGGTCCCGCAAGCCCTGATCCACCAGATCCTGGATCTGCCTGCGGGTCCGACCCGGCCCAGAGACCGGGTGATCCTCTGCCAGCCGCGTCAGGGCCGGTCCCAGCCAAGGCAGCGCCGCCACCCGCGCACCACCCAGGGCGCCCCAACCTTCATCGAGGAAGAGCCTCCACAGCACCCGGGCCTCCTGGAGTGTGTCGGCCTCGAGGAGGGTTCGTCCCGCGAAACTGCGGGGCAGCACCGCGGGGGGCAACCTGGCCACACCGAGATGAAGCGGAACCAGGTCCGGCAGGAGACCCTCGGGCAGTTCCCCCAGCACCCAGAGCAGGCAGGCCTGCTCCCAGGGATCTGGGCCGAACCAGAGAACGGGCTCAGTGGCCCGCGCCAGGTCCTCAAGGTGAGGCAGGTCCATGATCTCGGAAGGAGGCAAGCCCCACCAGGTGGCTCGTAGCGCATTCAGATCCCCGGATCCAGACGTCCAGGGACCGACCGAGGGCGAATCGCGCCAGATTCGGAGTTCCCCCGGGAGCCCTGACTTCCGATGGACGGAGGCAGCAGCATCACCGCAATGGAGGTGGATCAGACCCGGGCGGGAAATCAATCGTGTTCCCTTTCACACTAGGCCCCCAGCATACGACCGGGGGCACCCCATTCCCAGGGCGGCCCCGAATCATGGTTGTTACAACTGGGTTCAGGCGTGGGTAGCGGTGCGGGCCATGGCCTTCACAAGGGCCTGCTCCAGGTCGGCCCAGAGATCATCGGGGCCTTCGAGGCCCACGGACAGGCGCATGAGGGACTGCGACACGCCGGCGTGTTCGCGAGCCTCCGCATTCACCACGCGGTGCGTGAGGGCGGCGGGGTGCTGGATCAGGGTGTCCACGCTGCCCAGCGACACGGCCGGCGTCATGAGCTTCACCTCGGACATCACCACAGAGGCTGCCTCGAAGCCACCCACGAGCTCAAAGGCCATCAGCGAACCCGGACCCTTCATCTGGCGGCCCAGGAGGCCCTTGGGATCTTGTCCCGGAAGACCAGGGAAGTACACGGCGGACACGGCGGGATGGTTGGCCAGTCGCTCGGCGATCACCTGGGCACCCGCCTGCTGGGCACGCACGCGCAGGGGCAGGGTGGGCAGGCTGCGGTGCAACAGGTAGGCCGCCAGTGGATGCAGCACATTGCCGGTGATGACCCGGACCTTGCGCAGCTCCGTGGCCCAGTCGTGGTTGGTGGCCACCAGGCCCGCCAGCACGTCCCCATGGCCGCCCAGGAACTTCGTGGCGCTGTGGAGGACCAGGGTGGCGCCCTGCTGGATGGGATTCTGGAGAATCGGCGTGGCGAAGGTGTTGTCCACCAGCACGGGCACTTTGCCGGCCTGGCGGATCACATCATCGAGATCCAGCAGGGCCAGGGTCGGATTGGCGGGCGTCTCGACGATGACCATGGCCGTGTCGGGACGGAGCGCGGCGGCGATGCCATCGGCCTCGGCCCAGGTCACTTCCAGGCCCAGCATGCCCGAGGCGAGCAGATGATCCGTGCCACCGTAGAGGGGACGCACGGCCACGATGTGGTTGCCCCGCTGCTTGGCGGCCATGAGGCTGGCGGTCACCGCGGCCATGCCGGAACCGAAGGCCACGCATTCCTCCGCGCCCTCGAGCTGGGCCAGGGCCTGCTCGTAGCGGGCCACGGTGGGGTTGTAGAGGCGGGCGTAGACCGGGCTGCCGATGGGCAGCCCGCCCATGGCCATGGCCTCGAGGCTGCGGCCACCCTCATCCAGATCCTGCACAGGATAGGTGCTGCTGAGGTCGATGGGCATGGCGTGGACGCCCTGCTCGTGCAGCACCTCGCGGCCGGCGTGGACGGCCTGGGTTTCCAGAGATAACGGGCTGGAGGGGTGGGTCATGGCAGAACTCCTCTTCCCTCAATTTAGGTTCG
>JANYAZ010000140.1 GCA_025361045.1 Geothrix sp. | reverse complement strand
TTCATTCAGCTTCTTGTTCTGATGAGATTTGAAGATTTGCTTGAGGGCTGAGTTGCGATTCGTGGCGGATTGAAATTTCCCGTTCTGTCTGTTTCCTGTTGGAACCTTCGTGACACGAAGGAGCAGCGATTCAAGATCCTTCAGGTGTTCATCACTGCTTGTAATGTACACGCTGAATCGGTCCCACTTTGCTTGATGGCGGTCCTTTAAGTGCTGTTTGAGGCGAGCCTGGAGATTAGTTGCGAGCCCCACGTAGTAGAGGTTGTCCTTCTGGTAAAGCGCGTAAATACCTGGCCTCTTCGCAACAAAATCTTCCACCACGTGGGCCTGATCAAGAATCTCACCGGAGAGCTCTTCCAAGTACTCCAGAACAAGCTGCTTGGTCTTGGCCATAGTTTTAACTCCGGTGCTACTCGATCCCCAGCCGTCCCTGGCCCATGCGGATGATCGCAGGCACATGCAGGTCGTCGGAGCTGCCGGGTAGTTCGCCGCTGGGGGTGGGGGCCTGGGGCAGCAGGCGGGTGGGTGTGGGGCCTTGCACTTCCCCGGCGGGAACTTCACCGTACACCCGGCCGCTCACCACGTTGGCCGGCAGCACCTGGCTGGCAGCGGCGGAGGTGTAGGCGGGCAGCGGGGCCGAAGGGGCGGCCCCCAGGTGCAGGCTGGTGCGGCGTTCCTCGTCCAGTTTTTCTTCCTGATCGAAACCGCTGGCAAGGACGGTAACGAGCACGCGGTCTTCCATGCCCTCGCCTTCCACGGTGCAGGCCTTGATGTCGGGCCGGCCGTTGTAGTGATCCTGCAGGTAGTTCATGGCGGTCTCGATGGCCGAGGCCTCCATTACTTCCCAGTCGGCGGTGATCGACACCATGACGTTGGCGGCCGCACCGGATTGCGCCCGCTCGAGCAGGGGGCAGGCCAGGGCCTTGCGCAGGGCGTCCATGACGGCCTCTTCGCCCCGACCCGCGCCGGTGCCGATGAGGGCCTCGCCACCATTGCGGAGCACGGCCTCCACGTCGGCGAAGTCACCGTTGATGATGCCGGGCTTGAGGATCAGATCCGCGATGCCGCGCACGCCCTGGATCAGGACGCCGTCCGCCACGCGGAAGGCTTCCTTCATGGTCACCCGGGCATCGCAGACGTTCTTCAGGCGCTCGTTGCTCACGACGATGACCGTATCGGCGGTGTCGCGCAGGTTCGCGAGACCGGCCAGGGCGAGGTCGCCCTTCTTGCGGCCTTCCCAGGCGAAGGGCGTGATCACGACGGCCACGGTGAGGGCGCCCAGTTCACGGGCATAGTTGGCCAGGACCGGAGCGGCCCCGGTGCCCGTGCCGCCACCCATGCCTGCGGTGATGAAGATCATGTCGGCACCCTGCAGGGCCGCGAGCACTTCCTCACGGCTTTCCTCGGCGGCGACGGCCCCACGCTCCGCGCTGCCACCGGCACCCAGGCCGCGACTGCTCTGGGGGCCCAGGGGGAGCTTCAGGTGGGCCTTGCTGTGGGCGAGGCTCTGCTGGTCGGTGTTCATGGCGATGAACTGCACGCCCGTCACGCCGCTGTCGATCATGCGGTTGATGGCATTGCAGCCCGCACCGCCCACGCCCAAGACCTTGATGTTGGCGCCCGGCAGGCCGTGGGGGCAGGGAAGAAAGGGGGTCTCGGTCATCGGGGCTCCCGAAAAGGTCATGGCTAGAAGAGCTTCTTGAAACGGTCGAGGATTCCATTACCCCGGTCCTGTTTGCCGCGGGTTTCAGTCATGTCGCGGGCAAGGGACTTCACGGCACCTAGTGCGTTCACAAAGAAGGGATTGCCCGTGGCCTGGGGCAGGCCCACCACCCCTTGGATCCGCCCCAGCACCACGCGCGGGCGGCCGAGCAGGGTCTGGGCGAGGATGGGCAGGTGGGTGAGCAGGGCGCCGCCACCGACCAGGTGCACGCCGCCGTGAATCTCGTGGGTGAGTCCCGTGCGACCCATCTCGGCCAGCACATGGTTGAGCAGTTCGGCGGCGCGGGCCTGCAGGACCTCGGCAATCTCGCGGCGGGACACCAGGCGCCCCTCTTCTTCGAGCTCAATGGATTCTTCCACAGGCACGTGATTCGGGAGCACCGTGCCGAAGCGCATCTTGACGCGCTCGGAGGCCGTGATGCCACCCAGGTGCTTGGTGATCTCCAGGTCCCGGGTGAAGTGGGCGCCACCGATGGGGATGACCGCCGAGTGGAAGAGCGTACCGTGCAGGAAGATGCCCAGATGCGTGAGCTGTTCGCCGATGTCGGCGACCACCGCGCCGTTCTCGCGGTCCTCCCGGCTCAACACCGCCTCGGCGCTGGCCAGGGGTGAATACATCAGCTCGGAGCCATGCAGTCCGGCGTTCTTCAGGGCGAGCTGGATGTTAGTGATCACCGGGTTGGGCGCCACGATGATGCGGACTTCGGCTTCCAGCGTCTCGCCGAACATGCCCACCGGATTGCGGATGTCGCGCTGACCCTTGATGTGGAAGATCTGCGGGATGCGATGGAGGACCAGCTCTTCCTTGGCCAGCTTGCAGCTGTTGGTGGCCTGCTCCAGCACGCGGTCTCGGTCGCCAGCCGTGATGATCTTGTCGCCGCTGGAGATGGTGATGGAGTCCCGCAGGTTCTCGCCCTTGAACTGGATGCCGTCCACGGCGACGCGGATGCCGTCCACCTTGGCCTGTCCAGCGGTGTTCATGGCCTCCTCCACGGCCCGCACGACGGCGCGGGTGCTGAGGTCCATGTCGGTGATCTGGCCCTGGGTCATGCCGCCCTGGGGCGAGGCCTGACCCGTTCCAGTCACGTTCAGGGTTCCGTCTTCCTCCTGGACGGCGACCACCGCCACCACTTTGCTTGCACCTAGGTCGAGTCCGAGGAGAACGGCGCGCTGCGGCATGAAGATCCTTTTCCTTGCTCTAGGTTTATACCAGTTCCGCCCACAAAATCGAGGATTCGTGGTGGGAAAAACGGGGAAGGCTGCCCCCGGGGTTCAGCGCCGCGGCTTTGCGGGGGTGGGTTCCTCTTCCGGTTCGCCCACCGCCACTTCGTCATCCCACCGCAGGTCAATGTACCTGACTCGGGCCAGATCCGGCCGCTGGGAGAGGCGGTCCACAAAGAGCCCTTGGAAATTGGGCACATTTTTTGTCACATCCTTGCGGGAAAGGTAGATCGGAGCCAGAAGTCCTTCAACATAGGCCACAGGCCCCTTCGGGCTATCCCGAAGTTCGGTGATGCGTTCATAAAAGCCCTGCTGTTTTTCGCGGAGAGTCCGTGCAGCGCTCACCAAACGGGCCAGCCCTTGGTCTGTCTGGCTGGAAGGATCCACGACGACGGGAATGGGATTTAAGTTGGCTTGATTGACCCGATCCAGCAGAACGCCGTCATCTGACACCAGGAACACGCCATTGGGCCGGACCAGCCAGAGCACGGGTCGTCGTTCCTCGATGGCGAGGCTGAGGCGGTCCGGGGGATCCTTCCGGATCTGCAGGCCCCGCACCCAGCGCTTGGCCTCGATGCGAGACCGGAGTTCCTCAGCATCGACCCAGAACAACGGCTTGCCCAGCACCAGTTGCTCCGCCAGCTTCTGGACCTCGGCCAGCCGTTCGCCCCGGCAGCCACTCACATTCACCTGCTCGATGACGAGCTTCTGCAGGCCCAGGTACCGCGTGCCCAGCTCCATCAACCCCCAGCCGGCCAAGCCGATGACCACCACTGTGATGCCCGCCCGGGCCCAGGGGAGCCAGGGACGCTTGGGGCGGGTGCGGGGGAGCATGGACATGGTGGAAGGAGTCCTCAGTCTTCAGGTATCAGCCTTCAGTCTAGTCCGGGCGCCCTGCGGGCGCGCCATTCCTTGCAAGGCATGGCGGCCTCTGGCCGCCATGTTACTGAGGACTGAATACTCAGGACCGAGGACTGTCCCGCCAGACCTCCACTTCGGGTTCGAGCTCCACGCCGTGGGCTTCACGGACTCTGGTCCGGACGGTCTCCATCAGCTCGGCGAACTCCGCGGCAGTGGCCCTGCCATGGTTCACGAGGAAGTTGCCGTGCTCCAGGCTCACCTCGGCATCGCCGATGCGCAGACCCTTGAGGTGGGTCTGGTCGATGAGCCGCCCCGCACTCAGGCCCGGGGGGTTCTTGAAAATGCACCCAGCATTGCGCTTGGACAGGGGCTGGCTGGTGCCGCGCTTCTCGCGGTACTCGGCCACCTGGGCGCGGATCGCGGCGGCATCACCCGCCACCAGCTTGGCCGTGGCCGACAGGATGACGCGGCCACCTGTCAGATAGCTCCAGCGGTAGCGGAATTCGCCGGGCTCCGGCGCCTTTTCAACCAGCTCGCCATCCGGGGTGAGGAACCGGTAGCGCGTCAGCACGTCCACCCACTCGCGGCCGTAGGCGCCGGCGTTCATGCGGATGGCGCCGCCCAGGGAGCCGGGGATGCCACTGGCGAATTCCAGACCCGATAGGCCCGCAGCAGCGGCGGCCTCGGCCAGGGCGATGTGGCCGTGGCTGGCGGGGGCCTTGATGTGGTTGCCTTCGCGCTGGATCTCCTTCGGCAGGGCCAGGCGCAGGACCGGCGTGGACACGTCGCCCAGCACCACCAGGTTCGAGCCGCCCCCCAGCACCCGCCAGGGCAGGCCCTCCCGGGCGCAGGCACGGACGAAAGCCTGCGCCTCGGCCTCGGTGGTCGGCTCGAAGAGCCAGCGGCAAAGCCCGCCCACGCCCAGCGTGGTGAGCTTCGAGAAGGGCACGTCCCGGCGGTGCGGGACCTGCAGCAGGTCATCGGGGAAGGGGCGCGTCACGGGTCTAGTGTGACTGGGCCGGGGACTCTTTGGCTTTGAGGACTGAGGCCTCCGGCCGGGGCAGCTGCAGCAGGCTGCCGCTGCCCGGTCCGGTCAGGAGGGTGATGTGTGCCATGCGGGCCAATGACAGTGGCTCGGAGGCCAAGTCGCCCCCGGTATGGGTGTTCCGCTGAGTGCCGAAGACCGGGGCGACGCTCACCAGAAGGCGGAGCCGACTGCCCTTGGCCAGGGCCCTTGCAAAGAAATCCAGAGCGGGGAATTCCACCAGTTCGGATTGGCCCGGGGTCATCAGGATCGGCTCGATCCCCCCGCGGCGGTAGCGCAGGCGAAGCGAGCCGCTGGAAAGGCCGATGGCACTGCCATCTGGAAGCACCTCCTGGAGGGTTGCCCGCAAGTCCGCGTCGGGCTGATCGCAGGCGAGGCGTAGCGCCAGCCTGGGACGCCCCGCAAAGATGGTCTCCTCTTTGAAGGGCTCGCTGTGCCAGACCACCTGGCTGGAGATGGGCTTGAAGACGTCTCTCTGGTCTTTGAGATACTGCGCATTCTCTTCGTCGAGGTCCGCGCGGGGGGGCAGGTAGCCGGGATCGGCCACCAGGATCCCGCTCCCAGGTCCCGACGGCGGATGGGGCGTCAGCACTCCGCCACGGGTGACGTCCCCCGGTTTGGCGCCCGCCAGATCCAGTTCGAGGCTCAGGGGTGGCCCTTCGATCTGGCTGAGGGATGCGGCATGGATCCAGGTGTTGCGACCCATGATGAAGCAGGCCACCCGGTTCTCCAGGAATTCCGGCCGCGGACCGCCCTTCAGCACATGGTCGTACCAGGCCTTATGCAGGGCCTCCATGCTCATGACGGCACCGGGGCCGAAGGTCACGCCGCCCAGCTCCGCCTTGGGCCTCCGCGTGCCTGAGTGATCCCAGGGGCCGATGACCAGCCAGTGGCGCTGGGTGATGTCCGCCTGGCCGTGGGTCATGTGCCGTTCGTAGTAGGTGAGGGCGCCGGTCTGGTCGGCGTCGTAGTGGCCGGTGATGGTCAGGATCGGGATGCGGAGCTTGGCGTAGTGCTCGGGGCGCGGCGTCATGGCCTGCCAGAACGCATCTTCCCGCGGGTGCTGGAGCCAGGTCTGGAACACCGTGCCCTGGATGCCGGCAATGGCCTCGAGGTCCCTGAACGGACGTCGGGTGGTGACCTGCTCCCACTCGACGTTGTTCCAGAAAGCAGTCGCCCCGAAGAGCCCGCTGTTGAGGGCCCGCCCGTGCACGAAGGTGAGCCACTGGAGCATGTAGGACATTGGGATGCCGTTGGGTTGCGGATAGTCGACGCCTGGATGCACGGCCGCTGTGGGCGCCAACGCCTTGAGATGTGGAGGGAACTCCTTCGCCAGGCTCCACTGGTTGAACCCGAGCCAGGACCCGCCCCAGGTGGCGACCTGCCCATCGCACCAAGGCTGCTTCGCCAGCCATTCCACGGCGTCGTACCCATCCTTGGCTTCGACCTGGCCGGGGATGAAGTTGCCCTCCGAGTTCCCGCGGCCCCGCAGATCCATGGCGACAAAGACGTAGCCGTTCTGCGCGAAGTAGAGCCCCTGCTTCGCCGCATGGTCGGCGATGTAGGGCGTCATGGTGAGGATGACCGGCAGGGGCTTGAGCTGTTTGGGATCACGGTAGATGGTGGCACTGAGCTTCACGCCATCCCGCATGGGGACCTTCTGGTCCCAGGTCACCTGCACGAGCTTGAAGTCGGTCTTAGGGGATTCCGCTCGAAGGTTGGCTGGGACGACCAGGGCGAGTGCAAGCAGGATGGCCTTCACCTGGATTTCCATAAGGGCTCCCGGGAGTCCCCCCATGATGGAGGAATGGGGCAAAAGGTCCACTGGGGATCCGGGTGCTTCTCGATACATTGCGGCCAGAAGGTCCACCAAATTTCCAAGCCCGAGACTGGCGGAGGCTGTTGACGCCACACTGGGGTGTGTCGACCCGGGTCCGGCATGGGGAGGTCAGCCATGAGGGTCCTGCTCTTCGGCGCCAGCGGCATGATCGGCCAGGGCGTCCTGCGCGAGTGCCTACGCGATCCCGAGGTCACCCAGGTGGTGGCCATTCTCCGGCGCCCATCGGGCCAGACCCATCCCAAGCTGAAGGAGGTGCTGCACCAGGACTACCTGGACTACGCGGCCATCGAGAAGGAACTGGCCGGCCTGGAGGCCTGCTTCTTCTGCCTCGGAGTCACTTCGGCGGGACTGGACGAGGCGGCCTACCTCTTCCGCCCGGGCGTCATCCAGCCCCTGCACGGGATCACCTCCCGAACGCGGCTGTACCGGGTGCTCTATACCCTGTTCACCCCCTTCTTTCCCCTGCTGAAAAGGTTCGCCCCGGACAGCTTTACGACCACTGAACAACTCGGGCTGGCCATGGTCCACGCGGCCCTGCGGGGAGCGCCGCAGGCGGTGCTGGAGACTGCCGATATCAACCGCCTGTGAGCTGCTCCAGTTCCAGCAGCCGCGCCTTCCGCTCCGGCGTGCCGAAGGCGCTCCAGCCCCCCGGACCGTTCGCCGCAACCACGCGATGGCAGGGCACGAGGATGAGGATGGGGTTGGCCTTCACCGCCTGGCCCACGGCCCGGGCCGCACCGGGGCTTCCGGCCAGCAGCGCGACGTCCCCGTAGCTGAGGGTCTGGCCGGGCCGGGTGGCCCACAGCACGTCCGCCACGCGCCGCTGAAAGGGTGTCAGGCCCGACACGTCCAGCGGGATGTCATCGAACGCCTGTGGGTGTCCCGCGAGGTGGGTCATGAGCCGTCGCACCGCGTCCATGACCCATCCAGGTGCATCCTTGGCGTCATCCCGATCAAGGCCTTCCGCGAAGCGGAGCGCGCAGATGCCCTCCGCCGTCCAGGCCAGGTGGATCCGACCCAGGACCGTGGCAAAGCTGAGGGAACGGAGTACCATGCCGTCAGCATGCCAGGGCGTGGGCGATTCAGGCCTTGAGGGCCTGTTTGATGCGCTCCGGCGTCATGGGCATCTGCAGCAGGCGCACGCCGAGGGCGTCGTGGATGGCGTTGGCGATGAGGGCGCCCATGACGACGATGGCGGGCTCGCCGCCGCCCTGGGCGGGCACGTTTGGATTGGGGATGAGGATGGTCTCGATGGTGGGCATCTGGGAGAAGCGGGGCAGCTGGTAGGTGTCGAAGTTCTCGTCGAGCACCTGCCCGTTCTTGAAGCGGATCTCTTCCAGGAGACTGTAGCCCAGGCCCATGACGACGCAG
Organism: Geothrix sp.; assembly: GCA_025361045.1. Lineage (GTDB taxonomy): Bacteria > Acidobacteriota > Holophagae > Holophagales > Holophagaceae > Geothrix. The sequence goes on along the minus strand of JANYAZ010000140.1, from coordinate 5,390 downwards.
CCCTCCACCTGCTGGCGGGCGCCATCGGGATGGACGACCACGCCCATGTCCTGCGCCAGCACCACGCGCTTGACCTTCACCACGCCGGTCTTCTTGTCCACGGCCACTTCGGCCATGGCGGCCACCATGGTGTCGCGGTGGTTCGCACAGGCCACGCCGAAGCCCCGGCCCGTGGGCCCCGGCTTCCGGGTCCAGCCGAAGGCCTTCTCCACGGTTTCGAGCGCGACGATCATCCGGGGTTCCTTCAGATGGCTGAGGCGGAAGGCCACGGGGTCCACGCCGGCCTTGGCGGCCAGGACATCCATGTGGGATTCCTTGGCGAAGACATTGGAGTTGGCGGCCGGGGCCCGCCAGGCGCCCACGCCAAAGGGGTGCATCCCCGCCGGATTGCCGCCCATCCAGGAGCCGGCCGAGGTGATCCGCTGGTGGGGAATGTCGTACATGGTCTCCGCCTCCGACTCGCCCACGCCCGTGGCGTGGTGCTCCCAGGTGACGATCCGGCCGCCCTGGTCGAGGCCCGCACGGACCTTCACGACCCCCGCAGGTCGGAAGGTGTCCAGGAAGAACTCCTCCCGGCGATCCCAGACGACGGCCACCGGGCAGCCCGCCACCTTGGCCAGGCGCGCGGCCTCGACGCCCTGAGGAGCCATACCTTTGCCGCCGAAGCCGCCACCCACGAAGGGCGTGATGACCCGGACGTTGCGGGCGGTGAGCCCCAGCGCCTTGGTCAGGATGCTGCGCAGCAGGAACGGGGCCTGGGTGGAGGCCCACACCGTGAGCTTGCCCTTGTCCCACCGCGCCACGGCTGCGTGCGGTTCCATGGGCGCATGGGCGATGTAGTTGTCCAGGTAGGTGGCTTCCACCTTGTGGATGGTGGCGGCCTCGCTGGCTTTCAAGTCGCCCTTGGCGGCCAGCTGTTTGGCGGGCGGGGCGGCCTTGAGGAGGTGCTCGAAGATGGTCCCGTTGCTCAGGGCGGAAGGCGAAGGCTGGAAGGTGGCCTTGATGCGGCCCAGGGCCTCGCGGGCCTGATCGCTGCGCGCGTGCAGCGCGGCCACGAGATCGCCGGCCTGGATCACCCTCACGCCGGGCAGCTTCTCCGCGGCGGAGACGTCGACGCTCAGCAGCTTCGCGCCGTGTGCAGGCGGGCGCAGGATGGCGGCGTGCAGGGTGCCTTCGGGCACGATGTCCGCGGTGTATTTCGCGCCACCCGTGACCTTCAGGCGGCCGTCCTTGCGGGGCACCTCCTTGCCCACCAGGGTGAACTCGGCCACGGGCTTGACCTTCACATCCTTCAGGTGCCGCTCGATCTGCTTGCCCTGTACCAGCTCGCCGTAGGTCACCTTCCTGGAGGCATCGCCCAGCGACGACACCACGCCATCCTTGACCTGTAGGCGTTCCGCGGCGATGCCCAGCTTTTCGGAGGCCATCTGCACCAGCACGGCCTTGGTCTCTGCCGCGGCGCCACGCAGCACGGGGCCGAACTGCCAGATGCTCAGCGAGCCCCAGGTGCCGCCATCCCAGGGGCAGAGGTCCGTATCACCCATGAGCATGTCCACCTGGTCCAGCGATACGTTCAGCTCTTCGGCGGCCAGCATGGCCAGGGCCGTCATGTTGCCCTGGCCCATCTCGATCTTGCCCACGAAGCAGCCCACGCGCCCATCGGGGCCGATCTTCAGGTAGGCATTGAAGTCCTTGGGGTACTCGGGCACCTCGCTGGGGATCTTCTCCGACTCCTGACTCCGCAGGGAGATGGGGAAGCTGACGAACAGGCCCACTGCGCCGGTGGTCTGGAGGAAGGTGCGGCGGTTCATCGGGTACCTCCCTTCGCGCCAGCGGCTTCGACCGCGGCCAGGATCCGTACATGGGCACCGCAGCGGCAGAGGTTGCCGTCCAGGGCTTCGGCCACCTGGCGCCGATCGGGCTTCGGCGTCTTCTTCAAGAGCGCATAGGCGCTGAGGATCATGCCCGGCGTGCAGAAGCCGCACTGGAAGGCGTGGTGATCCAGGAAGGCCTCCTGCACAGGGTGGAGCTTCTCCGCGAGTCCCAGCCCTTCGATGGTGGTGACCTCCTTGCCGGCTACGGAAGCCAGGGAGGTGGAGCAGGAGCGCACGGCCTCGCCATCGACCAGCACCGTGCAGGCGCCGCATAGGCCCTGGCCGCAGCCGACCTTGGTGCCCGTGAGTTCGAGATCCTCGCGCAGCACATAGGCCAGCATGCGTGTGCCGTCGGCGGTGGCGGACACCTGCTTGCCATTCAGCGTGAACGAAATGGGCTTGGCCATGACGGCTCCTTCCAGGTTCCTGGGGGTGTCGGATTGAAGGGAATGATCCAAGGTCCAAGCATTGTCCACCCGGCCGCAAGGACGGAGTGAAGCATCCGAAGTGTGCTTGGTCGGCCGTGGATTTCAGGGAGGTTATACGGAAGTTGGTGGGTCGTGTCTGCGCCTCAGGCAGGGCGGTCCAACTCCCGTTTGGGCGGGATGAAGGTCATGGCCCGCTCGGCCAGGGCGGCGATGGTCAGGGACGGATTCACGCCGGGGTTGGCCGAGATCGCGGCGCCGTCGATGACGTAAAGGCCCTCGTACCCAAACAGCCGGTGCCGGTGATCGATGGCGCCGGTCTCGGCGGAATCGCCCATGGGTGCCCCACCCAGGATGTGGGCCGTGGTGGGGATGCCCAGCAGCGTTTCCGTGAGCAGGCTGGTGGGGTAGCCATCGAGGTGCTTGGCGATCCGCTCGGAGAGGTCGGTGGCCTCGGGGGCCCAGGCCTTGGCCGGGGGGCCATCGCCGGGTTCGGTCACCGCACCACGCAGAAAGCCCGTGCGGAAGCCCCGCCCCAGGCGCATCTTGATGTGCCCGTCCACGGTCCGCATGTAGAGCAGGATCATGGTGAACTTGGCCCAGTCGGAGACGAGGTAGGTGCGCAGGGTTCGAATCGGATGCCGCAGCACCAGGCCGAAGGCATTGGCGAAGCGCTGGAAGAGGGTGTCGCCGGGGGCCATGGGCAGCATGAGGGTGCGGAAGAAGCCTGCTCCTGCGGAGTAGCGCACGGGTTCCAGGTGGGAGTGCTCGTCGGTGTGGAGGATCGAGCCGATGGCGATGCCCTTCGACAGATCCTGATCGCGCCGCTGGGTCACGACGCCGACGAGCACCTCGGAGTTGGTGCGCACGAAGTCGCCCACGCGGTCGGACAGTGCTGGCAACCCGATGGCCTGCTCCTTGAGTTGCAGGAGAAGGGGCACCGTGCCCAGCACGCCACCGGCAAAGATGATCTGCTTGGCCTGGTAGGTCGTTTTCTGGTTCAGCCGTGGGATGGCCCAGGTGCCCTGGCGGGCCTCGACCTCGTAGCCGCCGTTGGCCAGGGGCTTCACCCAGGTGACCTCGGTGTCGGCCTCGATCTCCAGTCCGAGCTTTTCGGCCAGGTAGAGGTAGTTGCGGTCCAGGGTGTTCTTGGCGCCGTGGTTGCAGCCCAGCATGCAGCCCCCGCAGAGGGTGCAGCCGGTACGCTCAGGCCCTTCGCCATTGAAGAAGGGGTCTTTGACCACCTCGCCGGGCTTCCCGAAGTAGACCGCCACATTCGTGTGCTCGAAGGTGGACTCGCGGCCGAGTTCCTTGCCCACCGCCTGGAGCACCTCGTCCGGATAGGTCAGGGCCGGGTTCCGGGTGGCTCCGAGCATGCGCAGCACCAACTGGTAGGGGGCGGCCAGCTCGGCCTTCCAGTCCGCCAGGTGGGACCAGGAGGGTGCCTCAAAGAAGGGATCCTTGGGCACGGGCAGGGTGTTGGCGTAGACCAACGACCCACCGCCCACGCCCACGCCTGAGAGCGCCGTGACATGGCCCAGGAAGGTCATCTTGAACAGGCCGCGGAAGCCCACCTGGGGCAGCCAGAAGAACCGCTTCAGGTTCCAGTTGGTCTTGGGGAAGTCGCCCGCCTGCAGGCGGCGGCCCTTCTCCAGCACCAGCACCTTGTAGCCCTTCTCCACCAACCGCAGGGCGCTCACGCTGCCGCCGAACCCAGACCCGATGATGATGTAGTCCCATGCCATGGAGAGTCTCCTGGTAGGCGTCCTTCCGTTAGGCTGAAGTCATGCGCTGGCTTTCCATCGATCATGGCACGAAGAAGATCGGCCTCGCCTTCTCGGACGAGCTGGAGATTCTGGCCTCGCCCTTCGAGGTGTGGCCCCAGGAAGAGGCCCGCACCCTGGATCGCCTGGTGCGGCTCTGCAAGGAGGAGGGCGTCCAGGCCCTGGCGGTGGGCCTGCCCAGACACAACGATGGCGCCGAGAGCGCCACGGCACCGGCGGCACGGGCCTTCGGCGAGGCCCTGGCGGCCCGCACGGGCCTGCCTGTCCGCTTCGTGAACGAGCACCTCAGCAGCGCCGAAGCCGAGCGCCTCCTGCGCGAGCGGGGCGTGAAACCGGAGAAGCGCAAAGCCATGCTGGATGCCGCCGCGGCGGCTGTGATCCTGAGCGAGTTGCTGGAGGAGAGGCGATCCAAGGGAACGCCATTCGGCACCCTGGACTGAGGTCGCTCAGACCCGCTCAAGGGAAAGGGCGAGTCCCTGACCCACACCGATGCACAGGCTCACCAGGGCGCGCTCCGCACCGCCGCGATGGAGGTTCCGCGCGGCGGTGAGGCAGAGCCGTGCGCCGCTGGCACCCAGGGGATGGCCCAGGGCGATGGCGCCGCCGTGGGGGTTCACCTGGGGCGCATCGTCCGGCAGTCCGAGGGTGCGGAGGCAGGCCAGCACCTGGGCGGCAAAGGCCTCGTTGATCTCGATGTGGCCGAAGTCGGTGAGCACCCTGCCCTCGCGGGCCAGCAGCTTGCGAATGGCGGGCACGGGCCCGAGGCCCATGGTGCGGGGCGGGACCCCGGCGCTGGCCATGCCGCCCACCCGGGCGAGGGGCTCGAGGCCATGCTGCTTCATGGCCGGCTCCGAGGCCAGCAGCAGGGCGCAGGCGCCGTCATTGAGGCCCGAGGCGTTGCCCGCGGTGATGGACGTGTCCGGCCCCAGGAGCGGTTTCAGCTTGGCCAGCTGCTCGGATGTGGTGTCGGGACGTGGGTGCTCGTCAGCCGTCACGGTGTGAACCTCACGCCCCGCCTGCACTTCAACGGGAAGGATCTCCTCGGCCAGGAGCTGCGCCGCAGCCTTGGTCCGGAGCTGGCTCCGCAGGGCATAGGCATCCTGGTCTGCCCGCGCGATGCCCAGCTCCCGCGCCAGGTTCTCCGCGGTCTCCGTATTCGACTCGACGCCGTACCGGGCCTTCATGCGCGGATTGACGAAGCGCCAGCCGAGGGTGGTGTCCTCGAGCTTCTGCTCCCGGCCGAAGGGCGCCTCGGCCTTGCCCAGGACGTAGGGGGACCGCGACATGCTCTCCACACCCCCGGCGAC
>JANYAZ010000255.1 GCA_025361045.1 Geothrix sp. | reverse complement strand
TATCGCTGCCAATGCGCAAGCCAGCTGCCACATTTGCATTTGTTGTCGGATGTACCGTTCAGATTTTTAACTCGCATGAAAGCCTCCTGTTGGTTGGTTGTGGCGATTCGGGTGGCGCCTAACGAAGGAAGCTAACCGGCGCCGCCTGCACCGAGACGATGAGCGGAGCCGAGATAACGGAATGTTGAGAGAGAGCGGAAGGCAATGCAGGCGGGGTCCGAGTTGAGCTAGGGGTTAGGCCGCGGTTCAATTACCGCCCCTTGCCATTCGAATGAAGGTTGCAATAAACAGTGAAAATGCCATCACTGATGTAGAAGAGAAAATTCCAATCCAAATCCAAAATGAGATGGGTGATTTTGTTTTTTGGACCTGTATTCCACCTCGAAGGGCTACAAACCCTCTTTTGAAGGAAAACACAACCCACCAAAGCAGGATTGATGCTGGGACGATGGCAAGCATGCCATAGAAGTCGTCCTCGTTTTTTCTTGCCGGACTTGATGGCTGGAGAGTGGGCATGGCGGCCTAACGATTGAAGCTAAGCGGCCACGCCTGCACCGAGACGATGAGCGGAGCCGGGATAGCAAAATGATGAGGGAGAGCGAAAGGCAATGCAGGCGGGGTCCGACTTGAGCGGAGGGTTAGGCCGAACGGAGCGATCAACAAGGAAGTTCCTTGCCCTGGCAGTTGGTTTGCCTGCAACCGTACCACCTTGAATCTTGAAATTGACATTCGGGAGCCAACTCTGATGGGTCAAAGCTGCATTTATGGAAGCTACATTCAATTATGCGGCACCCATAAAAAGAAACACCCTGAAAGAGACAATTGTCGAATTGGCAGTCTACAAAAAGTGATGTGACAAAATCCGTGGAATCGAAAACTACTTTGCTGAAAGTGCAATTCAAGAAGGTTGATTCAACATATGGCGATTCTGGAGACATATCTGCAAAATCACACAGACTGTAGACCACCCTGCCGCTTAGGTTGGGAAAGAGAAGTGCACCAGAATACTGAGCATTCTCGATGAACATGATGAGGCCTAACTTTGTATTAGGCGACAGGTCTGAGGCCCCATCAGTTCGCCTAATCAGAAAGAATGTAGAGGCCGTGGAGAGTTAAGCTCTGTGAATCAAGCCGTGGCGATTCGCCTATATTTTTAGTGGCAGACCGTTTTTTCTCGGACGGGAAGAGAGTGGTGAAGGTGGGTAGTACCCTCACTCTATGGGGTAGCGACCGAGTGGTAAAGTCCCATTTGGCCCATCGTGGTGTCCCAATCGACCTTAACGAGCTGGGGCCAAATTCCTGAACCTGGAACCGAAGGGCCTACCCGCTGTGGCAGGCAGGCCGGAACAGTGCGGATGGACCTTCTCACCAACCTGGGGTGACTCGGGCCATCGGGAGGTTGAGATCAGGATGATCTACACCCATGTGTTGAACCGTGGCGACTGGGCTGACCCAAGCCCATTGGATGTCATGCGAGGCAAGGTTCAGAACCTGGGATCAAAGGGCCGATCTGATGTTGCAGACAGCCAAGAGGGAACAGCCCGTGGCGAGAATCACTGCCCTTCGTGGCTACCTCAAGGCCAAGGAACCACCCGAAACAGCGTTGTTGCTATGCTGATTCCTTGCGGGTGTGCTGGAACGGTATACAGAGCAGACTTAAAATCTGCCGGGAGTAATCCCTTGTGGGTTCGAATCCCACCACCCGCACAAAAAGAAGCTCTTCGAGCAGAGCTGGATAAGTATTTTGACAAAAGTGTAGTGTAAATGTCGTGTGAATGATAAAATAAACAAATAAATACAATAAAATCAATAAAATACTGTGGATTTTAAGTCCGCAGCGTCTGCCATTCCGCCACGGGCGCATGGGTTCCAGCCTAACGAGAGACCGTGAGACATGGTAGGTTCGACCCATGATTTCGCGTTTTGCCGCACTCCTGCTGGCGTTTCTTGCCACCCCCCTGACTGCGGAAGTCCGGGATCTGAAGGCCTGCTTCCAGGAGCGCTGTGCCGTCTGCCATGGCCCCGATGGGACCGGTCGGGGCACGAACGGGGCCCGCCTGGGTGGTCGCAACCTTGCCGATGCCCGCTGGCTGGCGAAGCAGGAAGAAGCAGAGCTGGTGGCTGTGATTCTCCGGGGTCGGGGGGCGATGCCCGGCTTTCGGCGCCAGCTCTCCGAGGCCGAGAGCCGTCGGCTGGTGGTGGAGGTCATCCGGCCATTGGCGGCGAGAAAGCGCCCCTGATCCCCCCATTCCAGCAGGTTCAGGTCCATAGTGGATGATTCAACGTTCAATGAGGTCATCATGCGGTGGACCATCCTGATCCTGGCCCTGCCGGTTCTGCAGGCCCAGGTACCGGGCAAATCGGTGAACGAATTGAAGGCCTTCTTTGCGTCGCACTGCGTGAAATGCCACGGACTGGATGGTTCCGCTCACAACGCCGAAGGGAAGCCCCTGGCCGGATTGGATTTCACGGATGCCAGTCGGATGGCCAAGGAGAGCGACGCCATGATGGTGAAGACCATCCGCAAGGGCATCTTCTTCGGAGTCGTGATGCACCCCTTCAAAAACCGGCTCACGGAGGCTGACGCTCGGCTTCTGGTCACAGAGATCCTCCGGAAGGCCGAGAAGGGCAAGGTCATCGCACCAGGGCAGTAGGCACCCTGTAGCATGGACGAATGCCCGGCCCTGCCTCCGAACCAACCGACCACCCCCTGCTCCGCAACCTTAACGTCCCCCAACGGGAGGCGGTTCGTCACGCCCATGGACCCTTGCTGATCCTCGCGGGGGCCGGATCCGGCAAGACGACGGTGATCACCCGGCGCATCGCCTGGCTCATCGAGGAAGAGGGCGTCCATCCCGGTGCCATTCTGGCCATGACCTTCACCAACAAGGCCGCGGAGGAGATGCGGGAGCGGGTCCAGCGGCTGGTTTCCGTGCCCGCCGCCCAGATGTGGGTGAGCACCTTCCACAGCTTCTGTACCCGGATCCTGCGTCGCGAAGGCGAGCGCACGCCGGTGGGAAGGGACTTCGTCATTTTCGATCCTGCCGATCAGAAGAGCCTGGTCAAGCAGGTGCTGGCCGAACTCAAGCTGCCCGAAAAACAGTTCCATCCCAAGCGGGTGCTGGAGTTCATCAGCGACTTCAAAAACCGCTGCCTGCTGCCGGAGGAGGCCCGGGAAGAGGCCCTGGATCCCTGGACCCGCAAGGTGCTGGACGCCTACGACCTCTACCAGAAGGGACTGAAGAACCACCGCGCCTGTGACTTCGATGACCTGCTGCTCTGGACCGAGCGGCTCTTCCGGGATCCCGTGATGCAGTCGGTGTATGGCGAGCGGTTCAAGTACATCCTGGTGGACGAGTACCAGGACACCAATCGGGCCCAGTACCTGCTCGTGCAGCATCTGGCGCGGAGGCATCACAACCTGTGCGTCGTCGGCGATGAAGACCAGTCCATCTACGGGTGGCGTGGAGCGGACATCCGCAACATCCTCGACTTCCAGCAGGACTTTCCTGAAGCAGTCCGCATCGAGTTGATGCAGAACTACCGCTCCACCAAAAAGATCCTGGATGCGGCCTCGGAAGTGATCGCGAACAACGCCCAGCGAGTGGAGGGGAAGGGAGCCCTGAAAACCGATCTGGGTGATGGCGAAGCCATCGTCTTCAAACTCTCCGACGAGGGGCGTCTGGAGGCGGAGTGGGTGGTGCAGCGCATCCAGGAACTGCGCTACCCCGAGCCGGAGGCCAAGGTCGCTGTGCTCTACCGGGCCAACTGGCAGTCCCGGCAGATGGAAGAGGCCCTGCGGGCCCAGAACATGGCCTATCGGCTGGTGGGCGGGGTGAAGTTCTACGAGCGCCAGGAGGTGAAGGACCTCATCTCGTACCTCCGGCTCATCTCGAATCCCTTCGACCTGGTGAGCTTTCGTCGCTGCGTGAATGCCCCCAGTCGCGGGGTCGGTCCCACGACGCTCGGAAAGATCGAAGGCGCCATCCCCGAAGGTGGCACGCCCCTGGAGGGGTTGGCACGCCTGCTGAGGTCTGGCGTGCTGAAGGGCCGGGCGCAGCGGGAGCTGGGCCGGTTCCTCGACCTGTTCCAGCGGGCAGGCCCTGAACGGGAGGCCCAGGGGCTGTCGGGCCTGGTGAAGTGGGTGCTCCAGGAAAGCGGCTATCTGCAGAGCCTGGAAGACGAGGCCACCCTGGAGGCCGAAGGCCGCATCCGCAACCTGGAGGAATTCCTCAGTGCCGCCGCCGAGTCCGAATCCCTGGGCCTGCGGCTGTCGGAATTCCT
>JANYAZ010000240.1 GCA_025361045.1 Geothrix sp. | reverse complement strand
CCAGGGCGCCGGGAAAACCACCACCTGCGGCAAGCTGGCAGTGTTCCTCAAGAAGCTGGGCCGCTCCCCGCTGCTGGTGCCCGCGGACGTCTACCGCCCCGCCGCCATCGAGCAGCTGCACATCGTGGCGAAAGACGCCGGCGTGCCCTCCTTCCACACGAGCGAGAAGGATCCGGTGGCCATCTGCGCCGCGGCGGTGGCCGAGGCGCGGTTGAAGGGTTGGGACGTGGTGGTGCTGGATACCGCCGGCCGCTTGCACCTGGATGAAACGCTGATGGAGGAGCTGGTCCGCATCAAGGCCGCCACCTCCCCCGACGAGATCCTCTTCGTGGCGGATGCCATGACGGGCCAGGACGCAGTCCGCAGCGCCACGGCCTTCCACGAGAAGCTGGGCATCACGGGCGTGGTGCTCACCAAGACCGACGGCGACACCCGTGGTGGCGCGGCCTTCAGCATCAAGCAAGCCACAGGCCAGCCCCTGAAGTTCGTGGGCGAGGGCGAGAAGCTGGAGGATTTCCAGCGCTTCCATCCCGACCGCATGGCCCAGCGCATTCTGGGCATGGGCGATGTGCTCAGCCTCATCGAGCATGCCAAGGACAGGATCGACGAGAAGGAAGCGGAGGTCATGGCCAAGCGCCTGGCCAAGAACCAGTTCACCCTGGAGGACATGCGCAAGCAGTTCCAGCAGGTACAGAAGATGGGCTCCATGAGCAAGATCATGGGCATGCTGCCAGGCGTCACGAAGGAGATGAAGGATCAGATGGCCAGCGCGGCCACGGACAAGCGGGTCAAGCGTCTGGAGGCCATCATCAACTCCATGACCGCGGCCGAGCGATCCAACCACAACCTGCTGGACGGCAGGCGCAAGCGCCGGATTGCCGCAGGCTGCGGCCGCCCCGTCAGCGAGATCAACCAGCTGCTCAAGCAATTCGTGGAGACCAAGAAGATGATGGGCCAGATGAACGATCCCAAGTTCATGGCCCGCATGCAGCGCATGGCCAAAATGGGCGGCAACCCCAACCTTCCGTTCTAGGAGACCATGACCATTCCTGGCTCAGCCAAGCTTCGTCCAGGGGTCTGGATCGCCTTGACTCTGGCGATGCTGACCCTGGGGGCGATCACCCTGATGCTCGGCAGGCGACCCCCTGCGAATCGGGTGTTGCTACTGGCGTCGTCCCTCGACAACCAAGGCCTGGAGGTGGGTCCAGGCATGGGGATCCTCCTGGCCGATTGTCTTGAGGTCCTTGCGGGGGCGACGGTCACCCACGCCTCCTCACTGCCCTCATCGGCTGACTTGAAGCGCCTGCCGACCGCCACCCGGCTGCTGCGCTTCTCCGGCCGTCGCGTTGGGGATCGGCTGACGATGACCCTCGAGTGGAGTACGGTCGATCGTGTTCTGGCGAATCAACCTTGGGTCCCCGAAGTGACTGAACCACTGGAGCCTGTCCAGACCATGAGGCAGCTCATCCAGCATTGGCCCTTGCCGATCCGACACCACCAATTGGACGCGCTGTTTCCAAAGGTTCCCACACGGTTCTGGCTGCTGCTCGAGGGCCTTGCCATCCAGGACGACCTGACCGCGGCCACTCACCTGGGCGCCTCCCAGCAGTTGGTGGAGGCCGAACCAGGCTGTGCCACCGCCTGGACCGTGCTCGGGGACCACCTCTACCGCAGCCTCTGGGTGAATCCGGAGCGGGCAGGCATCGGACTGAATTCCCGCACCCACCGCGCCTTTCAGAAGGCGGTGGACCTGATCCCCGGTCACCCGAGGGCGACCTTCCTCTGGTCCTTGATGCTGACGGACACCGGAAACCAGAGCCTGGCTTTGCAGGAGCTCAAGGATGCGGTCCGCCTGAGGCCTGGCATGCCGGATTTGTATCTTGGCATCGCCTATGCCAGCCGGACGTCAGGTCTGCTTGAAGGGGCCCGCAAAGCCCTGGGCCAACGAACCAAGTTGCTGGGCCCCCTGGCACCGCCCTCGGCCTGGTTTGCGGAAACCACCTACCTCTACCTGGGTGATTTGGAGGCCTTCGGCATCGAACTCGCACGGGCGGGGTCCCTCCGCCAGGACGCCAGCATTCTCTTCTACAAGGGGTACTTCGCCCTGCTTCAGGGCCACGATAAAGAGGCCCTGGGATTCATGCGTGCCGGAAGCGATGCCAGGATGGTGCCGCCCCCCTTCCGGGACCTGTGCCGCGTCTACCTTGCCTACCTGGAAGGAAGGCCGAAGGACGGGCTGCAGGAGCTACGGGAGATCGATGAGGTTCGGGGCAAGCTGCGCATCCCGGACGGCGAGTGGACCTTCAAGGAAGCCGAAGCCTATTCGATCCTCGGGGATATCGACCGGGGGATGGACTGTGCCACACGGGCCTTCGTGCAGGGCTTCAGCTGTGCCGCCTGGTATGAGAAGTCCCCCTTTCTCGTGAAGGTGCGGCAACATCCCCGCTGGCCGACCTTGCGCCGGAACATCCGGGAACGGCAGGCGGTGGTGGAAGGATCCTTTCCCGCATCGGCCTTCGAGCCCTGAATTACCGCTTGGGAATTGGGGGATTCCGAGATACACTTTCCTGCTCAGGGAGTGCCCATGCTTTCGATTCGTCTTGCTCGCAATGGTGCCAAGAAGCGCCCGTTCTACCACATCGTCGTATCCGAGAACGACCGCATTCCCACAGGCCAGGCCTTGGAAGTGCTGGGGTTCGTAAACCCGATCGCCGGTGCCGGCGAGGCGGTCCGCATCGACGTGGAGAAGGCCAAGTCCTGGCTGGCCAAGGGCGCCCAGCCCTCCAAGACCGTGCTCGATCTGTTCAAGAAGAACCAGGTCCTTTAGCCCGTATTCGATCCGCGAAAGCCGGGCTCAGGTCCGGCTTTCTTTCGTTCACCTGGGGGCCACCATGAATCTCGAAGCCTTCCTGCACGATGTGCTCACTCCCCTGCTGGATCACCCCGATGCCTTCCGGGTCGAGGTCGCCGGTGAAGGGCGGAAGCGCGATGTGCTGGTATATGCAGATCCCAGGGATCGTGGACGCATCATCGGCAAGCACGGTCGCATGATCTCGGCCCTGCGCACGCTCTGCAAGGCCGCCGGTGAGAAGGCCGGGGTGGTGGTGGACCTCGAGCTGTACGACGAAGACGAGGCCTGATCCCGTGCTGCTCGCCGGCCACCTCGCCAAGGTCCAGGGCCTCAAGGGGGAGTTCCTCTTCCACTCGGTCATGGATCGGCCGGAGCGCCTGGAGGGCATGGCGGGCCTCGTGCTGGCACCACCGCACCTGGATCTGGATCACGCAGAAGCCCTACCACCCGCCCGCGTTGTGGCCCTTCGTGGCTTTCGCTGGCACCAGGATCGACCCTGCCTCGCTTTGGCGGAGGTACCCGACCGCACCGCCGCCGAGCCCCTCAAGGGCTGGGCACTCTGGATGCCCGAGGCCGCCGCCACCCTGGACGAGGGTGAGAGTTTTCGCCACCAGTGGATTGGCTGCGAGGTCTTTGTCTCTGGCCGCAAGGTCGGCGAAGTGTTGCGCCTCGACCCAGGCCCAGCCGGTTACGACATGGTGATCATGCGGGACCTGCGGCCCGGGCGAACCGGCCAGCGGGACATCCCCTACATCAAGGCCTGGTGGACGCTGGATCTGCCTGGCCATCACCTGGACTTGGACCCACCTGAGGGTCTGCTCGACGTGAACCAGGTCGGAGACTGACTGATGGGATCAGGGCTGGAGCGCTTCAAGCAGACTTACGGAATGCGCCTCTTCGGCTGGCTCAAGATCCCCCTGCTGGCTTCGGTTCGGCCCAGCGTGGTGGAGCTCAGCGAGACCCGGTGTGTGGTCCGCGTACCCCTGGGATGGTGGACGCGGAATCATCTGGGCTCCATGTATTTCGGTGCCTTGGCCATTGGTGCCGATTGCGCGGGCGGCCTGCTGGCCATGGATCAGATCAAGCGCTCCGGCGGCCAGGTCAGCCTGGTCTTCAAGGCCTTCCAGGCCCAGTTTCTCAAGCGCCCCGAGTCGGCTGTCTACTTCATCTGTGAGGAGGGTGAAGCCATCCGCAGTCAGGTGAGCCGAGCCCTCGCCTCCGAAGAGCGCATCACCGAACCCATGCACATCAAGGCCGCCGTGAAGACGAAGGAAGGTGGGTTCGAGCCCGTGGCCGAGTTCACTTTGGAACTGAGCCTCAAGCGACGTTGATCTGGTGCACGAACTTCTGGATCCCCGCCAGGAGCATCTCGATGGCGATGGCCGAAATGAAGGAAGACGAGTCCATAGCTCCTCAGCATAGCCCCGGAACCCAGCTCCCTAAGGCGTTCCTCGCCCCAGGACCTTGGCAGCCCACCACCGGAGCCCCACCAGCAGGAAGCGCCAATCCTTGAAAAATTCCGGCGGCTTCCCCTCCACGGCATGCCCCAGGAACTGGAAGGTCCACCCCACGCCAAACATGAGCAGGCCCACCTTCCAGAGTCCGGGAATCAGCAGGGAGGCCAGCAGCAGCAGGATCGACAGGGCCACCAGAGGAATGCCCATGGTGTGGCAGGCCCGGTTGACGGGGTGCTGGTGGCTAAGGCCGTAGGCCTGGATCCAGTCGGACATGGGTCTGGATCCAAGCATGCAGGCCTCCTGAAGGCGTGGACGACAGGTCGCTCAGGGATGCATCACTTGAGGTCGATCTCGAAGGACATCCGGGCGTAGACGCCCCGAGGGTCGTTCAGGGCTGACACCCGCTCCAACTGGAGCTTGAAGGCGTCGGTCAAGGCATCCACTGGACCTGGCTTGGCCAGCTTCCGCGACTTGCCCTGGCCGATGCTTTTGAGCAGTTCCTTGATCGCATCGGGTTCGCGCTCCGGTCCGGCGACGTAGAAGTCATTCTCAGCCTTGGCCATCTTCGCGGCATGCTTCAGCGCCGCCCCGAGGCCGCCGATCTCATCCACCAGTCCGAGCTTCACCGCCTCCTTGCCGGACCACACGCGTCCTTGGGCGATTTCGTGGACCGAATCCTTCTTCAACTTCCGGCTGTCCGCCACCTTCGCGATGAACTGCTCGTAGATGTGATCCACCAGGCCTTGGATTCGATTCAGCTCCACCTCGTTTTTCGGACGGGTGAGCGTCATGGGGTTGGCCAGCTTGGCGGTCTGGACGCTGTCCCAGGTGATGCCGTGCTCGTTGGCCAGCTTCTTCACGTTGGGCAGCAGCCCAAAGACGCCGATGGAACCGGTGATGGTGGTGGGCTCGGCGAAGATGCGATCACCATAGGTGCTGATCCAGTACCCGCCCGAAGCCGCCAGGTGGCCCATGGAGACCACCAGAGGTTTCACCTTCTTGGTGAGCACCACCTCGCGCTGGATGAGCTCCGAGGCCGAAGCGCTCCCGCCGGGGCTGTTCACGCGCAGCACCACGGCCTTGACGCGGTCGTCCATGCGGAGCTTGCGGAGCTCCCGGCTGAGGCGTTCGCCACCGATCTGGCTGGACTTGCCTTCACCGTCCACGATCTCGCCTTCCGCCACCAGTACGGCAACCCGCGTCTTCCCCGACTTCGCCTGACCCGGAATGCCCGCATAGGTGGCCAGGGTGATCTGGGGGAAGTCCTTGTCCTTGGCCTGCTTCCCAGCCAGCTTCTTGAGTTCGTCGAGGACTTCATCGTAGGGCGCGATGCGGTCGATGAGGCCGAGCTTCTTGGCATCCTCGGCTTCCAGAAGCCCCTTCTCGTCCGCAATGGTCTGGAGGTCGATCGGCAGCTTCTTGCGGTCCTTGGCGACCGAGTCCTTCCACTCACCCCAGATATCTTCCAGCAGCTTCTGAATCTGCTCCCGGTTCGGCTCGCTCATGCGATCCGTGATAAAGGGCTCCACGGCACTTTTGTACTTGCCGACCCGGGTGACCTGCACTTCCACGCCGTACTTCTTGAAGGCTTCACCAAAGAACATGGGCTCGCTGGCCAGACCGTTCACTTCCATCTCGCCGAAGGGGTTGATGAACACCGTGGTGGCACCAGCCGCAAGGTAGTAGTCCCGCTTGCCCCAGCCCAGGTTGTAGGCCAGAACGGGCTTCTTCACCTTGAAGCGCTGGATGGCCTCCCGGAGTTCACGAAGTTGGGCGGGCCCCGCTGCCTGCAGGTTGCCCGTGAGGAACAGGGCCGAAATGCGGTCATCGGACGCAGCCCGGTCCAGGGCCTCGATGGCCACTGGCAGGACCTGACTGTGAGCACCGCCGCCCCCGAAGGCTTCATTCAGCGCTTCGCCGGGTTCCGTATCACGCTCCCCATCGGACAAGCTGGTATCCAGATCGAAGACCAGCACCGCCTTGCTGGGCACGGTCGGTTTACCAGACGATCCGAGAGCCGCCAGCAGGCCGAAGAACATCAGGAAGGCCAAGCCACCAGCCACCATCAGGGCCAGCAGGGTGGCGAAAAAGCTCTTGAAGAAGTCCTTCATGACGGCTCCGGGAAAGTCTCTTCAGAATGGCATGAACAGGACGGGCCTAGCGCAGCCGGGCCACCAGGGACAGGTATCCATCGAGTGCCTTCGACACCGAGGCGGTGGTCCGGGCATCGGTGGGGGCGCCGTCGGCGTCCAACTGCTGGTCCGCATGCGGCACGGTGATCGCCTCTGGCAGGGCCAGCGCACCCATGTTGGCCAGGGTCGCCCGCCAGGCCATCAGGCCGCGGGCGCCGCCAAAGGC
>JANYAZ010000214.1 GCA_025361045.1 Geothrix sp. | reverse complement strand
GAGGGCCTGGGCCGTGTTGAGGTTGTTGCGCCAGGCATCCGCGCCTTCGACGAGGAATGCGTGGGGGCCGGGCACCGCGGCCACGTTGACGGCGCCAGGATCCGTGGTGCTCGCGTTCACCTGGGGTTCCGTGACCACGTCTGCGGTGGTGAGCGCTGTGATGAAGGCACTGAGGTCATAACCAGTGCCGTCCACCCAGGCATCAATGGCGGAACTCGGGGCCTGGGCCTGGAGCGTGGCGGCGTCGGCGGGCGTCAGACCGAACCCAGCCCGACGGGCAAAGTGCTGGACATCGGCGACGGTCCAACTGGTGATGGCGGTGAGGACGGCCATGGTTGGCTCCTAGTTGTTGAGCGCCCCGGCACTGATCCAGGCCGAGAGGGTGTACACGGTGGGTTGGCAGAGGTTGGGCGCCGCTTGGGGCATGCGTGTGCCGTAGCCGGTTCCGCCGGGCTGATCTTTGGTGACTTTTTCGAGGAGCCAGGAGTGTGTGGGATCTCCGGGCTTCACCAGGAGCCACCCTGCGCCTGCGGGAGCGTTGGTTGGCACGACATTGACCAGGCGCGCGTGGACTTCGCCGGCTGTGCCCGAATAGATCACATGGCCGGTGGGTGAGGCACCCCCATGGCAGGATGTGGCTGCGGAACCACAGCTGCTCTGAAGCGCGGGCAGAATGTCCGCAGCGAAGGCGGGGCTGGTCTTGGCAATGGGAATGGGGCACGTCGTGGGGGGTGGAGCCGGTGGTGCCATGGCGGCCGCCCCACCCCCGCCCCCGCAAGCGCAGAGCAGAGACAGCAACACCAGCAGCAGGATCGGACGCATGGGGCTCCATTGGGGGAATCATTCAGCATGGGTGGCCTGTAAGCCAAGTCAAGGTCATGACAGCTAGTTCCATCGATGTAGTTCATAGACACAAACAGGTACCAATGGGTTTAGCCCCACCTTGCGCTATTCTCGGGGTGGAGGTTGCCGTGCCCTTGGATGTCCCGTCCCCCCTCTACGTAGGGGAGCGCCTGCGAGACTTGATCCTCTGCTATGCAGGGCCCTGGGCCTTCCTGCCCTACATGCGGAACCGGGAGGATTCGGAACTCCTGTGGCATGCGCGTCAGGGCGTGATCCTGGCCTTCGTCGAATGCGCCATGGCGCTGACCCTGGTGATCATCGGGCTCTTCCCTGTGTTTGGTTCGGTATCGGTGCGGTTCTTCCTGCCCCTCTGGCTGCTCTGGTGCCTGGGCATGTCCGTGACGAGCATCCTGCAAGCCACCAAGGGCAAGAAGCACCGCATTCCCGTGATTCATCAGTTCGTGGAATACCTTTAGCGCTCAGCGGCAGGCGTTCAAGATCAGCATCGCGTCGCCGTAGCTGAAGAACCGGTACCGCTCCCGCACCGCCTCGGCGTAGGCCGCCTGGGCGGTCTCCAGCCCCAGCAGGGCGGACACCAGCACGAACAGGGTGCTCTCTGGCAGATGGAAGTTGGTGAGAAGGTGATCGGCGGTGCGCAGCTGGTAACCCGGTGTGATGAACAGTCGCGTGGCCCCTTCCCGCTGGAGGCGTTCGCCATTCCAGGCACCCTCGAGGGTACGCAGCGACGTGGTGCCCACGCACAGGACCGGGCGAGTCCGGTCGCGGAGGAGCGGTTCAAGGAAGGCGGCGGTGGCAGCGGGGATCTCGAAGCGCTCCTCGTGCATGGCGTGATCTTCGAGGCGTTCGGCGGTCATGGGGCGGAAGGTGCCGAGTCCCACATGCAGCCGCACCGGATGCCAGCTGCAGCCTCGTGCCTGCAGTTCCGCGATGAGCTCTCGGGTGAAGTGCAACCCCGCCGTGGGGGCCGCCACGGCTTCGCCTTCCCGCGCCGCGAACACGGTCTGGTAGCGGGATTCATCTTCTGCATCAGCTAGGTGGTCGATGTAGGGCGGCAGGGGCAGGCGGCCGATGCGGTCGATCTCATCCCAATTCAGGTTGTGTTCGGCGTGGACCCGCACAGTGCGAAGGCCTTCGGGCAGGAGGTCGAGCACTTCGATGGTGGCCAGCGCCACGCCAGATTCGGGATCCACCACGGCTGCCGTGGCGCCGGGTTTCAGCCGCGCCCCCGGTTTCACCATGGCTTCAAACTGTCCCGAGCCGAGGCTCCGTAGCAGGAGGGCTTCCCCGGCACCACCCCCACCGCGCCGCAGGAACAGACGGGCATGGCGCACCCGCACATCGTTCGGCACACAGATGCTTCCCGCGGGTACCAGGTCTGGCAGGTCAAGGATGGTGCGGTGGGACCAGGTCCCCGTGCTGGCATCCACCACCAGCAGCCGGGATCCATCTCGGGCTGTCGGCGGATGCTGCGCGATGAGCTCCGGTGGCAGATCGAAATGAAAATCAGAGCGCTTCATCGCGACGGATCAGGCCTCGGCAAACTGCAGCTTGTGGAGGCGCGCGTACTCGCCATTGCGTGAAAGCAAATCCTCGTGGGTGCCCACTTCGACGATGTGGCCCTGCTTCATGGCGCAGATACGGGTGGCCCGCTGGATGGTGCTGAGGCGGTGCGCGATGACCAGCGTGGTTCGATTCTGCATGAGGGTCTCGAGGGCCGCTTGTACGGCCCGCTCGCTCTCCGTGTCGAGGGCGCTGGTGGCCTCGTCCAGGATGAGGATGGGGGGATCCTGCAGCAGGGCCCGGGCGATGGCCAGACGCTGACGTTGGCCCCCGCTGACACTGGAACCGGTCTCTGCCAGGGGTGTGTCGTAGCCCTTGGGTAGCCCCATGATGAAGTCATGGGCATGGGCCTTCTTCGCGGCCTTGATGACGGCTTCCCGACTGGCCTCCAATCCGTAGGCGATGTTGTCATGCACCGTGTCCATGAAAAGCAGGGTCTCCTGTGTGACGATGCCGATGCGCTTGCGGAGTTCGCGGGGGTCGAAGTCGCGCAGGTCGATGCCGTCTAGGGTGATGCGGCCGGCCGTGGGATCGAAGAAGCGGGGTACAAGGTTGACCAGCGTGGTCTTCCCGCCACCACTGCCGCCCACCAGGGCCACGGTCTCGCCGGCCCTCACCTCCAGGTCGATGCCGCGGAGGACTTGATGCTTGACGTCATAGGCAAACTCGACGCCCTCAAACCGCAGCAGGCTGGGCTGCGCTGGCATGGGTTTGGGATTCGGGCTCACGGGCAGTTCCGGCTTGCGGTCGAGCATGGTGTAGACGCGGTCGAGGCTGGCTGCGGCCACCTGAATCTCGTTGTTGAGCTTGGTCAGTCGGCGCAGCGGATCGTACAAGGCGTAGATGGCCAGGATGTAGGTCAGGAAGTTCTCGGTCGTGAGGGTCCCCTGCTTGAAGCGCCCGGAAGCGTAGGCAGCGAGAAAGGCCAGGAGGAGACCACCCACCAGTTCCATGATCGGCGTGGAGAGGGCCGAGGCCCGGGCGCTCTTCATGCCCAGGCGGTAGAGCTCCTGGTTCTGAACTTGAAAACGCTGTACTTCATAGGATTCGCGGGCGAAGGCCTGAACCACGCGGATGTTGCTGAACACTTCCTTCAGGCGCTGCAGGAGGCGGCTGGAGGCCTCCTGATTCCGGTGATTCACTTTGCGGATGCGCTGACTGAGCCGCCTCACGGGCACAACGACGAGCGGGCCGGCCAGGAAGAGGGTGAGGCTCAGCTTCCAGTCCATGTATAGGACCGTGGCCAGCATGGTGATGGCCACGCAGATTTCGCGGACGGCTTCGGCCAGCTGGTTGCTGGCGATGCCCTGCACGGCGCCCACATCGCTGATGCTGCGGGTGAGCAGTTCCCCGACCGGGTGTTTCTGGAAGAAGGCCGGCTCCTGGAGAAGGAAATGGGCGAAGAGCCGCTCGCGCAGGGCCTGCGTGGCGCGGATGCCGCTGCGCACCATCAGCAGGGTGCCGGTATAGGTGAAGAGCCCCTTCATTGCGAAGAGCGTCACCAACACCAGGGGTACCAGCAGGCCGCCACGGAGGACAGAGGCTTCGGGAAGGCGCGTCAAGACCCAGGCGCGGAGGTGCTCAAGCTGGCCGAAGAGGCCCGGCTGGGCGGCCTGGAGTGCGTGGGATTTGCCATCGTCGAAGACGAACTTGATGGATGCGATGAGGGCGCCCTGACAGAGGCCTGCCAGAAGCAGAAGGAGGGAGGCCCCCGCGATGATGGGCGCGTGGGGACGCAGGTGGTCTTTGAAGAAGCGCAGAAGTCGAGACATGGTCAAACACCAGCTTAGCCGCTCTGCCCGGCGGGACCGTCACCGCCGATTATTCGACCGTCACCGTCACGGTGGTCTTGGCGTCATCCAGGCTGAAGAGCTCGGTGCCCTTGGGGGCATTGAGGGCCTGGTCCATGAGTCGCTCCAGGTCGACGCCCTTGGTCTTGGCCTGGCGCAACTGTTCGTCGGAAAGATAACCGCCCACGGCCCGGGCAAGTCCCAGGGCCAGCCGCACGGTGAGCGGGTCCGTCTTGCCACGCTCCTTCACCCGAACCACCAGAAAGCGACCCTGGGCTGGACCCGCAGCCCGGGGCTGGACCCCCATGGATTGCAGGGCCAGACGGCAGGCCTCGGAGGAGGCGTCCACCTGGAGGCCTGCCTGCAGTACGGGCGTGGCGCGAGCGTCTCTTCGTTTGGCCAGCTGAAGGGCCGCCGCGATGCGAACCTCCTCTCGCTCATCCGCCAGGGCATGGGCCAAGCCTGCGGTGGCCGCAGTGCTGTCCCATTGGCGGATGCCCCAGCAGCGCACCCGATTGAGCCGGGCCTCCTTGCCGAGAAGTCGTTGGTCTGGATGGTTGGCTAAAAACTCGGTGTAGGCTTCGGCAGCTTCATCCCAGCGCTGGTCCTGCTCAAGGCTGGAGGCTAGCCAGTAGCGGGCATCCGCGGCGCGCGATGACGTGGGGAATTCCCGGAGCAGCGTCCGGTAGGCCTGGGACGCCTCGAACCACCTCTGGGCATACCGGAGGTCCCGGCCCTGCCGGAACAGCGCGTCCACCGGGTTTTCGGCGACGACGAGCGGGGCTGGCTCTGGGACCGCGGGCAACGTCAACGCGGGCATCACCACCAGGAAGCTCAGGATCATGCGCCATCTCCGCGAAGACGGCGTTCCATGCGCTCAGATTGGTTCTCCAGGTTGTGGGTCGTGGCCCACTGCCGAAGCTCTTGAGCCCGCTCCACCGTCAGGCAGTTGTCTTCGAAGGCGACCTCGGAAAGCCAGGAATGAAGACTCGCGCGGATGATCTCCGCCTCCTTGATGGGGGCACCCTGGGCAGCCAACTGGTGGCTGGCTTCAAGCAGGGCCATGGCCATCTCGCGTTCCTGGCGTCGATCCTCCTCACCCTTCTTGCACAGGGTGGGATTCTGTTCGAAATCCTGAAGCAGGGTTGCGCTCTGGCGGAAGAAGGCGATCCAGGCCCGGTCCTGGGACCGCTTCTGGGCCAGCTGCTCCAGGCGCACCGTGTCCTGGGCCTGGTCTTTGAGGCTTTGCGTGCGCAGCTGAATGATGATCGTGGGAACCAGCGCCACCAGGAGAATGGCGGCTGCAGCCAAGGACCAGGAGGTGGTCCAGCGGGCTCGGGGGGCAGGGGCCAGGCTATCAGCCAGGGAGGGACCGTGGCATCCAAGGGCCAGGTGGAGTTCCAGCATCCCTGCCAGCTCGGCCTGGATCGCGGGATCCTCGGGCCAATGTTCAGGCTGCTCAAGCAGCTCGAACAGCCTGGCTTCATCCAGCGACCCTGCATGGGGGCTCTGGGGATCGAGGCGCTGGGGATCGAAGGAGGTCATGGCTGGGGTCCAAGGGTCTTGCGGAGTTTCTGAAGGCTTTGGAAGAGGGTGGCTTTCACGGTTCCCTCGGCGCAACCCAAGTCCTGAGCGATCCGTTTGACCGGATGCTCGTGAACGTAGTAGGCAAGGACCATGGCCCGCTGGCGGGGGGTCAGACCTTCCAAGGCCCCCTTCAGGGCTCGGATTCGCCGACTTTGGTCTACGGATTCCCATGGGGTGGGTTGGTGGGGATCCGGTGCGTCAAAGGTCTCGGGAGGGGGTACCTCCCGCCCTCTTCTACGCAGATGGTCCGTCGCTGCATTAGCCGCCAGTGTAAAAAGCCAGGCGGCCACCGGCCGACCATCCTCAAATCGTTGACAATGTTGGAGACATTTGAGGAAAACCTCCTGTGCCAATTCCTGGACGACTCCGGCCTCCCCCTGGAGGCGGCGGTGCAGGAAAGCGAAAAGGGGCCGCTCAAACCGGGCCATCAGGTGGGCGAGCGCCTCCTCCTGCCCAGCCTTCAACTGGGTCATCCAGTATTCGGGCGAGGGCTCTTCAGACGGTGTGAAACCGTCCTCGGCGGTGAGTGAGAGCACCCGACTCATGCCTTGCGGCCTCCGCCCGGGAGGCTGAAGGTGAACCCGGGTTGACCGAGCTTCTCCATCACCAGCTTGAGTTGTTCGGAGGTAAGGGTGCAACGCAGCCCCACCCGCCGCTTTTCCTGCATCAATTCGGGTGCCGACCCGGGCGCGGACTGGACGGCGTTGGCGGCGGCCACCAGGCGCTGAAGCCACGGGGTGACCTGGTTGATGCCCTCGGGCGTGCCCGCAAGGGCCAGCTCAAACTTGACGGGCTGATCCTTCTCTTCGGAGGGCGTGATGCTCCAGAACAGCGCGTTGACGCCTTTTGGCAGGTCCTTGACGATGTTGCCATCCAGGGTCTGGCGCAACCCGCCCAGAAGGGCTTCGGGCTGCAGGTAACCCTGGAAGGGGGCCCGGGGACTGATCCATTCTGCAGCCAGGACCGCGTCGGGCTGGGAGCTGAGGGTGTCTTTGGAGGCCAAACGGTTCAGGGCCTCAAGGGAGCCGATCCAGACTTGGCCCTTTTCATCGCTGGCGGCCCGGATGTGGGCCTTGGTTCCACCTGCTTCGATGTCGAGGATCACATAGAGGGGCCAGTCGCGCCCCTGAATGCGGAGCGTGCCTTCCTGGGGAAAGGATTCCGTCAGGGCCCCGACCAGCGCGGTGGGCTCCTTGAACTGGCTGAGCTGGATGAGAACGTGCTCGAGGCCTTTCTGCAGGGAGTCCTCACCCTTGTTGGGCATCCCGATGACATGGAAGGTCAGTCGGCCGGTTTCCGTGCGGGGATTGATGCGGGCCTTCTGGAGAAACAAGTCCAGGGCGCGCTCCACCATGGGTTCACGGGAGATGAGGGACTGGATGTCCTTGTGGGTAAGCACCCATGCGGCTTCGCCTGAGAAGGCCGCCGTGCTGTCGCCAGGCGCAACCTGCACCCAGGCAGGAAGGTGGGACTTGGGCCGGCAGGAAGAAGCAAAGGGGAGGCAAGCCAAGGCCACCGCGGCGGGGATCAGAATGGCGGCGGGGCGTGGCATGGTGGCTCCTGGAAGGGCTACGCGGTCCTGCGATCTGCGTTTACGCCAAGCACGGTCCTCAGCATCAGCCCAGGTTCCGGAGGGCCGCGGGCAAATGGGGACTGCGGAGGAGCTGGTGCTGTTCGGCCTCGGAGAGCAGGCCCCAGATGCGCATCGAAGCGGTTCGTGGGGTCTTCGGATTCAGCAGCAATTCGGACATGATCGCCGCATGGGCCATGAGGACCGGATGGCCGGCAATCTGCTCGAGCACCGTGCGGGGTGTCAGCTTGTTACGCGCCAGTCTCAGGAGGATGCCGGGGTCCAGCTGACGATCTGCCACCATGCGCCGGAGGGTCTCTTCGTCCTGGAGCACCTCCTGTGGCAGGTGGCGCATGAGCTCACCGCCGGAAGTGCGGAGGGCGGTGATGCGGTCGGGAATGTCCATCTCCTGATAGAGCGCACGGAGGTAATCCAGGGCCCGTCGTTTGACTTCTAGATGCAAAACCCGGGGATCTCGCAGAATCTCGATGGCGGGTTTCATTCCCTGCAGCCGACCGAAGAGGAGCAAGGCAGAGGCTTCGGACAGGTGAGGGTGGTGCACCAGGGCCTCGGCCACCATGGGGTCTTCGGACCAGGTGCGGTGAGCGGCGATGGCTTCCACCCGGTCGTGGTCCAGGGCGGACACGCTGGATGCCAGGAGTCGTGGGCTCAGGGCGGGGTTCTCCAACGCGAGGCGGAAGACCTGGTGGTCCGGGTCCTTCAGGATCTGGCGGATCTGCTCTTCCTGGGTCGCCTGGGTGGCGAGGAAGACCCGCTCCTCCATGGTGGCCCAGCGACCTTCTTCCCCTCGCTCGGGCAGGGCCGTGGACAGGCCTGACCGCTCTCGCTGCAGGCGATCGTAGAAGTACTTCACCACCCTGAGAAGCTGAGGTGACTGGCGTTTGGCCCAGAAGGTGATGAATTGGTATTCGCTTTCCTCCAGCTGGGTGAAGAGGCTCACGATTCGCCGAAGGGACGCCCGATCCGGGCCGCCGTGCTCCAGGGCCGTCACCAGGAGTCTGGATAACCCGACCCGTTTTGAGAGATCCGAGGGACACCCGGGAGAACCCTGCAGGCTCACCCGCACTGGCTCCCGGAAATACCACCGTGCCTCGGCGTAGATCTCCTCGAAGAAGGACGACACGCTGCACTCCGCGAGGGCTTGGCACACCAGTTCCTCGGTCACGAGGGGGTTCTGGAGTGCCGTTTGCCGAAGGTCAGGATCAGGGTCCACGAGGAAGGAGAGGAGCTCATCAGTCTGAGCGGTCTGATTGGCACGGGCCAGGCGTCCGGCCCGGTCCAGATTCTGGGTCGGGGGCTGCTGGGGCAGTGCGGCTGGCAGGTCGGTGAGCGCCGCCCAGTCGGGGTGTTCGGAGGGCAGGGGTGGCAGTTCCTGGGTGGTGCCTGTGGCGGTGACCGTCTTTGCCAACTGTTTGGCCAGCAGCTTGGCCACGGGTTTGAGGCCCACATTCAACTGCGAGTAGAGGGCCTTCACGGATTCAGAACGGTCTTCTTTTTCCGCCGCGGGGGCCTTGTCCATCTCCCGCATCTGATCGAAGAGCGACACCACCATTTCAAGATCACGCCGGATGGCCTCCGGTGTGGCCTCGTTTTCGGCGAGGCCGAGCAGGATGGGCCAATGGGCCAGCCAGTGGGGGGTGCGCGCCATCAGGGTGAGCAGGCGCGGCGAGGGCAGGGAGCGGGCCAGCCCCTCGAGCATGTGGATCTGACCATCGGAAGGAAGCTGAGGCCGGACCATCGCCAGATGGCGGAAATGGAGACGCTCAGGTTCCGTAAGGGTTTCCAGGAACTCGGACTCCCCTGCTATCACGGTCCCTCCCGGATCAGGCGCAGGTGGCCTGGAGGAAGGCCAGGAGGCTTGGATTCTGCTGGAACAGCAGCGCATCCACCAGAGCACCCTTGAGCCCCTGGTGGGCATGAATGGCCTCCAAGTGGCGCGCCGTGGTCAGGCTCCCACCCATAACCAGGGGCAGGCCCGTGGCCAAAGCGAGGTCCTGGGCGGTCTCGAAATCGGGATCTGCAGTGGCGACTTCGGGGATATCGACGAAGAGCAGACGACGAAATCCGTAGGCCTTGGCCCGCATGGCGAGCTCCAGGGCACTCAAGGTGGTGGTGTCCACCCAGCCGGAACGGTGGACTTTGCCACCCCGGGCATCGATGGCCGCCGTGAGGAAGGATTGGAACCGGGCCATCAGCTGTTCGGAGACCATGGGGGACTTGTGGAGGATGGTTCCGACCACCAGCCAGTTGGCACCCAGATCAATGAAATATTGGGCCTGGTCGGAACTGCGGACTCCTCCGGCCACCTGTACACAGACCTTGCGATCCCTCGTGCGGCAGCGGTGGAGAATCTGGCCGATCAGCTCCCGGTTGTTTCCCCGACCCATGGCGGCATCCACATCCACCAGGGCCAACCGGGTCGCACCTTCATCGATCAGGCGTTCAGCCACGTCATGGGGCGTCATTGGACAGACGCCTTCAAGCCCCGCGGTTGAGACCACACGGCCGTGCTGGAGGTTCAGGGTCGGGTAGATCTTCAAGCACGCACTCCGAGCGAGAGGCAGATGGGAGTGTAACGCAAGGGTCACGGCAGTGTGTGAGTTCCGAGCTTTTCCAACAACTGGCGGGCCGCATCCCCTTCGGCCCCTTTTCGGGTGGGGCCTTCAGCCTCTGCGGAGAACGGACCCACCGAGACCCGCATCGTGAACCGGGGGGAATGTCCCGGGCCCGCAAGGTCCACCTGGGCATACACCGGGGCCGGGAGGCCGAGTCGGGCGGCGGATTCCTGAAGGTGCGTCTTGGGGTCGGTCTGCGTCCAGGTTTCAGGTTGGGCTCGGCGGATGGTCTCCAGAAACCGCGCTTCCACCAGGGACCTCACGGGTACAACGGCATCCACGCCACAGGCACAGGCATCCAGATAGATCGCCGCCAGCAGGGCCTCCAGGGCATCCGCGAGGGGCTTGGGGCCCATGGGCGGGGCCTTGCGGGGATGGGTGGCCTTGAGGGCGTGATCCAGGCCGAGGTCCACAGCCCAGGCATGCAGAGATTCTGTGCGCACCAGGACGCCCCGGAGCTTGCTCATGGAGCCTTCCTGCCAGTCGGGGCGTTCACGGTGGAGCAGAAAGGCCATGGTGAAGTTCAGCAGCGCATCGCCCAGAAACTCAAGGCGCTGGTTGTCCCGGCGGGCCCCGGCCGAGGCGTGCGTGAGGGCTTCCTCCAGCAGATCCGGATGGCGGAACCGATAGCCCAGCCGGGCCTGCAGGTCGCCCAGGTCATCCTTCGGACGAACCATGGTCAATCCGCCAGATCGGCAGGCAGCTTCCGACTAAACCGGGCCTGATTTAGGACTGACTTGAACCGAAGGTTGCGGCTGGCCATCTGCCCCAGAATGCCCTGACGGCGAGCCTCCCGGAGTTCCTGAATGAACTCGCCCGTGCGGCCCTGGTCATAAAGAACCACTGCCAGCCAGGCATGCGCGTTGACGTTTGTGGGATCTGCCTTGATGGTCTGTCGAAAGCCATAGATGGCCTTTTCGGGCTGACTATCCGCCAGTTGGATGGCTTCACTCAGGGACAAATTGCCGAGATTGAGGCGCTCATGGACTTGCAACTTGTCGAGCTTCTCAGCCTGGTAAAGCTCGGGCTGATCGATGGCTTTGGCTTCCACCTGCTTCGGCTGGGAGGGGCGGATCGGTTCGGGTCGAACTTCGACCTTTGGCTCGGGCCTGGAAGGCACTTGAACCACAGGTTTTTGGGCGGGGATTGAATCAGGACCCCGCGGGGACACCACGACCCCCTGTGGGGAAGGTGCCCCAGCCTTGGGATTCTTCGCCTCGTCGGCGGGGAGAACCGGTTCCGCTTTGCCTTCGGTCGTAGCAGCGGTCGTCGCCGAAGCGCGGTCTTTCAGAACCCACCAGGAGGCACCGCCGACGCCAACCAGGAGCAGAGCGACCAGACCGATCCATAATCCATTCCCCTTCCCCTTGCCCTCGGGACGGGGGGCCGGGCGGGGGGCCGGGACCGCGACAGGAGGTGCGATGGGGACCTGCAGGGTGGTATCGGCGGGCACTGCGCGGGCCGGGGCCGTCGGAGCCGAGGCCTGCAGCAAGGTGGTGACCTCGTCGACCTGCCCCATCCAGGAAGGATCCTTGGCGGCCCGGAGGGCCTTGGCCAAGTCCTCGGCGGTCTGGTACCGCTCGTCGGGGTTCTTGCAGAGGGACCGATCCAGCACGCTCCGGATGGCGGGACTGATGCCCTGGAGCTTGTCGATGTCGATGGGATCAGGAGCTTCGTTCACGATCTTGTAGAGCACGGTGGGCGTGGTGTCACCGGCGAAGGGCTTCCGGCCGCTGAGGCTTTCGTAGAGCATGACGCCCACGGCGAACAGATCGCTGCGGGGATCGGGCTTGCCGAAGCGGATGTATTCCGGGGCCATGTAGCTGACTGTGCCCATGACCATGCCCGTGGCCGTCATGTCGGAGTTGCTGATCTTCGCCACGCCGAAGTCCATGACCTTGGCATGAAGGCGTTTGCCATCCCGCTGCACTCGAACGTTGGTGGGCTTGACGTCCCGGTGGACGATCTGCTGCCGGTGGGCGAAGCCAAGGCCATCACAGACCTGGGCCAGCACCTCCAGTGCTTCGGAACGGGAGAGGGAGTGGTCCTGGAGCAGTTCCTCGAGGTCATGACCCTTCACGAACTCCATGGCGATGTAGAGCACGCCCTGGTCCTCGCCGAACTCATAGATGGTCACCAGGTTCGGGTGATTCAGAACGCCAGCTGCCCTCGCCTCCCGGGCAAAGCGCTCTTTGGCCTCCCCGCCCTGGGCCACGGCGGGAAGGATGGTCTTGATGGCCACTTCCCGGCCGATGGAGGGATCCACCCCGAGGTAAACCTCACCCATGGCGCCATTGCCAAGGATGCGCTTGATTTGGAATTTCCCAAGCTGCTCAAACATGAAAGGACCCTTCCGGGCTCAGGGTGGACGGAAGAACAGCATAGGTCCAGACGAGGCCAGGGCCAAGGGACTAGGGATATTTCGGCATGAAACTTGTGTTTCTGGGCTGGCGTACCGGCCTGGACCATGCAAACTTGAATTCACCCCCGGAGCCTGAGTGCCCGAAGTCCGCATCCGCCATTTCTTGCCGGCCCTCATGGGATCCCTCCATCAGCAGAGGGCCGAGGGTGAGCTTGTACTGGAGCAGAATGATGGGACGCGGCGACTCTACTGGGCTGATGGGGATCTGAAATACCTCCGCAGCGACGCCGTCGGCGAGCAGTTCGGCAACTTCCTCATCCGCAGGGGCGTGCTCGACATGGCTTCGCTCAAGGAGCTGCTGTCGGACGGAGAGGGGTCCCGGGTGGGCGACCGCGTCGTTCAGTGGGGGCTGATGACCGTCGAGGAGCGCGACGAGCGCCTGCACGAGTTGCTGGGCTCAGTGTTGCTGCATGCCATGGAACACCAGATCCTGAAGATGACTTGGATCCCAGGAATCCTTGGCGACAACCTCAGTGGTGATCTGCAGTTCCGCCTGGATCACCGCTGGCTGGTCTGGGACACCTTCCAGAGCGCCAAGATCGACAAGGAACTGGTCGAGATGTTCCGCAGCGAACCCGACTGGCGCTGGAAGGCCCTGCCAAATTTGTTGGAGGCGCTCAGCAGCCTGCCACTGACACCGACCCTGGCCTATGCCCTGTCCCTGTTGGGTACCGAGCCCCTGGGTTGCGAAACCATCGCCTCCCTCACGGGCCTTCCCCAGGAACAAGCCGCGAAGCTGGTCGCCACACTCTGGGCCCTGGGCGGGCTGGACCTGGTTCGCGGAGAGTTGCCACTCCTTCCCAAGGAAGAACCGCCGCCTCCCCCCCCGCTTCCCGAGCCTGAACCGGAGATTGAAGTAGAGCTAGAGCCGATACTTCTGCTCCAGGAAGATCTGGTCCCGCCCCCAGCCATGTTCCATGCGGACTCCCTGGAACTGGATGTTTCCGACCCAACGCCGGGCACCCTGCCACCCATCTCGATCGAGGAGGCTGAGCCCTCCGCTTCCGAGCGTGCCCATCGTCTCCTCGTCAAAGCCAAGTCCTACATGATGCAGGACCGCACCAGTGAGGCGATCCGTTCGCTGGAGCAGGCCATCAAACTGGATGGTGATTCACCTGGGTCCTTCGAGGCTTGGATGCTGCTGGGACGGCTGCGCCTCAGCAATCCGGCCTGGTCCAC
>JANYAZ010000210.1 GCA_025361045.1 Geothrix sp. | reverse complement strand
GGCCACGCGCTCCCGGGCCTCGTCCAGCACATCCTCGAGGAAGATGACATTGCCCTTGCGGGTGCTCATCTTGCCTTCGGGCAGCTTCACCATGCCGAAGGGCGTGTGCAGCATGCGGCCCTGGAACCAGGGATCCAGCTTTTCGAGCACCGCGAAGATCTGCTGGAAGTGCAGCACCTGGTCCGTGCCCACCACGTAGAGGCAGCGATCAAAGGCGTAGGCCTCTTTCCGATACAGCGCCGCCGCCAGGTCGCGGGTGGCGTAGATGCTGGTGCCGTCCCCCTTCTGCACGAGGCAGGGTGTGGTGATGCCCACATCCTCCAGGTTGATGATGCGGGCGCCCTTGTCGCCCTCCACCAGCAGGCCGGCCTGCTCCAGACGGTTCATGGTCGGGACCAGCTGATCCTCGTAGAAGGCCTCCCCTTCGGCCAGCGTGTCGAAGCTCACGCCCAGACGATCGTAGATGCGTTGGAACTCCTTCAGCGAAATCTCGCGGAACCAGCTCCAGAGCCGCCGGGCTTCGGCGTCCCCGGCTTCCAGGCGCTTGAACCAGGCCCGGGCCTCGTCACGCATGCCGGGATCGTTTTCCTCTTCCGCATGGAAGCGCACATAGAGCTGGAAGAGCCGGAAGAGCGGCGTGCGGCGCTTGTCCGGCGCAGGCTCGGCCCAGTCGAAATCCGCTTCCAGATCGGCATTCCCACCCTGCGCCCAGCGGGTATAGGCCGCCAGCAGGGTGCCGAACTGCGTGCCCCAGTCCCCCAGGTGGTTGAGGCGGATGACCTCGTAGCCCAGGAACTGGTGGGTCTGGGCCAGGGCGTGGCCGATCATGGTGGAGCGCAGGTGGCCGATGGTGAAGAGCTTGGCGATGTTCGGCGAGCTGTACTCGACGATCACCTTCTTGCCGTTCGCCCCACGCGAACCGTAGGGCTTTACTGCCGGGGCTGCCAGGATGGCGCCCAGCACGGCCCTGGCGCGGGTTTCCAGGGTCAGCTTCAGGTTGAGGTAGGGACCGGCGGCCACCAGGGTGCCACCTTCGATGGACAGGGCGGTGGCCAGTTCCTGGGACAGCTGCACGGGGTTCTTTCCGAGCTGTTTGGCGGCTCGGAAGCACGGAAAGGCCAGATCGCCCAGCTCGCCGGAACGGGGCCGTTCCAACGTGATGTCCACGCCGGGCAGGGCCGCCGCCAGCTGCTGTTCGAAGGTGTGCCGCAGTGCTTCCATTCAGTCTCCAGTCTTCAGTGCATGGATCCGTCAGTCCGCGAGCTCGGCCAAGGCCTTCTCGTACTCGTCCGGCTTGGGGGCCACGCCATGCCAGCCGGCGTTGTTCTCCATGAAGCTCACGCCCTTGCCCTTCACGGTGCGGGCGCAGATCATCGCGGGCTGCCCCTGGATGGTGCGGGCCCAGGCCAGGGCCTCGAGGATCTGGGGGAAGTCGTGGCCGTCGATCTCCGTCACGGCCCAGCCGAAGGCACGCCACTTGTCGGGCACCGGGTTGATGTTCATCACCTTCTTCACGTCGCCGTCGATCTGCAGGCCGTTGAGGTCGTGGAAGACGCAGAGGTTGTCGAGCCTGTGGTGGGGCGCGGCCATGGCCGCCTCCCAGATGACGCCCTCCTGGCTCTCGCCATCGCCCACCACGCAGTAGACCCGGCTGGCCGACTTCTGCACCTTCAGGCCGATGGCGATGCCCACGGCCTGGGGCAGGCCCTGGCCCAAGCTGCCCGTGGTGACCTCCACGCCGGGCGTGTAGTGGTTCTCGGCATGGCCCTGGAGCTTGGTCGGGTACTGGCGAAAGGTCTCCAGCCAGGCCTTGGGGAAGAAGCCCTGGTCCGCCAGGATGGCGTACTGGGCCGGGCAGGCATGGCCCTTGGAGAGCACGAAACGATCCCGGGCGGGGTTGGTCGGATCCTCCGGGAACACGGTCATCTCGTGGTAGTAGAGCGCCACGCCGATGTCGGTCCAGCTGAGGCTCCCCCCCGGGTGGCCGCTCTGGGCCTTGTAGACCTGCAACAGGACATCTCTGCGAACGGCTTTCGCCTTCGCCGCCATCTCTGCGACGGACTCCAGTTTCTGTTGCGGCATGAACCCACCCTTCCCGGGAGGCCATTCGCCTCCGATCAGCATGCCCCATGGTGGGCCCCTCCGGAAGGGGTCGAATCACCCCTCAGCCCAGCCTTTTGCCCTTGACCCATGGGCTGTTTGCGATAGGATGGTCTTTCGTGCTTCCCCCAGCCCCTGTACGGGGGACTGTCCCGGAAGCTGGAGATCTGAACATGGCCAATCACAAGTCCGCTGCCAAGAAGGCCCGTCGCGATGCCGAGGCTCGCCTTCGCAACCGCAGCAATCGCTCGACCCTGAAGACCGCCGTCAAGGGCTTCCTGGCCCTCATCGCCGGTGGCAAGAAGGACGAGGCTGC
Organism: Geothrix sp.; assembly: GCA_025361045.1. Lineage (GTDB taxonomy): Bacteria > Acidobacteriota > Holophagae > Holophagales > Holophagaceae > Geothrix. Next base: position 10,551 of record JANYAZ010000210.1, on the reverse strand, counting down.
CAAGCTGCTGCCTTCGACCCAGGGCCTGGTCGACAAGGCCTGCCGCAAGGGCGTCATGCACAAGAACGCCGCCGATCGCACCAAGTCCCGCCTGGCCGCCAAGGTGAACAAGCTGGCCAAACGGTCGATCCAACCATCGAAAAGGACCCGGAAAACCGGGTCCTTTGTTTTGTAGTCTCGCGTATCCCGCAGGGATACCGAGAGGGTGAACAAGCTGGCTTAACGGATGATCAAACCATCTGAAAGGACCCGGGAAGCCGGGTCCTTTTTGCGTTCAAAAAGCTGAAATAAGCGGAGGCTGGCGGAGGAGCGGAGGAGAGCGGAGAAAGGGGCACTGCTTCGTGGTCCTTATTCTTTCTCCGCTTTCCTCGGCCCCCTCTGCTCTCCTCCGCTTCCTGATTCCTTTCGTCCACACCTGCCCTGCCATGCTTGAGGCATGATCCCGGTTCTCCTTCTCGCCGCCCCTGCCCCGCTCCCCGAGGCCCAGAAGGTCGAGGCCCTGATCCAGGCCGTGGCCGACCTCCAGGGGGCTGTCTTCATCCGCAATGGGACCGAACACACACCCAAGGAGGCAGCCGACCACCTGCGCCTGAAGTGGAGGAATGCCGGCAGACGGGTGAAGACGGCCCCGGAGTTCATCCATTACTGCGCCACTGGCAGCAGCCTGAGCGGCCGACCCTATGAGCTCCGGCTCCAGGACGGCCGCACGGTCCCGGCCCGGGACTGGCTGTGGACTGAACTGAAGCGGATGGAGGCTTCCCGCTAGGCCCAGGCCGCCGGCACCCGCACCTCCTCCTTTGGCACCCGGGTCCAGTCGAAGGCCCCGATGAGATCGGGTGCTGCGCATGGCCCGGGTCGGTCGAGGCAGCCCAGGCTCCAGCCCAGCCAACCGAGGGCCTCGGCAGGGGAAACGCTCCTGGCAGCCAGGGCCTCCAGTCCCAGGGCCCCGGCCCGCTTGCCCAGGCGGCCGCCATCGGGGGCCGCCACCATCCCCAGGTGCACGTAGGCGGGATGCGGCAGGCCCAGGGCCCCCTGGAGGCGGATCTGAGTGGCGGTGACCGAACGCAGATCGGCGCCACGCACCACCTCGGTCACGCCCTGGGCACCATCGTCCACCACCACGGCCAGGTGATAGGCGAAGCAGCCATCCCGCCGGAAGAGTAGAGGGTCCCCGGTGAGGGCGCCGGGGTCCTCGACCTGCGGCCCGAACAGGCGATCCTCCCAGGCCACAGCTCCGTCAGGAAGTCGCAGGCGCAGGGCCCGGTCGAAGCCCTCCCAGGCCCGCCCACGGCAGCGGCCCGGGTAGGGGCGCAGGCCATCCTCGGCGTGGGGGGCGGAGGCCAGCAGCTGCAGGTCCCTGCGGGTGCAGAGGCAGGGATAGAGGCGATCCGCACGGTGCAATTCGGCCAGGGCCTGACGGTACGCGTCGCCACGGGCGGACTGCCAGATCACAGGTGCATCGGATTCCAGGCCGAGGGCCGCCAGGTCCCGCAGCTGCATCTCACCCAGATCCCGACTGCAACGGGGCCCGTCCACGTCTTCCATGCGGATGATCCAGCGACCACCAGCCTTCCGGACGGACAGCCAGGACGCCAGCGCGGTGCGCAGGTTCCCGAGGTGCAACACGCCAGTGGGCGAAGGGGCGAAGCGTCCGACAAACATCCGTCTAGCATAAGAGCATGTCCCTCCTCCGCCGCCTGCCTCCGGTGCTCCGCGCCCTCCTGGCCCAGGCCCTGGCCTTCGGGGCGCTGGTGGCCCTCGTGCGGCTGGGCCTGCGCTTCCCGCCTCTGGTGTGGGTGCTGCTCCAGGCGGTGCTGGCCGTCTTCCTGTCCCGGTGGCTGGACCTCAGCCCCCGCTGGGTCTTCATGCAGGCGGCCCTGCCCTTCCTGGTGCGGGCCCTTTGGAGCCTGCCCATCCCGGCCTGGGTCTACCTCCTTCTGTTCCTGGGACTGGCCCTGGTGTTCGGTGGTGGACTGCTCACCCGCGTGCCCCTCTACCACGCCAGCGAGGATGCCTGGGAGAAGCTGGAGGGCCTGCTGCCCGGGCAGCCGGGGGCGCGCTTCGTGGACCTGGGCTGCGGTTTCGGTGGTCCCGTGACCCACCTGGCCCGCCTGCGCCCCGATGGCGTGTTCGTGGGCGTGGAGGCCTCGCCCTTCACCTGGCTCGTGGCCTGGCTCCGTTGCCTGCCCTACCGGAACGCACACATCCGCCTGGGCAGCCTCTGGCGCGTGGATCTCTCCGGATTCGACGTGGTCTACGCCTTCCTCTCTCCGGTGCCCATGCCCGCCCTCTGGGCCAAGGCGCGCCGCGAGATGAAGCCAGGCAGCCGCCTCATCAGCCACAGCTTCGAGGTGCCCAACGAAACGCCCCACCGCGTGATCCCCGTGAGGGGGCGCGAAGGGGCGCGGTTGCTGGTCTTCGAACTGTAGCTACCAGCCCAGCAGATACGCGAAGATCAGCGGAGCCACGATGGTGGCGTCGCTCTCGACGATGAACTTGGGGGTGTCGATGCCCAGCTTGCCCCAGGTGATCTTTTCGTTGGGCACGGCGCCGGAATACGAGCCGTAGCTGGTGGTGCTGTCGCTGATCTGGCAGAAGTAGCCCCAGAGCGGCACCGAGGTCAGCTCGAGATCCTGGTGGAGCATGGGCACCACGCAGATGGGGAAGTCACCGGCAATGCCGCCGCCGATCTGGAACATGCCGAGCGTCGAGGTCTTGGTGATTTCCTGGTAGTGCTTGGCCAGCCAGGTCATGTACTCGATGCCGGTGCGCACCGTGTGGACGTTCTTCACCTCGCCCCGGATGACGGCGGCGGCGTACATGTTGCCCAGGGTGCTGTCCTCCCAGCCTGGCACGACGATGGGCACGTTCTTTTCAAGCGCGGCCAACATCCAGGAATGCTTGGGATCGATCTGGTACGAGGGCTTCAACACGCCAGACTTGAGCACCTGCTGGAAAAACTCGTGGGGGAAGTAGCACTCCCCGGCCTGATCGGCCCTGGTCCAGACATCCAGCATGGCCTTTTCCATGCGGCGCATGGCCTCCATCTCGGGGATGCAGGTGTCGGTGACCCGGTTCATGTGGCGCCCCAGGAGCTCGGCCTCGTCCTGGGGGGTGAGGTCCCGGTAGTGGGGCACCCGCTCGTAGAAGTCGTGGGCCACCAGGTTGAAGATGTCCTCTTCCAGGTTGGCACCGGTGCAGACGATGAGGTGCACCTTGTCCTGGCGGATCATCTCGGCAAAGGAAAGGCCCAGCTCGGCGGTGCTCATGGCCCCGGCCAGGGTCACCATCATCCGCCCCCCCTGCTCCAGGTAGACCCGGTAGCCCTCGGCGGCATCCACCAGGGCCGCGGCGTTGAAATGCCGGAAATGGTGCTTCACATAGCTGCCGACGGGCCCCAGGGCTGATGTGGCGGTCATAAATCCTCCCAATTCTTCCATTGTGCCAGCGGACCGGGAACCTTACCCGTTCAGAATTCAGGCCTTGATCCGGCCGACCGATGAATACGGCAGGAGTTGCAGCATGTTCTTCATCATCGGCTTGGTGGTGGTCTTCGTCGCGGTCATCGGGGGTTACCTGATGGAGGGCGGCAGCATCCCCACGCTGCTGCATCCCCTGCCCGCGGAAGGGCTCATCATCTTCGGCGCGGGCCTGGGCGCCTTCCTGGCCGCCAACCCCATGAACGTCATCAAGCGGGTGGCGGCGGACGTCATGAAGCCCCTCAAGGGCAGCCCCTACACCAAGGCCGTGTACATGGAAGTCCTCATGATGCAGTACGAGGTCTACGTGAACATCAAGAAGGGTGGTCTGCTGGCCCTGGAGCAGGACGTCAACGATCCGCACAATTCAGCCATCTTCAAGAAATACACAACATTTACGCACAACCACCATGCCCTGGACTTCTTCTGCGACTCCATGAAGCTGCTCATCAACGGCAGCGCCAAGATGGATGAGATCGACATGGTCATGGACGCGGAGCTGGACGTCCATCATGCGGAGAACGCGGCCCCCGGCGCTGCCATGGGTGCCCTGGCCGATGCCTTCCCCGCCTTTGGCATCGTGGCCTGCGTCATGGGCGTGGTCATCACCATGGGCTTCCTGGACCAGCCGCCCAACATCATCGGCGGCAAAGTCGGCGCGGCCCTGGTGGGGACCTTCCTGGGCATCCTGCTGGCCTACGGCGTGTTCCAGCCCCTGGCCAAGAACATCGACGCCGTGAATGCCGTCGAGGCCTACTACTTCAACTGCATCCGGTCGGGCCTGACCAGCTTCGGCAATGGCGCCGCCCCCATCACCGCCGTGGAGTTCGCCCGACGCAACATCCCCTCCACCGAACGGCCAGGCTCGGGTGAACTAGAGGAAGTGGTTCGGCAGATCAAGCCGAGGTGACGGGCGATGGCCGAGCAACAGCAACCTGAAGTCAAAATCAAGTTCGTCAAGAAGAAGGGCGGCCACGCCGCAGCCCACGGCGGCGCCTGGAAGGTGGCCTACGCCGATCTCGTGACGGCCATGATGGCCTTCTTCCTGCTGATGTGGCTGCTGAACAGCGCAGACAAGAACACCAAGGCCGGCATCGCCGGCATGTTCCAGGATGCCAACTTCTTCAACAGCGAACGGGGCAAGGAGATCCTGGCGAACCACGGCAAGGGCATCCTGCCTGGGGGTCGCGGCATGGCGCCTGGCCCGGACGGCGACGGTGGTACCGACACGGCCTCGGAAACACCGGGGGCTGCTGCCGAAGAGAAGAAGGCCATGGAGGCCACCGCAGAATCCATCGAGAAGGCCTTCCAGCAGGACGAACTGCTCCAGGCTTTCCAGGACCAGATCAGCATGGAGTTCACGGATGAAGGGCTGCGCATCCAGATCCAGGACAAGGCCGCCCAGGTGCTCTTCGATTCCGGCAGCGCCACCCTGAAGAGCTACACCCTGTCCATCCTCAAGGAGATCGCCAAGGAGCTCGGCAAGCTGCCGAACCGCGTGGTGATCGGCGGTCATACGGATTCGGCCCAATATTCCAACAAGGGCCGCACCAACTGGGAGCTCAGTTCCGAACGCGCCAATGCGGCTCGCCGCGTCATGGAAGGCGCGGAAGGGGGTCTCCGCCCTGGCCAGGTCCGGCGCGTCACCGGGTATGCCGACACCATCCCTCTGGAAGGCAAGGATCCCAAGGATCCCCAGAATCGCCGCATCTCGATCGTCGTGGTTTCAGCGGCCAACGAGGCAGCCGAAACCAAACATCAGAAGGCCCAGCCCCGGGACAAGGACAAGAAGACCGAAGCCGCGGCTGGACACAGCACAAAGCCCGAACCAGCCAAGCATTGAAACCAGGACGGGTGTGAGGGGGTGTGTGCGCAGTGCGCCCTTAGAACCTTGCAGCGCATGCGCTGTGAGGAGAACCCTCGGGACAACATAAAAAGAAGCGCCCGGAGGTGCGGACGCTTCGTGAGGGTGATTTGGCGGGATTTCGAGTGGTGGGGTGGTTGAGCGGGAGTCCCGAAAACGGAACTGGTGTCATGTGGTGGGATGGTTGGTGGCGGGAAGCCCTTGCGGGCACCTCGAGGGCGAGTCTATCACCGATCTGGACCGGGAAGCTCGAAGTCGGCCGCATCCACGCCGCCTTTGCTCCAATTGCCAAAGAGCAGCTCGACCCGGGCCCCCGCTGATTCCTCGATCACCATGCTGGAGAGCACAGACTGTCCGTGGCTTTGCACCGGTGCCCCGAACAGGGCGGTTCGCGCCACTTTTCCGGAGGCGAGTCGGAACTCAGCCTTGATTGGTAGGGAGTCCATCCTCGCCACCCAGAGCACCACGTGGCGGGCACTCACCGAGGGGCGTTTGGCCCTAAGGTCCAGTCGCCAGCAGGCGCGTCCGTCCAGGCTCTCCTCGGCCAATGTCTCGACCGAATAGTCCTCTCGGAACCGGGTGCGGGCCACATCCCCACCGGCCGCCGGGCCCATCATCCGCTGCTGAGGCGTGACCTTCACTGGGCGTTTGGCACCAGGGAGCAGCAGCCACATCTGATCGCCCTTCAGCAGCACGGCCCGGCCCTTTTCCTTCTCAGAGAGACCGTCCAGCCTGGCATCCCCATTCTCCAGGGCCGACACCTTCCAGCGCTGGGAGGTTCGGGGGGCCTTCAGGGTCAGTTCCATGGTGAACGAAGGCCATGGATGGCGCAGGCGATCCACCCAGGCCAGGAGTTCCTCGCCACTCTGCGCCAGGGCTGGCAGAACGGCAAACAGGAGCATCGCGGGGCGCAAGTTTGTTGGCATCAGTGACGCCCGTAGTCGTCCTGGAGCCGCTCGATGTCCGCTTCGTCGAAGACGCCCAGACTCACCTCAAGCACGCGCACGGCATGAGCCGTGTTTGCATCGCAACGCAGGCGATGGGTGCTCCCGAGGGGCAGCCAGATCTCATCGCCCACTGCGGGCCGCAGCTCCACCCCGTCGAGGTCCACCACCACGCCCGGATCCAGGGCCACCCATAGCTCGCCGCGATGGCTGTGCCGCTGGAGGCTCAGCTGCTGGCCCGGGTTGCAGGTGAGAATCTTGACCGTGCAGGGCGTGTTCAGGACGTACTGGTCGAAGGAACCCCAGGGTTTTTCGATATGAAGGGTTTCAGGTTTTTGCATGATGTGTCCTCAGTCTTCAGTCTAGAGAAGATCCTCGCGCCCTTCGGCCTTGAGGCGCTCGACGATCTGCTTGACGGTCTGGGCGCGATCCCGACGGCAGATGAGGAGGGCGTCCTCGGCATCCACCACGATGAGGTCGTCCACGCCACTGGCCGCGATGAGTCGCTTACCACCAAAGAAGGCGCTGTTCCGCGTGTCCAGCAGCAGGGTTTCGCCCACGCTGACATTGCCATCGGAATCGGTCTCCTGGAAGTCAATGGCAGCCGGCCAGGAGCCCACGTCTGACCACCTGAAACGCGTGGGGACCACCGCCACGGTCGCCGCCTTTTCCATCAGGGCCACATCGATGGCCACCTTGGGCAGCTTCCGGTAGGCGGCCGCCAGCTCAGTCGGATCTGCACCGGCCTTCACCCAGGCATCGAGCGGGGTCAACACCTCTGGTGCGTGTTTCTGCAGGCCCTCCCGGAAGTCCGCCAGGGTCCACACGAACATGCCGGCGTTCCAGTAGTGGCGTCCAGATTCGAGGTATTGGACGGCAACCTCGACGGGTGGCTTCTCCCGGAAAGCTTTGACCTTGAGGACAGGACCATGACCTTCGGATTCGATGTAGCCGTAGCCGGTCTCGGGGTAGGTTGGCTTGATGCCAAAGGTAACCAGTTCCCGCTCCCAGGCCGCATGTTTAACGGCGACATCCAGATCCTCGAGGAAGGTCTCCCGATCCCCGATCCAGTGATCCGCCGACAGTACGGCCATGACGCCGTCGGGGAACTTCTTTTCAATCTCCACCAGAGCCAAGGCCAGGCAAGGTGCGGTGTTGCGGCCCTCAGGCTCGACGATCACGTTCTCCGGGGGCAGTTCGGGCAACATGCGGCGGGTCTCTTCGGCCAGATCCTCCGTGGTCACCACGAAGATCCGGTCGGGACTGACGTGACCGTCGAGGCGTCGTACAGTCTGGTGCAGCAGGGTTTCTGTCCCCACGATGGCCAGGAACTGCTTGGGACGGGCATTGCGGCTGCGCGGCCAGAACCGGGTGCCACGACCTCCGGCCATAACGACCGCGACTAAAGACTGATGACCATTCGTGCCCGACATCAAATCTCCTTCCAATCCGCCCAAACGCGAGAGGTCTCGCGTATCGCCCCAGGCGATATCGAGAAAACGACCGCGACTAAGGACTGATGACCATTCGTGCCCGACATCAAATCTCCTTCCGATCCGCCCGCAGACGGCCAATCCAGGGAACCACGCCTGGGCGAGTCCCCACAACCTACCGCGCCAGGGTTGTGACCAGTCGGCCAAGATCCCCTGGGGGTACCGGCTGGGGCTCCAGAACGCGCGAAATGGGCTGAGCCACGAGTGCCCCGGCAACTTCGCCGAGGTAGAAGCCGCTTTCGCCCCGGTCCAGGCGGCGCACGGCCTCGGCACCCCAGCGGCTGCCCCAGATGCGGTCCATGGCCGAGGGGCTGCCCCCACGCTGAACATGACCCAGTACCACCACCCTCAGGTCCAGGGGGTGGTCCCGCTTCAGCCGCTCGCCCACGGCCATGGCCCGACCGGCAGTGTCACCTTCGGCCACCACCACGATAGAGCTCCGCTTGCCCCGCAACCAGCTCGCGTTGAGCTGGGAGACCAGGCCCTCATAGCTGTCTTCGGGAGACTCAGGGTAGAGCACCGCTTCGGCTCCACAGGCCAGGGCGGTGTGAACCGCCAGCATGCCCGAGCTGCGCCCCATGACCTCGATCAGGAACAGGCGGCCATGGCTGGAGGCGGTGTCACGGATGCGGTCAATGGCCTCCACCGCCGTGTTGAGCGCCGTGTCGAACCCCAGGGTCCGTTCGGTGCCTGCGAGGTCGTTGTCGATGGTGCCCGGGATGCCCGCGCAGGCCACACCGTGCTCCCGCTGAAGCACCTCAGCCGCCCGAAAACTGCCATCGCCACCAATCACCACGATGGCCTCGATCCCAGTGTCCTTCAGGTTGGCCGCCGCCTTCGCCCGGAAGATGGGGTCGTGGAATTCGGGGCAGCGGGCCGTCTGGAGGATGGTGCCACCCCGCTGCAGGATGTTGGCGCAAGCCCGGCTGGGCAGCGGCGCCATGTCCCCTTCCAGCAGTCCCTGATAGCCCCGGTGGATGCCCCAAGTTTCGTGCCCAAGTGCGTCGGCCTGTCGCACCACCGCTCGGATCGCCGCATTCATGCCGGGAGCGTCCCCCCCGGAGGTCAGAACACCGATTTTCATTGGCCCTTCCGCTTGGTGGGCGCCTTCGGGCTGGATTGAGCCGTCTTGGCCTTCTTGGTTCCCGTCTTCCCCTTCTTGGCCTTGCCCTTGGCTTTGCGGGCCTTTCGGTTGTCCTTCACATGGGCTTCAGGCGGCGGCAAGGGTGGTGGTTCGACGATGCCGCGCGGCACCGGCGGCAGATCCCCTTCGGAAATGCCCTGGGCCGAAGCCCGCTGCGCACGGGCACGCAGGACCGGGTCTTCCTGCGGCGCAGTCGAGGCCACCAAAGTGAGAGCCAAGCTGCTGATGAATAGGACACGACGGGGCATGATCCCTCCCGGGACCGATTATTGCATCCCGGGCGGTGCTACTCGGCGGCCTTCTTGGCAGCCTTCTCCTTGAGGGCCTTGGCCATGAACTCCGCCACGATGGAATCCGCGTCTGCCTTGGTCACGTCCGCCATCTGCGGTTCACGCTGGAGGATGTCCCGCCCCGAGGGGGCCATCTTGGGCAGGTGATCATCCGAGGGCTGCAGGCGCCCGAGCACATAGTGGGCAACCTCTATGAGGCTCCGTCCGACCCGTTCCAGCTTCTGGCGAACCACGTCCTGATACTGATAGAGGTCGAAGGCACCCTGGATGTTGTAGGCCCCATTGTCGGCGTGGAAGCCGATCTGCTCCAGCTTGGCGGTGAGGGTCTCCAACTCGTCCGAGGGTGGGACCAGGTTCCGAAGAATTTCCTGGCACTCTCTCGAAAGGGCCTGAATCTCCTCGAAGCTGTTCTGGACCACCTCGATCTGATCGAGCACCCGCTCAGCGCCGCCCTCTTGCTCACGGGCTATCTGCATGAGCTGATCGGGGATGGCCTGGTTGTCTTGGGGCTTGTCCTGCATGGGAAGGCTCCGTGCACCCCGTATCGGCGCCCCGTCAATAAATCTTTGAATTCGTCGCGCCTGTCCCCTCGCGATAAACTTCCTAATTCGGGATCAATCCTGGCCCGATTTTCCCAAGTCCGGAGTTTCCATGACCATGCAGTCAAATTCCGCTCCGGGGCCCGTGGATGGAACCACCCTGGCGGCCTGCCTGAAGCCCTTTCCCGCCTCGACCAAGGTCCATGTGGCGGGTTTCCGTCCCGGTGTGCAGGTCCCCTTCCGCCAGATCCAGCTCCACCCCACCCGCGACTTCCAGGATCGGCTCACCGAGAATGAGCCGGTGGTGCTCTACGACACGTCCGGTCCCTACACCGATCCAACGATCACCATCGACGTGGCCAAGGGCCTGAAGCCGCTCCGCCAGGACTGGATCCTGGGCCGGGGTGATGTGGAAGAACTGCCGGGCGCCACCAGCCTCTATCGCAAGCTCCGCGAGCGGGACCAGGACCTGGATGCCATCCGCTTCGTCGCCGACCGCAAGCCTCTGCGGGCGAAGGTCGGCTGCAATGTCAGCCAGATGCACTACGCCAAGCAGGGCCTCGTCACGCCGGAAATGGAATTCATCGCCATCCGCGAAAACCTCGGCCGCGAGGCAGCTGGCCTGAAGAGCCGCATCACCCCCGAGTTCGTGCGTGACGAGGTGGCCCGCGGCCGCGCCATCATCCCCGCCAACATCAACCACCCGGAAACCGAGCCCATGATCATCGGCCGCAACTTCCTGGTGAAGATCAACGCCAACATCGGCAACTCCGCCGTGGCCTCCAGCATCGAGGAAGA
>JANYAZ010000184.1 GCA_025361045.1 Geothrix sp. | reverse complement strand
ACATCGTCGATGTAGATCCCGGAGCCGATCACCCAGCCCCAGGGCTCGAATTTCTTCACATAGGAAAGCTTCACGAACAGTTCCTTGGTCGTCCCCCCTCCAGCCACCGGCTTCGGCCATTGGTACTCAACGAAGCCATGGCCCGCGCGCTCAACCACGTCATTGAAGGCCACGAACAGGTTCAGGTTGTCGAGCCGCACGGGGTTGCCATGCAGGCCCTCGCTCATGGAGGTGGCCTTGTTGAAGCGGGGCTCATCCAGCACCTTGCCGTCGAGCGTGGGCACCGTGGCGTGCATCACCATGCGGGGGATGGGCTTCCCCAGATCCTGGATCCAGAAATATTCCTTTTCCTCGTACCGGAGCCGCTTGACCGCCTGGATGGCCTGTCGTTTGGCCTCGTCTTCCGTGATGGTGCCCGCCCGCTGCAGGTCCTGGAAGCCCGCCAGGACACCATGGGCGGTCTCCACCAGATGCCGGGTCTTGAGCTGACGATCCTCGTAGAGCTGGCGATGCATCGTCGTGATGGATTGATAGGCGATGAGGAGCATGAGCAGGAAGGCTGCGACCACGGTAAGGGAAAGCCGGGTCATTAACCTCAGGTTCCGCAGGTTCAGTGCCATGGTCGACCCCCCGGGGTGTGAGGGGAGCGTTCCGTCCAATCGACTGAACCACCGTCATGGAGGTCTGGCCGAAGGGGACCCGAGCCGCTTGGGGCCCTCGCCGATTGCCCTCCCTAATCGGTGGAACCCTACCCAGGGTTTAGTAAGGAGGAGGCTGGCCGCTGTTCCGGCTTCGGACCTCGTTACTCGAGGTTCGCGGACTGCTCCCGGATCTGGTCCAGGACGCCCTTGGCCTCCATGACCGCGCGAGTCATGTCGATGCGCTTGCACTTGCTGCCGGTGGTGTTGAGCTCCCTCAGAACTTCCTGGCACCAGACATCCACGGCCTTGCCTTCGAGGCGGCCTTTGACCAGTCGCTCTGAGAAGTCATCCAGGTGGGCGGCCAGCCGGGTGAGTTCCTCCCGGACATCCTGGCGTTCGGCCAGAACACCGGCTTCCGCCAGCAGTCGCTCTTCCGGCAGGTGACCGCCGAGCCGGGCATCCTCCAGAATCTGCTCGAGACGCTGCAGGTAGAGGCCCGGAAGTTCGGCAGCCTGAGCTTCCGCCTCCGCTCGCAACCGCTCTCTCAGAGCCTTCAATCGTGCCAGCCCTTCTTCGAAGAAGGGCCGGAGGCGCTCCGCCTCCTTGGTCCGCCCTTCATTCCAGAGGCTCAGCAGGGTGCTCACCGCTTCACGGACGGGCGCCTCCAGGCGTTCGCCGAGATCTGAAGCCGGGGATTGGAAGGCACCCGGGAGGCGGAAAAACGCCTCGGCAGTGAGGGGAGGCAGGTTCAGCCATTCCGCATCCTCCCCCCAGGTTTTGGCCACGGCCCGAAGCAGCGCCCGATTCATGCGTGGTTCCAGCGAAGGCTCGTCCTGCACTTCGATGGTCAGGTCGAGCTTCCCGCGCTGGGCCGCTTCGCGCACCTGGGACCGAATGCCGGCTTCCAGGGGGAACAGGGCGGGGGGCAGCCGAAGGCTCAGATCCAGGGACTTGGCGTTGACGCTGCGCAGGGCGAGCCGCAGCTGCCCTGCCTCCAACGGGCGGACGATCTCGGCAAAGGCGGTCATGGATTTCATGGGTGCAATCCTGGATGGAAAGTCCAGGGTAGCGCGCCGGTCGCAGTTCAGAAGGTGCGGATCTCCAGCCAGGGTGCTTCCTGCCTGCGACGGATCTCATAGGCAGCAATGTCGGACAGGTTCGCCTCGGTGCGCTTGATTTCGTCCAGACCCTCCAGGAGGACGGCCTTGCGGGCAGGCTCGATGACGAAGGCAAAGGTGAGGCCACCACCTCGTACCTGCTGGGCCGGAAGGTCCACGGTGAGGGGCCCTTTCACTGCCGCCAGGGTCTCGACCGCTTCCATGGGCAGCTGAACCGGCAGCAGGCCGTTGGCAAAGCAGTTGGTGTAGAAGATGTCGGCAAAGCTCGGGGCGAGGATGGCGCGGATGCCGAAATCCTTCAAGGCCCAGGGGGCATGCTCCCGACTGGACCCGCAACCGAAGTTCGCCCCGGCGAGCAGGATGGAGGCCGTGCGGTAGGGCGCCTGATTGAGGATGAACTCGGGGCGCTCACGGCCTTCGGCGTCGTAGCGCACTTCCTGGAAAAGGTACTGGCCCAGGCCCGATCGAACCAGGGTCTTGAGGAACTGCTTGGGGATGATGAGGTCGGTGTCGATGTTGACGCGCAGCAGGGGCGCCGCGATGCCGGTGAGGATCGTAAAGGGTTCCATCTCAGCCTCCCATCAGGCATCGGACATCGGTGAAGTGGCCGGTCACAGCGGCGGCGGCGGCCATGCCGGGGCTGACCAGGTGGGTGCGGCTGCCACGGCCCTGGCGGCCTTCGAAGTTGCGGTTGCTGGTACTGGCGCACCGGACGCCTTCGGCCAGGCGGTCATCGTTCATGCCGAGGCACATGCTGCAGCCGGGTTGTCGCCACTCGAAGCCGGCTTCCAGAAAGATGCGATCGAGCCCTTCCGCTTCCGCTTGACGCTTCACCAACCCCGAACCAGGGACCACCAGGGCGCGAATGCCGGGATGGACCTTTCGCCCCTGAGCCACCGCAGCGGCTTCGCGCAAGTCCTCGATGCGGCCATTGGTGCAGGAGCCGATGAAGACCGCCTGCAGGTCGATGGCCTGGATGGGGGTTCCCGGTGTGAGGTCCATGTATTCGAGGGCCCGGAGCATGGCCTGCCGATCGTCGTCGGAAGCCGCCGCAGCCGGGTCGGGCACGCATCCTGCGATATCCGTCACCCATTGGGGGCTGGTGCCCCAGGTGACCTGCGGGGCCAGGGTCGTGATATCAAGCACCACTTCTGTGTCGAAGCTCGCCCCTTCATCAGAGACCAGCGTGCGCCAGTGGGCCAGGGCGGCATCCCACAGGGCCCCCTTGGGCGCCAGGGGGCGGCCGTGAATGTAGGCGAAGGTCGTGCCGTCAGAGGCCACCAGGCCCGAGCGGGCGCCGCCTTCGATGCTCATGTTGCAGAGGGTCATGCGGCCTTCCATGGAGAGGGCACGGACCGCAGGGCCCGTGAACTCCATGACGTGGCCGGTGCCACCGGCCGTTCCGATCCTGCCAATGAGCGCCAGGGCCAGATCCTTCGCGCCGAGGCCCGGGGACAGGGCGCCCTCGAAACGGACCCGAAGGTTTTTCGACTTCCGTTGTGGCAAGGTCTGGGTGGCCATCACGTGCTCGACCTCGCTGGTCCCAATGCCGAAGGCGAGGGCCCCGAAGGCGCCGTGGGTGCTGGTGTGGCTGTCTCCGCAAACGATGGTGGTACCGGGCAGGGTGAACCCCTGTTCCGGGCCCACCACATGAACGATGCCCTGGCGGTCATCGAGGAGGGGCAGGTAGGGCACGCCGTAGGCCCTCACATTGGCCTCCAGAGCTTCCACCTGCAGGCGGCACGTCTCATCCTCGATGCCATGCTCCCGACCGAGGGTGGGTACGTTGTGATCAGCCACGGAAAGGATGGCATTGGGTCGGCGGAGGGGACGCCCGGCCTCGCGCAGCCCTTCGAAGGCCTGCGGGCTGGTGACTTCGTGAACCAAGTGGCGGTCGATGTAGAGCAGGCTGGTGCCATCCGAGCGCACGGCCACCAGGTGCTCATCCCAGATCTTGTCGTAGAGGGTGCGGGGAGTCATGGCTGCTTCCTCCTGGTTGGAACAGGGGTGCGGGTGAAGTCGGTGGTCCGGATCAGTTGGAGAAAGGCCTTGCCTGCGTGCGACATGGCCTCCTCCCGGCGGGTCACGATGCGAATGAGCTTCTCGACCTGGAGCTCCTTGACGGCGACCTCCACCAGGCGGCCCTGCCGGATGCCCTCGAGCACCGTCATCCGCGGCAGGATGGCCAACCCGGCTCCCAGGGCGACGAACTCCTGGATGGTGGCCAGCGAGCCCAGTTCCATGGTGATCCGCAAGGGTGTTCCACAGCGGGCGAAGAGATCGATGATGGCGTTGCGGGTGGGCGTTGCGGCATTGTGGGCCACAAAGGTCTCGCGTCCGAGTACCTCCAGGCTGATCTCCTTCCGGCGGGCCAGGCGGTGGCCTGGCGGTACCACCAGCACCATGTGGTCCCGCAGGATGACCTCACTCATCAACTCCGGGTGCATCGGATCGTAGGACACGAAGCCCACGTCCAGGCGCCGTTCGAGCACCTCCGCGGGGATGCGCTCGGACGTTTGGCGGTAGGCCTGGATGCGGATGGCCGGGTGCGCCTGCTGATAGGCAAGCAGCAGTCGGGGCAGCAGGAATTCCGACACGCTTTCGTTGGCGCCGATGTTCAGCCGGCCCTGCTGGAGCCCCTTGAGCGAGCCGAAGGTGTCGAGGATCTGCTTGCGCAGATCGAGCATGCGCTGGGCCAGGGGCAGCAGGGTGGTGCCCGCGTCGGTGAGGCTCCCGCCCTTGGTGGTGCGGTCGAGGAGGGTTTCACCCAGCTCCTCTTCCAGGCGCTTGATGGCCAGGCTTACCGCAGGTTGGGTTCGGTACAGACGTTCAGCGGCCCGTGAGAAGCTCTTCTCCCGCGCCACGATCAGGAACGTCTCCAATTGCCCAAGGTCCATGACGGCTCCCCACGTGAAGTGTAGGATTAAAAGAATAACTTATGGAATCATAAAAAAAATTAAATGTATTTATAGCGTAAGACACGCCATCTTCAGTTGATCCTCCGGCCCAAGCCGGACCAAGGAGTTTCCCGAGCCATGGGTACCGAGCGGATCACCATCTTCGACACCACCCTCCGTGACGGCGAACAGTCGCCGGGTTGCAGCATGAACCTGGACGAGAAGCTGCAGATGGCCCGGCAGTTGGAGTTGCTGGGCGTGGATGTCATCGAAGCGGGATTCCCCGTGGCCTCAGAGGATGACTTCGCGGCGGTGCAGGCCATCGCCCGCGAGTGCCGGAAACCGATCATCGCGGCCCTGTGCCGCGCCATCCCCCGGGACATCGAGCGGGCCTGGGAGGCCCTGCGCGAAGCAGCCCACCCCCGCATCCACACCTTCCTGGCCACCTCGGACATCCACCTTTCCTACAAGCTCCAGAAGACCCGAGCCGAGGCGCTGGTCATGATCCGCGAGGGGGTGGGCCTGGCCAAGTCGCTTTGTCAGGACGTTGAGTTCTCGGCGGAAGACGCCACCCGCAGCGATTGGGACTACCTCGTAGAGGTGTTCACCGTGGCCATCGAGGCCGGCGCCACCGTGCTCAATGTGCCGGACACGGTCGGCTACACCGTGCCCGACGAATACGGCCGGCTCATCACCCACCTAAAAGCGAAGGTCCCCGGCATCGATGGCGTCACCATCAGCGTCCACTGCCACAACGACCTGGGGCTGGCGGTGGCCAACTCCCTCGCGGCCATCACAGCCGGTGCCCGGCAGGTGGAATGCACGGTGAACGGCATCGGCGAGCGGGCCGGCAACGCGGCGCTAGAGGAAGTGGTCATGGCGCTGTCGGTGCGGCGGGACGCCATGCCCTTCGCCACCGGCGTGAACCAGGAGGCGATCTACCGCACCAGCCAGACCCTGGCCAACATCACGGGCAACGAGGTCCAGCCCAACAAGGCCATCGTGGGCCGCAATGCCTTCGCTCACGAGAGCGGCATCCACCAGCACGGCATGCTGAGCCATCGTTCCACCTACGAGATCATGACGCCGGAGTCCGTGGGCGTGCGCCAGACGAACCTGGTGCTCGGCAAGCACTCCGGTCGCCACGCGTTGGCCAAGCGCTTCGAGGAACTCGGCTACCCCCTGGGTCGCGTCGAACTGGACAAGGCCTACAAGCTCTTCACGAAGCTCAGCGACCAGAAGAAGGAGATCTTCGACGAGGATCTGCTGGCCATCGTGCGCGACGGGCTCACGCACATCCCGGAGACCTACAAGCTCAGGGCGGTTCAGGCCACCGCGGGCACTTCCATGTTCGCCACGGCTCTGGTGACCCTGGCCACCGAGGAAGGCGAAACCACCGAGACCGCCTTGGGGGATGGTCCCGTCAACGCAGTGTTCGCCGCCGTCGACAAACTCACGGGCCTGAGCGGTCGCCTGCTGGACTTCCGGGTGCATGCCATCACCGGTGGTGCCGATGCGGTGGGCGAGGTGTTCGTGCAGGTGGAGTTCGATGGGGTCGCCCACGGCGGCAAGGGCGCCAGCACCGACATCGTCGAGGCCAGCGTCCGCGCCTATCTCAACGCCACGAACAAGGTGCTCTTCGCCCGCCGGACCCCCGTGCCCGCCGCCCTTGAAACGAGGTGTTGAATGGCGGAATCGAAGCCTGATGCCCAGGATGTGGCTCCGGAACCACTGAACCAGGTTGGTGTGGTCGCCGCGTTCCCCGAGGGCCACGAGAGCGTCGAGCCTGGGACAGGTTCGGATCAATACGGTTGGGGGGTATGAGCATGGATGTCCGTATCGCGGTTCTCCCAGGGGATGGCGTAGGCCCGGAGGTGACTGCCGAGGCGGTGGCCTGCCTCACGACCGTGGGCGAGCGCTTCGGTCATCAGTTCCATTTCCAGGAGGCGCTCATCGGCGGTGCCGCGGTGGACGCCAGTGGCGATCCGCTGCCTGAGGCCACCCTGGACCTGTGCCGAGTGAGCGACGCCATTCTCCTCGGTGCCGTGGGTGGTCCTGCCTGGGACCGCCACCCTCGGGATCAGCGCCCGGAGTCAGGTCTGTTGCGGCTGAGGAAGGCCCTGGGGCTCTACGCCAACCTGCGTCCCGTGAAAGTCCACCCGGCCCTGGAGGATGCCTCACCCCTGAAACCTGAGGTCGTGCGGGGGACGGACCTCATGTTTGTCCGGGAACTCTCGGGTGGGCTCTACTTCGGGGAGCCCCGCTCCTATTCGGACCAGGCGGCGGTGAATACGCTGCCCTACACCCGCGTCGAAATCCAACGGGTCGCCAAGGTGGCCTTTGAGTTGGCCCAGGTGCGGCGGAAGGCACTGGTCTCCGTGGACAAGGCCAACGTACTGGAGACTTCCCGCCTTTGGCGCCAGGTCGTGGATGACCTCGCACCGTCCTACCCTGACGTGAAGGTCCAGCATGCCTATGTCGACAGCTTCGCCATGGCCTTGATCACCCGGCCCCGGGATTTCGACGTGGTGTTCACAGAAAACCTGTTCGGCGACATCCTCAGTGACGAGGCCGCGGTGCTGGCCGGGTCCCTCGGACTGCTGCCCTCCGCCAGCCTCGGTGGTTCCGTGGGCCTCTTCGAACCCATCCATGGTTCAGCGCCCGACATCGCCGGGCAGGATCGGGCCAATCCCATCGGCACCATCCTGTCGGCCGCCATGCTGCTCCGGCACGCCCTGAATCTCGGTACTGAAGCCCAGGCGGTGGAAGAGGCCGTCGACCGCGTGCTCAAGAGCGGCCACGGTACGGGCGATCTGCATGGTGCCCGTCATCCGCACGGCACCCGCTCCCTGGGCGCCCGCATCCGCGAGGCCATCCGGCCACCCCGTGCCAAGACCCCCCGTCTGGTGGATTCCGCCTATGCTTGGTGCGGCTCCCCGGAAGGCCACCGGTCCAA
>JANYAZ010000141.1 GCA_025361045.1 Geothrix sp. | reverse complement strand
ATTCCAAATGCCAAAGAGCGGGCAGCGGGCAGGGGGGTGGATCTGGGTATGGTTCAAGACCACCGCCTGGGGCACCTGCCTCACCCCGTCAGCAGCCGCCTTGCCAGGAGGGTGCCCAGGTCGCGGCGGCCATCGGCCACGAGGTAGATGAGGACCTTGCTACCCGTGTGGCGATAGATCAAGCGGTAGGGCTTGAAGAACACTTGGCGGTAGTCCCGGATGCCCAGGGCCAGCAACTCCCGGGGGTGGGCGCCCCGGTCGGGGCTGGTGGCGAGATCGGCCACCAGGGCCTCGATCCGGT
Organism: Geothrix sp.; assembly: GCA_025361045.1. GTDB lineage: Bacteria > Acidobacteriota > Holophagae > Holophagales > Holophagaceae > Geothrix. Next base: position 8,534 of record JANYAZ010000141.1, on the reverse strand, counting down.
CCAGGAGGCGCTCGGCCTGGGCCCCGGAGTCATGGGCCGCCACGAAGTCGTACAGCTCCTGGAGGTCCCGTTCGGCGCCTGCGGTGAAGAAGACTTCCGCCTGCTTCACGCGGAGGCCTTCCGGGCGCGGAGGCCCTTCAGCACGGCGGCAGCGGGCCGGATGCGGCCCTCCTCCACCTCCCGCTGCCCCAGGGCCAGGAGCTTGAGCAGGGCAGGGTCTCCTGAGTCTCCTCGTACGAGGCCACATCCTGGAGCACGGCCTTGGCCTCCCCGTTCTGGGTGATCACCAGGGCCTCGCGGTCCTCTGCCAGCCGCTGAAGCACCTCCGCCGCATGGGCCTTGAGGAAGCTGATGGGTTTCACCTGGGCTGAGTACCGCATGGGAGCCTTCCGGGTCATGGACTGAATATAGTCCTTTATCAGTCCGACTGCCAGCACGGCCTCGCCCAAAGACCAAAGGAGGGCGCCGCCATTGGCGGCGACCGGGATCCGCACCTCCAGACTCCAGACGCAGGCCTCCGGAGCCCCGCTAGACTGATCCCATGCTCTCGTCGCTGCGCATTCAGAACCTGGCTCTGGTGGAAGACCTGTCCCTGGACTGGGGAGCGGGGTTCACGGTGCTCACGGGGGAGACTGGTGCGGGCAAGTCCCTGCTGGTGGATGCGCTCTCGCTGCTGGTGGGCGCGCGGGGCGACGCGGAGCTGGTGCGCCACGGGGCGGAGCGGGCCACGGTCGAGGCCGTGGTGGAGGGGCGCTTCGAGGCTTGGCGGGTTTTCCTGGTGGATCGCGGGCTGCCCGAGGAACAACCCGTAGTGCTGCGCCGCGAGGTGGGCTCGGGCCGCAGCCGGGCCTGGATCAATGGGGCCAGCTGCACTTTGGCAGACCTGCGGGATGCGGGCCGCCTCTGGATGCGGCTCACCAGCCAGCACGACCACCAGTCGCTGCTGGGCGAGGACCGGCACCTGGCGCTCATCGATGAAGTCCTGGGCATCGAGCCCTGCCTGGAAGCCGAGGCCGCGGCCGTGCGGGAGGCCGAAGGCGCCCTGAAGGCGCGGCGTCGGAGCCAGGCTGAGCGAGAACAGCGCCTGGAGCAGTTGGCCGAAGCTCTGGCGGACCTGGACAAGCTGGCGCCAAAACCCGGCGAATGGGCCCAGCTCAAGGCGGACCGAGAGCCCCTGCGTCACGCCGTTCACCTCGAAGCGGCCTTTCGGGAGGCGGCGGAAGCCCTGCACGAAGGCCTGCCCAAGGTCGAGCTGGCCCACAAGGCCCTGATGCGGGCCGTGGCCCACTGGCCGGACGCCGTGACCGAGCAGGATCGGCTTCGATCGGCCGTCCTGGAGCTCGAAGACCTGCTGGCCCTCGCCCAGGACCAGACCCTGCGCTGGGCCGGAGCGGGAGCCGACCGCATCGAGATCATGGAAGCGCGCCTGGCGTTGTACGAACGCCTGGCCCGCCGCCACCGCTGTGAACCAGAGGAACTCCTGACCTGGATGCAGACCCTGAAGGCGGAGCAACGCTCCCTGCTGGCGGGGGACGCGCCCATCAAGGAATTGGAAGCAGCCCTGGCCAAGGCCGCAGAAACCTACCGCCGGGGCGCCGAGGTTCAGCATGTCCGGCGGACAGAGGCCATCCCCAAGCTGGAAACCGAAGTCCAGAAGCGCCTTGGGCGGCTGGGCATGAGGGGGGCCAGGATCCAGCTGCGACTGGCGTTGGCAGAAGAAGCCGGCAGCCCCGTCCAGCAGTCCGGACGAGCGGTGAAAGTGGCGGCTCAGGGCTTCTCTGCCCTCGCAATCTGGATCGAACCCAATCCTGGAGAGGGCTTCCGTCCCCTGGCCAAGATCGCTTCCGGAGGCGAGCTCAGTCGGCTGATGTTGGCCCTGGTGGGTGCCGGATTGGCCTTGGGAGAAGGCGTCCGGGATGGACTGACCCTGGTGCTGGACGAGGTGGATGCGGGACTGGGCGGCGAAACGGCTTTGGCCGTGGGCAAGGCTGTGGCCGAGCTGGGTCGGGCCCACCAGGTGCTGGCCGTGACTCACTTGGCTCAAGTGGCGGCGAGGGCGGACCGGCATGGTCGCCTGAACAAAGAGACGGAAGGTGGTCGCACCCGCAGTGCCCTCAGTTGGGTGGCAGGTGAGGCCCGGACCCGGGAACTGGCCCGGCTGCTTTCGGGCCATCCCGACCGTGTCGAAGCCCTGGAACACGCCAAGGTGCTCTTGGAAGGCTGACCGGGGCTACCGGGCCTCGACGACCATCCCCCGCCCCCGCTGGGTGTGTAGCAGGGGCCGCTCGGAGGGACCGTCCACCTTGGCCCGGAGGCGCCGTATCTGGGCGTCCAGGGCATTGGGGCTGCGCAACTCGGGCCGGTTCTTTTCACCGCCCCAGAGGGCCAGGGCCATCTCGTCTCGGCTGACAACCTGCCCCTGCTGCTCCAACAGAAGGGCTAAAAGCGTGTATTCCTTCGGCGTGAGATCCAGGCGGCGATCCCCGCGGTTCACGCGGCGAAGATCAGGTTCCCAGACCAGGTCAGCCACACCCACGCGTCGGGGTCGGGAGGGCATCCGGCTGCGTCGGATGAGCGCCCGAAGGCGAGCAGCCAGCTCGTTCAAAGTGAAAGGTTTGCAGAGGTAGTCATCGGCACCAGCTTCCAGTCCCCGCACCCGGTGTTCAGGGGTGCAGAGGGTCGAGACGAAGATCAGCGGTGTGGTGATCCCAGATCCCCGCAATCGCCTCACCAGGTCCATTCCCGGCAGACCCGGAAGCGCGATTTCTGCGACCAGGGCTTCGTAGTTGGAGGCACGGACCAGAGCCTCAGGGCCCGACTTGGCGCGTTCACAGATGAACCCCTCCGAGGTCAATCCCTCGATCATTCTCAGGGCTTCGGCCTCATCGGGCTCGGCGATCAGGATGGCCATGGAGGCAGTCTAGCCAAAAAAACAGGGCCGCGGAGGCGGCCCTGTTCAGTGTGCGTCGAACCTCAGCGGATGAGGGCGAGGTTGTAAGGTGTGGTGGTGCTGGAACCGGCATAGGCAATCACCTTGATGTAGAACACGGTGGCGGTGGCCGACGTGTTGGCATAGGTGATGGTCTCGGTGGCGGTCGTGCCGAGGCTGCTCTTCAGCGTGGTGCCGCTGCTGTTGAGGAAGTAGAGGTCATAGTCCACGCCGGTGGGGCCAGTCATGTTGACGGTGATGGACTTGCCGGGCAGGACGTTGACCTTGAAGTAGTCGATGTCGGTGGTGGTGCTCATGTAGCCGACGATCTTGGTGACGGTATCGGCCACGACATTGGCGGTGGCCAAACTGTTGTTGCTCTCCACTTCATTGAAGGTGGTGCTGGTCGTGGTGTTGCTCACGGAGAAGCTGACGGCGGTGGAGCTGCCGATGTTCCCGGCGGCGTCATAGGCCTTGGCCACCAGGCTGTGGGTGCCGTTGGTGAGCAGCGCAGAGTTGTAGGTCACGCTGTAAGGCGAGGTCGTGCTCGTGCCCACCAGGGCATTGTCGATGTAGAACTCGACCTTGGTGACGCCCACGTTGTCGGAGGCCGTAGCCGCCAGGGTGATGGTGCCGCTGGTGCCAGTTTCGGTCGCCGTGGCAGTGGGAGCCGTGGTGTCAGCAGGCGGGGGTGTGGTGCCACCGGAGTAGGTGAGCCCCAGGTTATAGGGCGTGGCGCTGACGCCGCTGTAGACGTAGACATTGGCGTAGACGGTGGTGGCGGTCGTGCCAGTGTTGGTGTAGGTGATGTTCTCCGTCGCGGTGCTGCCCTGGGAGATGGCGAGTTGGGTGCCGGCAGCGTTCACCAGCTTGAGGTCCCAATCCACGCCCGTGGGGCCGGTCATGGCAATGGCGAGGGTCTCACCGGGGTTCAAGGAGAGGGCGAAGAAGTCCTTGTCGGTGGCGACGCTCAGGTTGCCCTGGATGGCCGTGTAGGTCTTGCCGACGATGTTGGCCGTGGCGACCGTATCGTTGGCTTCCACCTCGGTGAAGGTGTTGGCCGGGGGCGGCGGCGTGGAGGACCAGGCGGCACCCACATTGATGCCATGGAAGGCGTTCCACACGGCCTGCTCTTCGGGGCTGCCGGCAGTGTAGAGGTCCTTGGCGGCGCTGATGGCACCGGCGCGGGCTGCGGCATAGTTGGAGCTGGCGGTGAGGTAGGTGGTCAGGGTGCGGAACCAGATGGCAGAAGCCTTGTCATTGCCGATGCCGGTCATGCCGGTGGGCAGGTACGTGGTGCTGGTGTTGCCCGTGGTGGTGGCGCCCGCACTCAGGAAGTAGAAGCAGCGGTTCATGGGTCCGCTGGAGTAGTGCACATCCAGGCTGCCGATGGTAGAGGTCCAGGCATCCGGAGAAGCGCCGTCCAGGCTGGGTTTGTACATCCAGCGCAGGGGACTGGTCGCCAGCTGCTCGCCAATGGTCCAGTTGCCACCGGTGTTGCCGATGGTGGCGCCGGATCCGCCGCGGGCGTAGAACTCGATCATGGTGCCGAAGATGTCGGAGTTGGACTCGTTCAGGCCACCGGACTCACCGGAGTAGGTCAGGTTGGCGGTGCGGGCACAGACGCCATGACTCATCTCGTGACCGGCCACATCCAAGGCCGTCAGCGTGGTGAAGCTGGTGCCATCGCCGTAGGTCATGCAGAAGCAGCTATCGGACCAGAAGGCATTGTCATAGGCCGAGCCGATATGCACCCGGCTGTAGGTGGCGGTTCCGGCACCGTCGATGCCGTTGCGGCCGTAGACGTTTTTGTAGAAATCCCAGGACTTGGCCATGCCGAACATGGCATCCACGGCAGCGGTCTGGCCGTTGGCGGACGTGGTGGAGGCGGTCTCCACGAAGTTGAGCCCATCACCCCAGGTGTTGGTGGTGTTGGTGTAAATGGTGCCGACCGCGGTGGAAGTGGTGGCCGCATGGTTGGCATTTGTCACGTAGTTACCGCCGGTGCCGCGCGTCATGTCGCGCATCTCGAAGCCGGAGGCGACACTGTTCGTGTCGACAGTGACCACACCGTTGTACTGGCTGTTGCCGGTGCCGCTGGCACCCGTGGTGTGCAGGGTGTCCCACTTCTTGAGGATGGCGCCAGTGTGGGCATCCACGATGTAGTCGGTGTGCTTGATGCCATCCAGCTTGTTCTCAAGCTCGGTGTGAATGTGGTAGGCGAGGACGAAGCGGACCACCTGGCGGGTGACGTCCGTGGCACTTGGCTCCTGGTCCGCAGATGTGCGACCGGCACGGCGGTTGATGACGTCCACTTCCTGCGGGAAGACTACCAACTCAGTGGTGGGGGCATAGGAGAAGGTGCCCTTGGGGGCCAGGTCCAGCTGGACCAAGGCCAGCGCTTCGCTCGCGACGAGGGAAGGAGTCACGTTCAAGAGGATGTTCTTATGCAGGGCGTTCGTCAGCGGCAGGTCGGCACCGTTGCGATCCACATGGGTGATGGCATCGCCGCCCCAAACCCTCACGCCCTTGTAGAACTGGGCAAAGTGGCCGTGGGTCTGACCCAGGTCGTCAGAGTGGGAGGTGCGCAGGGTGAACGCGTGATCCGCGTCGAGACCCAACTGGGTGCGACTGGCGAGCAAACGGTCAGCGGCACCGTTCACGCGCAGGTTTTCCTGCGGGGTACGGGCAAAGAGAGAACCGGCAGCCAGGGCCGCGGTGACAAAGGACAGGGCCAAGCGGCCTTTGGTAGTCGCCATGGGCAACTCCTCTAGGGGGGAAGGGGGTTTCCAGCCTCTCAGGTTCTTCCGGTCTGAGATGCTCCCGGTCGGCGCGTATGATCTGCGACGACGAAGGGGGAATGGTGGAAAGAACGGGGGGTGTGGGAGTCAGCTTCGGGGCAGACCGCTCGACCCCTCAAGTTAAGGGTTGTTAATTTTCATGAGAATCATTTCTGTTTAAAATTTATAAGTATAAATTATTTATTTTCAACAATTAATAATGAATATAGAAGTCTGTTTTGCGGGAAATCATCAAGGGGTCTTTTCTGGTTGGGAACCCCGGATCACGGATCTCAAGCGCTGAGTCATCACCCTGAGCACACCCTCAGCCACGGCCGGATGGTCATGCAATACATCACGGAAGGTGCGGCCATCCAGGATAAGGGTCGTCACCTCGGTCAGGCTGGTCACGGTGGCGGCGCGGGGAGCTGGATCCAGGACTGCCATTTCACCGATGCAGGCCCCTTCTGTGGAATCCCCCAGGGAACGGGGCTGGCCCTCCCCGCCAAGGACCCAGGCACGGACGTGTCCCTTGAGGATGAGGAAGACCTCATCTGACCGATCCCCCTGGCGACAAATGTGTTCATTGGCACTGAACGCCCGGGATTTGGTGGCTTTGGCCAGGACTTCGAGATCATCGGGTTCGAGTTGCGCGAAGAGCGGAACACCGTGCAGCAGGATGAGGGTTTCGAGCAAAGACCAGGACGCGAGAGACATGCCATCGGACCGTGGGGGCTGGTTCGCAGGTCGGGAGGTGAGGCTCGGATCCGCCCCCCTGTCGTTTCCGCTGCCTGGCAAGGACTGGACGGCCGCGCGCAGCAGCCACTGCTCGTCGTCCTCGGCAAGATCGGACAGGGTCTGGTTCAGGTCATGGGAAACGCCAAGCAGAGCCTGCGCCGTCTCGCGCACCAGGGGATCAGGATCCAAAAGGGCCTGGCGCAGAGCCGTGTCTGAAGCTTCGTCTTCCAAGAGAGCCAACAGGGTAAGCCCTGAGGCTCGGAGGTATCTGGACTCGTCCCGGGCAGCTTCGCGCAGAAGAGGACCTGGATGGTCGACGATGGCGGAACCCAAGGCGAAGGGGGCGAGCGTGGCGCCAAGCGCCCCCTGATCCGCCATGGCGCCGAGCAGCTGCATCACATCGCGGATTCCATCGGATCCAGGAGCAGCGAGGATCCGCCGAAATTCCTGGAGCCGTGGTTCTGATAGCCCGGCATCCAGCAACTGGAGGATGTGTTCCAGCTGGCGACGTTGTCGCCACCGGGCGACATGCTGGAAGAAGGCACGACGGCCCCGGCTGGGACCATCCTTCCCAGCCGTCACCAGGTCCGCCGCGAGGATGGCTCGCTGAAGAACCATGGTTGCCTGCACCGCCTGCTGCAGTCGGGCCACGAGTGGGCCCTTCTCGCCCCGAAGATCCTCCAGGATCCGGGCGTGCTCCTCGGTCCGAATGCGGTGTACCTGTCGCAAAGAATCGACAACCCCGGGCTCGGGTTTTCGCCCCCCCAGGAGCAGGGACTCGAGTTCTGTGCGGTATTGCTTGAGCTGCAGTTCCTTCTCCAGGGACCCCTGGTAGTCGGGATCGAAGAGCCGCTTGTCCTCGAGCGATAGTTCGGAGAGCAGCTTGTCGTGATCCTTGTCTGCGATGCCGAGTTCGGCCCGGAGTTTTTGCAGTACGAGCAGGTTGCCACGGTTGAGCACTCCTTCGGCCAGCAGGTCCCGAATGGTGGCCTTGTAGGCTTTGAGCCGGGTATCTCGCTGCTGGACCCGTTCCTGATGCAGGAGGTAGAGATCGCTGAGCCGGTCAGAGGGTGGAGCATCACCCCATTCCCAACGCTTAAGCAATCCCTTGGCGAATTTCTCTTGGACGAAGGTGGCCTCCTGTCGCTTCCACCGACTGAGGAGCAATGCGGTGGCAACCATCACGATGGCCACAGACAGGGCCTGGCGGACCCAGGCAGGCAGGTCGGAGAGGGCGGGCTGACCTGCAAAAGCATAGAAGAGGATGAACCCTGAAAATCCAGCGAGACTCAAGCAGCGATGGCGCCAAACAGCCTGGTCCTGCTCATCCACCGACCTTGAGAGGAGTCGTTCCAGGGTGGCGAACAACACGAAACTGGCCAGGCCAAAGACCAGAAGGGTGAGGGGTACTGCTACCAGGCGGGGGATGGCTGGCAAGAAGAAGAAGCCAGGTGCAAGCATGCGGGTGGCGAGCAGGGGATCCCGTGACCACGCGCCGCTGAAGTAGTGGATCCAGTTCCCCTCGGCCAGGTAGAAGTAGCAGTAAAAGGCGAGGACCAGCCCGGGCCAGGCGTAGTAGACCCGACGCCGTGCAGGGGTTTGCACTTCCTTCCAGTAAGCCTGCTCCAGGTCGATGTCAGGGCAGTTTTTCTTGCAGGCGGTGCAGGTCGCACACTGGGAATTGCCTTCCTGCGCTATCAGCAGCATGGGCTCCTGGTAGATCTTTTCGACCACGCCAACCGGGCAGAGGTGGTTGCACCAGGTCTTCCCCGTGTAGAGGAATCCCATGGCCGTGGCCGTGAGGATCACAACCACGAGGAGTCCTGCCAGGGCCCAGGGAGTGGCGTTGGCGGCCAAATGCCGCCAAGTGAGTGCGGTGACCAAGAGGCCCATCTGGACCTCGAGGCCATGGGCCGCCAGCCATTCCCCGGCCTTCTGCTTGCGTTGTCGTTTGAATCGCTGTCCCAAGGTGGCGAAGACGGCCAGGGGGCAGGCGCGACGCCAGGCGTAATAGCCGGCCACGGTGAACCCAAGCGGCACTGCGGCGATCACCACGCTCCAGATCAGTTTGGGTCCCATCGGCAGAA
>JANYAZ010000092.1 GCA_025361045.1 Geothrix sp. | reverse complement strand
GGCCCGGCGCTTGAAGCCCCGGATCACGTCAAAGCTGCTCTGCCCCACAGTCTTGTGGACGAGGTGGATCCCCGACTCGACCATTCAGGCTTCCGCCGGATCGACGGGCGGCTCGGGCTCGATCGGCCGGGCCGCCCGTTCTTTCTCGATCTCCGAAAGCAGCGTCTCCAGATGGTTGCCCTCTTCCAGCGTGCCATCCGGGAAAAAGCGCAGTTCCGGTACCCGCTTCATCTTGAGGCGCATGGCCAGCTGGCTCCGGAGGAAGCCAGCCGACCGACCCAGGGCCTTCCGAGTGAACCCATCCTGGGCCTCTTGATCCCCGCCGTTGGCGGGCAGCACCGTGAAATAGACCCGGGCCACGCTGCGATCCGGCGACAGGCGAACTGCGGTGATCGTCACGAACCCGAGCTCTGGATCGCGAAGCTCGCGCTGCACGAGGGTGGAAAGCAGGAAGTGGACCTGGTCTTCGAGGCGTTCGGGGCGTTGCATGGGATTCCTTTGCAGTCCCCATTCTACCCGACACGGTTTTTTCGCCTTCGTCATGGAGCCTGCCCCCGCCAGGGGCTACTCTGGACTTTTCAAAGGCTGCAACTTTGACCGAATGGTTCGAATCGTGGTTCGACGAGGACTACGCCCGGCTCTACGCCCATCGGGACGCGGAGGAGGCCCGCGTGGCCCTGGGCAGAGCCATGCGAGTGGCACCAGAGTTGGCCACAGGCCCCGTTCTCGACTTGGCCTGTGGCGCAGGTCGGCACCTGGAAATCCTGCGGCGAGCCAACCCGCTCGCCTTCGGCATGGACCTGTCCCGATCCCTGCTGCACATGGCTCCTGGAGGGCTCCGCCCCTGGCTCCTCCGAGGCGACATGCGCCACATCCCGGTGAAAGAGGGCACCCTCCGCGGCATCTGCCTCTGGTTCACGCCCTTCGGGTATTTTTCTGACGAGGAGAACCGGGCTTTGATGATGCACCTCGGTGCCCTGCTTGAGAACAAAGGCGTGCTGGTGATGGACTACCTCAACGCAGACCTTGTGGCCCGGACCCTGGTCCCCGAAGAGACGGTGGAGCGGGGGGGCATTCGGGCTCAAAGCCGCCGTTCGCTGGAAGGCGATCGACTCGTGAAGCGCATGGCCCTCACCCGCATGGACACCGGCGAGGTGCGCGATGTCCTGGAAAGCGTCCGTCTCTACCATCCCACCGACCTCCAGGAGATGGCCGTCCGGGCGGGTCTCCGCCTCCGCCGCGTCATGGGTACCTATGCCGGAGAGGCCTTCACGGAAGACAGTCCCCGGTGGATCGGTGTCTTCGAGAAGGCTTGGTGAAGCCTGGACCTGCGGCCTCTTTTCACCACTCCACCTGTCGCTGCCTTCCCCCCGATGGATCTGGATGGCCTCTTCCGTCAAAATGACCTGTTTGCCATGAACAAGGAGCAGCCATGGGCTTCCAGTCGGTGCGTGATCTCGATGTGAAGGGCCACCGGGTCTTCCTCCGGGCGGACCTCAACGTGCCGCTGAAGGATGGCCAGATCACCGACGCCACCCGCGTCCGCGAGACCCTGCCCACCCTGAAGTGCCTGCTGGACGGCGGTGCTTCCGTGGTGCTGGCCTCGCACCTGGGGCGGCCCGAGGGCAAGGGGTTCGAGGCCGCCTACAGCGCGGCCCCCGTGGCGGCCTGGCTCAAGGAGCAGGGCATCGACTGCCACCTGGCCAGCTACGTGAACGGTCCGGCCGTGGAAGCCGAGGCCGCCGCACTCAAACCGGGCCAGGTGCTCCTGCTGGAAAACCTCCGCTTCGAGAAGGGCGAGACCAAGAACAACCCCGATTTCGCCGCCAGCCTGGCCAGGCTGGCCGACACCTATGTCAATGACGCCTTCGGCTCCGCCCACCGGGCCCATGCCTCCGTCAGTGGCATGGTGGCCAGCTTCCCCAGGGACCGGGTGGCTGCAGGTTTCCTCATGGAAAAGGAACTGAAGGCCCTGGGCAAGGTCATCCACAACCCGGACAAGCCCCTGGTGGTGATTTTCGGCGGCGCCAAGGTGAGCGACAAGATCGAGCTCATCCAGAACTTCCTCGGCAAGGCCGACGCCATCCTCATCGGCGGCGCCATGAGCTACACCTTCCTCAAGGCCCAGGGCTGCGAGATCGGCAAGAGCCTGTGCGAAGAGGACAAGCTGGCGATGGCCCTGGACCTGCTCAAGCAGGCCGAGGCCAGGGGCACGCGCCTGCTGCTGCCCCTGGACCATGTGGCCGCCACGGAGTTCAAGGAGGACGCGGACTGCGCCATCACCGTGGACCAGAACATCGCGGCCGACCGCATGGCCCTGGACATCGGACCCGAGACTGTCGCCGCCTACGCCGCTGAAATCCGCGCGGCGAAAACCCTGCTCTGGAACGGCCCCATGGGCGTTTTCGAAATGGCCCCCTTCGCCAGCGGCACCCTCACCATGGCCGAGGAACTGGCCGATGCGGCCGACCGGGGCGCCTTCGTATTGGTAGGCGGTGGTGACAGCGTGGCCGCCGTGAACAAGGCGGGCGTCGCCGCCCGCATGAGCCATGTGTCCACCGGTGGCGGCGCCAGTCTCGAGTTCCTCAGCGGTCTTGAGCTGCCGGGTGTCACCGCGCTCCAGCGCTGACGGGGCCCAATCCGCGGTTACGGCGCAGCCGGCAGGAGATACTCCAGGGCATAGCTGTGTTCCTTCCCCGTGATCGTGATGGTCATCTGGCCTGTGATCCCCTTCAGCCCCTCGGTGCCGGAATCCGGCACGATCA
>JANYAZ010000055.1 GCA_025361045.1 Geothrix sp. | reverse complement strand
CCAAGACCAACCCTTTTTTGCGCAGGCTCTTCAACGATATCGCCGGGCCCGAGCTGGACAACCGCATCACCTGGGCCGTGGACGATTTGGCCGAGCTGCTGAACCGGGCCGATATCGCCACCATCCTGAAGGATTTCGGCCAGCGCACCCGCCAGGAAGACCCGGTGGTGCACTTCTACGAAACCTTCCTGGCCGCCTACGACCCCAAGCTGCGCCAGACCCGTGGCGTCTACTACACCCCCGAGCCCGTGGTGTCCTACATCGTCCGTAGCGTGGACCACCTGCTAAAGACCCGCTTCGGCCTGAAAGAAGGCCTGGCGGACGCCTCCAAAATTACGGTTCCCGCACCGGATGGCGGCACCCAGCAGGTCCACAAGGTGCAGGTGCTCGATCCCGCCACGGGCACCGGCACCTTCCTGCACGGCGTCATCGACCAGATCCACGGCACCTTCAAGGGCAACGAAGGGATGTGGTCCAGTTACGTGTCCCAGCACCTGCTGCCGCGCCTCTTCGGCTTCGAGCTGCTCATGGCTCCCTATGCCGTGGCCCATCTGAAACTGGGCCTCCAGCTCGCCGAAACTGGCTACGACTTCCAAAGCGACGAGCGCCTGCGCATCTACCTCACGAATACGCTGGAAGAGGCCTTCGACGATCCCCACGGCAAGGCCTACTTCAGCCAATGGCTGGCCGAAGAAGCCCAGGCCGCCGGGAAGGTGAAACGGGAAGCGCCGGTCATGGTGGTGCTGGGGAATCCACCCTACTCGGGTCATTCCGCTAACCAGGGGAAGTGGATCACCAACCTGCTCAAGGGGCTAGACACCCTGGATCCCAGCCACCCGAAGGCCACCACCAGCTACTTCCATGTGGATGGGAAGCCCCTGGGCGAACGCAATCCCAAGTGGTTGAACGACGACTATGTGAAGTTCATCCGCTTCGCCCAGTGGCGCATCGAGCAGACTGGCCATGGCGTACTGGCCTTCATCAGCAACCACGGCTACCTGGACAATCCCACCTTCCGGGGCATGCGCCAAAGCCTGATGCAGACCTTCGATGAGATCTTCGTCCTCGACCTGCACGGCAACAGCAAGAAGAAGGAAACCGCGCCCGACGGCGGCAAGGACGAGAACGTCTTCGACATCATGCAGGGCGTGGCCATCGGGATCTTCGTCAAACATCAAGGCCCGGCCCCTGGCCCAGCCAAGGTCCATCACGCCGATCTCTGGGGATCACGGAGCGGCAAGTACGATTGGTTAAATCACCAGAGTGTGGCGGATTCACCGTGGGCAGAATTGATACCCGCAGAGCCCTTCTATCTCTTCACTGAGCGGGCTGTTGATCTCGCTGACGAATACGAAGGTGGGTGGAAAATCACAGAAGCGATGCCCGTCAATGTCCTTGGTTTCCAGTCGCATCGTGACCACTTTGCTGTGGACATGGACGAACCCAAGCTGCGGAACAGGATGCAGGATTTTAAGAGCACCGACCCTACGGATGAGGATCTCCGGCGGCGGTACGAGATCAAAGGCAACCGGGACTGGAATATCCCCGAGGCAAGGAGACGCATGCGCGTGGATGGCCGGTGGAACGACCGGTTTCTTCGATGCCCATACCGGCCCTTCGATTTTCGCTGGTGTTATTTCGACGGGGCAGCGATGGACTACCCACGGAGAGAGTTGCTGGATCATGTGGCCGGAAAGGCAAATCTTTGTCTGAACGCTGTGCGACAAACGAAGGCAACCACTTGGCAACATGCCATCGCAACAAATGCACCTGCCCCAGCAGTCTTTGTGGAGATTAAGGACGGATCCAATATTTTCCCTCTGTATCTGTACCCCTCCACCGTGGAGGGGCAACTCCTTGGCGTTGATGAACCTACCACTGAGCCAGGCAATCGTCGTCCAAACCTATCTCCCGAGTTCATCACCGACTTCGGCACCCGCCTGAAGCTCGCCTTCATCCCCGACGGCAAGGGGGACCTCAAGACAACCTTCGGCCCCGAGGATGTCTTCGCATACGCCTACGCGATCTTCCACGCGCCCAGCTACCGCCGTCGCTACGCGGCTTTCCTGAAGATCGACTTCCCGCGCCTGCCGCTGACTTCGAACCTCGCGCTGTTCCAGAAGCTCTGCGGCCTGGGCGAAGCCCTGGTGGGCCTGCACCTGCTGGAACGCGACGGCGCGGCCCCCGCTCGCTTCCCCGTGAAGGGCGGCAACGCGGTGGAGAAACTGCGCTACGAGGCTGACGCCGAAGGCGGTCGTGTATGGATCAACGCCACCCAGTACTTCGCGGAGGTGCCGGAAGCGGTGTGGGGCTTCCATGTGGGTGGCTACCAGGTCTGCGAGAAGTGGCTGAAGGACCGCAAGGGCCGGGTGCTGGACCACGGCGACCTCAAGCACTACTGCCGCGTGGTGGCCGCCCTGGGCGACACGATCCGTCTCATGGCCGAAGTGGACGGGACCATCGAGGCCGCCGGTGGTTGGCCTTTGACATGAAGCGCAAACAAATCGAACATCCATCCGAATCAGGAGGCGCCGTGCCCGCTTCGGAATTGCTGCTCTATCAAGCGGAAGACGGCCGGACGCGCATCCAGGTGCGCCTGGAGGATGAAACCGTCTGGCTATCGCAAAAGCAGCTGGCGGACCTGTTCCAGAAGGATGTACGGACGATCAACGAGCACATCCAGAATATTTACGAAGAGGGTGAACTCCTACCTGGCCCAACTGTCCGGAATTTCCGGATAGTTCAGCCCGAAGGGGGCCGCGAGGTGGAGCGCGACATCGCCTTCTACAACCTCGATGTGATCATCTCCGTGGGCTATCGCGTCCGCTCCCAGCGCGGCACGCAGTTCCGCATGTGGGCCACCCAGCGGCTGCGGGAGTACCTCGTCAAGGGCTTCACTTTGGACGACGAGCGGTTGAAGAACCCGCCCATGGAGGGCTCCGGTCTGCCCGACCGCTTCGAGGAACTGCTGGAGCGAATCCGCGACATCCGAGCCAGCGAACGCCGCATGTACCTCCGGGTCCGCGACATCTTCGCGATGGCCGCCGACTATTCACCCTCTCCGGTCGAGACGGCGAAATTCTTCCAGATCATCCAGAACAAGCTGCATTTTGCCGCCACCAGGAAAACGGCCGCCGAGCTAGTCCTAGAACGGGCGGACGCCACCCAACCCAACATGGGCCTGACGACCTGGAAATCGGGAAGCATCCACAAGGCCGATGTGACGGTCGCCAAGAACTACCTGTCAGAGCCCGAGATCAGCGGGCTGAACCGCATCGTGGTCATGTGGCTGGATTTCGCTGAGGACCAGGCCCAGCGACGTCGAGAGATCTTCCTGAAGGACTGGACCGAACGCCTCGATGCCTTTCTGGCCTTCAATGATCGCGAGGTTCTGCCGGGCCCGGGGCGCGTCTCGAAAGAGCAGGCCGACCTGCACGCGGCTCGCGAGTACGAGCGGTTCGCGGAGCAGCGTCGCACCCTTCTGGAGGCGGAAGGAGAGGTCTTCAATCTGCGATCGCTCGAAGCCGCTGCCAAAGTCCGGCAACAGGTGGAGAAATCTGCGCCGCCCGCGAAACGACGGAAGGCCAAGTAGGCTCAGAACGCCCCGCGTTCTGAGATAAGGACTGCTTTCCCTATCTCCAGACGCAAGGCGTCTGGAGCAGTGGCTACATGTTCCGTCGGTACTGCCCACCGACCTCGTACAGGGCCTGACTGATCTGACCAAGGCTGCAGGTTTTTGCGGTGTCCAGCAGCGCCTCGAAGAGGTTGCCACCACTCTGGGCGGTCGCCTTGAGGGTGGCCAGAGCGGCCGGGGCCCGGCTGGCATTGCGCTGGTGGAAGGCCTCCAGGTTGCGGATCTGCTGGGTCTTCTCCTCTTCGCTGCTGCGAATGAGCTCGATGGCCCCCATCTCCGGCGGTGCGGGATTCAGGAAGGTGTTCACGCCAATGATGGGCAGTTCTCCGCTGTGCTTGAGG
>JANYAZ010000017.1 GCA_025361045.1 Geothrix sp. | reverse complement strand
GATTCCTGCGGTCATCACGCCCCCTTCCTCATCGCAACCCTGAACACTCGGTCCCGCGCCGCCTGCACCACGGGCGCAGAGTCTCTGGTGGCGAGAATCCACGCGCGCACGTCCTCGTAGATGAAGCGCGGCTTCTTGCCGCCGGGGGCCGTGGGCATCCCCTTGTCTCGCCAGGCGTGGATCATGATGGACGACACGCGCAGGTCTAGGTCACCTTCGCGCAGGGCGGCGATTAGCTTTTGTTGGGTTAAGATTTTCATGGGGCCTCCCGTTGTTCGCGTTTTCGCGTCGCAGCCCGCGCCTTCCGTTCCGCGCACCCTTCAGCGCACGCAGCGCAGAGGACTCTGGACTGGACGACGTGCCGCTGTCCGCAGTGGAGGCACACACCGAGCGCCTTCCACGGCGCGCGCCGGCGGGCCATGTAGGCACGGGAGCTGACCCGGCCAATTTCAATGCAAGCTGGGCAGCGGCTCTTGCCCTGCACTGGGGGCACCCGGCCGCACGAGACACAGAGGCCCTGGGCGGCAAGGGTGCGCTTCCGGCGGCGCTGGTAGGCGCGCTGGGTGAGGAGGGAGGAGGGCATTAGACTCCCCCCACGTCGATCTGGCTCAAGCGTTTGTTCAGTTCAAAGTAGGCCGTCAGCAGCCTGGAAACCAGACGGCTCCTCGACTCACCGCGCTCTTGCTTGTGCCGATCCAGTTCCGCGTGGATCGAGATTGGGAGGGACACGCTGAGGCGAAGCGTTGGGTCCAGCGAGACGTGAGAACGCGGGCCGCCCATGTCAGGAGGCCCGGCTCACAACCACGGCATCGTCGAAGAATTCGACGCCGGCGATGATGCCCTGCCCCTTGGTCGCCCTGGCTTGGGCATCAAGAGCGGCCTGGTCCACCACTAGAAACGCGCGGGGCACCTGGGCAGGGTCCACCACGCGGGCCTTCCAGTTGCTCCGCATGGAGACGCCCGGGGTGCTCACCTTTGCCACGGGCACCACCACCGGGAGCGCCAAAGGCGCGGGGGTGGCAAGCGCAGCGGCAGCGTCCTCTTCCAAATGTTCCGCGGCGCGGGCAGCCGCCAGGGAGGCTTTCAGGTCTCCAGCCTTGGCCGCCTCCTCTGCCTCGCGCTCCAGCCGGTGCTGCTCGGCCAGGCGGGCATTCTCTTCCGCCTGGCGTTTTCGGGCTTCGGCCTCGATGCGCTCGCGCTCCTTGCGGGCCTCTTCTTCGCGGCGCCGCTGCTCCTCTGCGCGGAGCCGGGCCTGCTCCTGCTCCCAGGTGCCCAGCTTGCGCTTGATGACTGTCTCGGCGCCGGCCAGGGTCTCCAGCGGGCCCCGGAAAAAGTCCATTACCACCTTCTTGGCGGCATCGATGGGGCGGGTGATGGCTAGGCGCGTGTCCTCGATCTCCTTGGCCGTGGCCTTCACCTGGCCCAGGACTCTGGAGGCCCGCGCCGCATCGTCCTGGGTTGCGATGGTGATGGCCTGGGCAGATTCGAGGATGCCAGGCGCAGAGGACGCCAGGGTTTGGGCCTCGGCTGGAATGGTGATGAGTTCCGTGCTCACGCGGCACCCCCAACCTTCGGGGTCCACTGCTCCCAGGATTCGACATTGCCAGCGGCCACGTCATCGAGGAACGCTTCGCGGGCCACGGAATCGAGCATCGGCAACCCGGCGATGGCCTCATCGACATACACGCTGTCGATGCCCTGTTTTTCAGCGGCGGCTTTTAGAAAGGCGATATGGGAGGCGCCCAGTTCGGGGGCCTGATGCGTGGTGGGCTCTGAGGCCTTGGGGACCGCGTTGCCCTTAAGGGCCTCGACACGGCTGCGGCGGCTTCTCACAGGAGGTTCGCCGGCGGGGATCTGGACTTCGGTGACGGTGGCATCCGTCACGTCGATGATGTCTCCAATCTCCTCCGCGGTCTGAAGGCCCATGGCAAGTTCTGGCGCGTAGGCCTTGATGAACCAACTGGCCGAGCGGTACATGAGCATCTGCTGGGGCATCGTCTGCCACTTGGAGCCGGGCTTCTGGTACCAGCCCTCCTTTCTGGCCAGGGCGATGGTGACCACGGCGCCTTCGATGCGCTCTCCCGTGGCCTTTTCGATGGCCCAGGCCCTGCAGCCCCAAGCGTCCTCGCCTTCCTTGCCGACGAATTCATAGCGCAGCGCCGTGAAACGTCCGCAGGAGTTGAATGTGGCGATCAGGAATTGGGCGCCCCAGCCGGGCCGGCCGTGGACGATGTAAAGGTTTTGCATCACCATCAGCGGATCAGCGCCGATGCGGGCCGCCAGGTTGAGGGCGATGACGCAGGACGCGATGCCCGCGGCCCCCTGGTACTCCTTCGGGACCAGCGCGGAGCAGGAGAGCATCTTAGCGGCGCGCTGCAGGCCCTCGAAGCCCTGGACCGTGTCCATGCTCATGGAAATGACCTGTTGGGGCTGGGGATGGGACTGGACCGGGTACATCGGCTCCGGCGCGGGGGTTCGGGTGGGGGTGATCGTTTCGCGTTCCATGGGGTCTCCTGGTTAGGCTGCGTCGGTAGAGGTGGAGGCGCTGCCGAGGGTCTTGTCCAGACCCGTGAAGTAGCCGCGCACATAGGGGGTTTTCGTGAAGGTGGACGTGTGGGAAGTCTGGAGGCCCTCAGCCTCCTCCTCGCTCATGCCGAGGCGCAGGGCCGCGGCTGCGAGGTCTTTGGCCAGGGCCTCGTGGTTGGTCTTGGAGCCGGAGCCGCCGCCCTGGGCCGCAATGCTCCATTTCGCGCCGTAGTATTTTCCCTCGATCTTCTGTGCGCCGAGCACGGCAAGGTGCTGGGCCAGAGCGCCCTTCAGGACGGCCTCCTCCTGCTCGAGGGCCTTGGCTTGCTTTTGGATGTGGTAAAGCTCAAGGGCCAGGCCCTCGGTTTCCGGCGTGGCCGCAGCGACGTTCTTGCCGGCCACCACTTTGTTGAGCAGGTAGGCGCGGGCCTGGTCGCTGGGGATCAGGTCCATGGCCGGCGGGGTGCCCGTCAGCACATGGTCACGCCAGAAGGCGATGGCGGCATCGACGGCCGTGTTCCAAAGCTCTTGGTCAAGGGACAGGTGGTAGACGCGGAACTCATCGGCGCCCATGAAATGCACGGCCAGATCGCAGTCCAGCGCATCGCAGATGCCCATATACCACTGGCACTGGAGGTAATAGTGGAGCGGCACCGCGTCGGCTCCCGAGTCTCCGTCCTGCCCCCAAAGAGGGGCGCCTTCGGCGTCGAGCTCATGGAGCTGGCGGAAGCTGGCGGTTTTGATCTCCAGGATGCGCGTGTCGTTTCCGGCGATCAGGTAGTCGGGATTCCCGGCCAGGAAGGGCAGCGAGGGGTCCGGGTGGGTCTGTGTCTCGCCCTTGATCAGCGTCACGCCTTTCTGGTCGGCGTACCACTTCGCCACGGAGGGCTCGAAGTAGGTGCCGCGGGTTGTGGCGGCATTGCCGTCGAAGGGTTGGCCCTGGCCGGTCTTGTCGAGCCACACGTCGTAGGGGCCGCCCCACGGGGAGACGCCGAGCAGCTTGGCGATGTCGGTCCCGCCGATGTAGGCGCGGCGCGATTCTGCGAAGGTGGTCATGCGGGCCTCCCCAGCGCCCGCGCCGCGAACGCCACCATGTCGAAGGGCTTCTTAGGCCTGCTATTCCGCCGCATCCGGCGCTGCTTGAGCACGACCGTAACCGCGTGGACGGACTCATTCACCAGCAGTTCCAGCGTCTTTTCCCAGGCCGCATCGGGGGCGTTGTCTGGGTCAGCCTGAAGCATGTCCATGATCTGGTCGTGGACGCCCTCGAGCATGTCCATGGCGCACCGCTCGGTGGACCTGCTCACGCGGCCATTGGCAGCGGCCTGGGCATGATCGGCGCCGGTGTCCGCGGCGGGCGCGGGCCAGGGCGGCGGAATGGGATGAGGTTGGGGGTTTTCATGCATCACTTCTCCTGTAGGGTGGGGGTGTCTCTGCGGGATTGCAGCCAGCCAAGGGCCGCCTGGTAGGCGTTCCAGCGGTCCTTGCTAGCGGCGTCTCCCGCGTTGGGAAACTCCGAGTTGTTGTTCCAGAAATTCGCGTCCCAGTCCGCCACCGTGCGGAAGTGGCACCCGAGGCACACCCACTCGGTGCCGTCTTCGGCGATGACTGGCATTACGAGGTATTTGTACAGGCCGGTGAAAACAGCGGCTTGTTTAATCTTTAAGCCCCGGAGGTCCGCGCCCCGGAGGTCCGCGCCCTGGAGGTCCGCGCCCCGGAGGTCCGCGTCCCGGAGGTCCGCGCGCCGGCCAGTTTCGTGGCCCAGACACCACATTTTGTGAGCAGCCAATACCGCAGCGAGTTCGTCAGGTGTGTACCGTTTCATTGGCAGTCCTCTGGATGTTGCGGGGCAGAGCCCGGCTGGGGCGCGTGGGGCGCTAGGGTGTGCCGCCGGTGGGGAATCGCGGGGCATATCTCAAAATATACCCCTACTGGGTAGAGTCAACCCTTCTTTTCAAAATAATCAAAAAAAATCCCCGCTCGTAGGCGGGGGAATAATGCCGGGTTGGCTCTATTTTCGG
>JANYAZ010000280.1 GCA_025361045.1 Geothrix sp. | reverse complement strand
CCCGAAGTCCGGGCGCAGTGTCTACGTCACCTTCGAGAGCGTCCGGAAGCCTGGGGACAAGGGCCCCCGGCGCCTCGTCGAGCTGGATGTCCGCTAGGCAGTTAGAGTGCCTAACAAAACCCCCACGGGGCCGCGCGAGGGCCGCCGGGCGAGCGAGGCGAGGAACGCGAGTTGAAGCGTAGCGGGTACTACGCGCGACGAGCGTGACGCGGCATCGCGACGCCCGCCGACCCTCGCCCGGAGGGATGAAGCCAGGCAGGCGCCCCGCGGCGTCAGGTCCCTTGAACAACGAACCACGTTGCCCTGCGGGCCCTTCCTTGCGGTGCATCCTGCCTGGCTTCATCGCGGCCTCGTCGGGGTTTTGTTAGGCACTCTTAGCCCCTTCCGCATTGAGCCTGCAGGGTTTTTCCGCCAAGATGCAGTCATGACTGCAGCTTCTGGATCCGTATCTGACGCCCTTGCCCTGCTCACCAAGGGCACGGTGACCTGTCACAAGGTCGAGCAGCTCGAAGCCAAGCTCAAGGAAGGGCGCCCCCTCCGCATCAAGGCGGGCTTTGATCCCACCGCGCCGGACCTGCACCTGGGTCATGGCGTGCTCATCCGGAAAATGGCCCAGTTCCAGAAGCTGGGCCACGAGGTCACCTTCCTCATCGGCGACTTCACCGGGCTGATCGGCGATCCCACGGGCAAGAAAGCCACGCGGCCACCCCTCACCCGCGAGGAAGTGTTGGTCAACGCCGAGACCTACAAGGCCCAGGTCTTCAAGATCCTGGATCCTGAGAAGACGAAGGTCCGCTTCAACAGCGAGTGGCTGGGCAGCATGGTGGGGGAGGGCTGGATCCGCCTGGCTTCCCGCTTTACCGTGGCCCAGATGCTCGAACGCAATGACTTCGCCAAGCGCATGGAAGCCCGCGAACCCATCGCCCTCCACGAGCTGCTCTACCCCCTGACCCAGGCCTATGATTCCGTCGCGCTCGAAGCCGACGTGGAACTGGGCGGCAATGATCAGCTCTTCAACCTCATGCAGGGCCGCATCCTGCAAGAGGCCTCGGGCCAGAAACCCCAGGTGGTGCTCACGGTGCCCTTGCTACTGGGGCTCGACGGCGTCGAAAAGATGTCGAAATCCCTGGGCAACTACATCGGCTTCATGGAAGAGCCGGATACGCAGTTCGGCAAGGCCATGAGCATCAGCGACACCCTGATGTGGGACTGGTACCTGCTGCTGACGGACAAGCTTCCGACGGAGATCGAAGCCCTCAAGCAGGGTCATCCCATGGACGCCAAGAAGGCGCTGGCCCGGCAGATCGTGGCGGATTTCCACGGAACGGCCGCCGGCGTGGAGTCCGAAGAGCGCTGGATCCGCCGCTTCTCGGAACGCAGCCAGGAGCAGGCCCCGGAGGTCGCCATGGCCGCCACCGAAGGTGAGGTCCAGCTGTCCCGCCTGCTGGTGGACCGCGGGCTGGCCACCAGTCGCAAGGAAGCCGAGCGGCTCATGGGCCAGGGCGCCGTGAGCCTGGATGGGCAGAAGGCCACCGATCCCGCCCTGCGCATGACGTTGCAGTCCGGCCAGTCACTGTTGGTTAAGGTAGGCAAACTCAAGCTCGAACGATGGGTGGTCACATGAGCCTTCCGGCCCTCAAGGATCTGTTCGCCAGGCACCGGGAGCGCGCGACCGGCCTGTGGCGCCTGGGGCAGGAACCCCACCGCACGGTCTTCATGGAGGCGGGCGACATCGTCTTCGCGGCCAGCACCCATCCGCTGGACCGCCTGACCCACTTGCTGGTGGAGCGGGGCAAGATCACCCAAGCCCAGCTTGACTACGCCATGGCCAACCTCAACCCGGCCATGTCCATCGGCAAGAACCTCATCGAGATGGGCTTCATCACCCAGCGCGACCTGTTGGATGTCGCCCGGGCCCAGGTGGAGCGGGTGGTCTGGGCCAGCATTGCGGCCACCGACCAGGATTCGATCTTTGAGGCCAAGGACCTTGACGCCACCACGGTTCGACTGCCCTTCGACACCGCCGCCATGCTGCTGGCTGGCGTGCTGAACCTGCGGGACCGGGAACGGATGCTGGAAGAACTGGGCCCCCTGAACCAGGTGGTGGTGCTGGAAGGCCGACGCCACCAGGAGCTCACCCTGCCCCCCGACCTGGTCAAGCTGCCGGGCCTGCTGGATGGCAGCCGCACCCTGATGGAACTGAGCCGGGAATCCGGCGTCGAACCCTTCCGGCTGGGGGCTTTCATCTTGTTCCTCCGGGAGATGGGCTGGGCCCGGCTTCACGAGCTTCCCCCCCTTGATCGGAGGGCCCTGGAACTGGCCCTGGAACCGAACGAGGCCACCATCACTCCGCCCCTGCCCGACCCTGTCCCCACGCCGCCTTCCCTCTTTGCGGAGATTCACGCCAGTCAGCGACCGACGACCAACCTCGAGCACCTGTCCGAGGCCCTGGATCAGTTGGGACCGGAGGATGAACTGGACGAACCCACCCCGGCTGCCCCGGAGCCCTTTGAAGCGGAGCCCGCCTTGCCCATCCAGCATGAGGCCGAGGGCAGCACCGAGCGCCCAGCCCCCTCGCCTGCCCATCCACCCGAACAGCCGAAAGCCTCTCGCCGTCCCCTCCTGCTGCTCGGCATCCTGGTGCTTGCCGCCGCGGCCTGGGCTGGCTTTTCCTGGCTTCGGCGCCCTCGGACCACGGCCCCCACGCCGCCCAAGGTGGCAGAGCCAGCCCGGCCCAATCCACTGGCCCCAGCCCTCAAACTGGCCACCCCCCCAAATCCGGTCCCCGCATCGGAAGCCGCAACACCCACCCCCATTCCTGAACCCGTGAAAAAACCCGAACCGGAGCCCGCCAAGCCAGCGCCCCTGCCGCCGGCTCCATCGAAACCGGAATCTGTCACGGTCTCTTCTAAGGCTGACCGGCTCCAGGCCATCGCCCAAGGCGATTGGAAGCGGTCCGTGGCCCAGGGATCGGCCCAGCGCCAGGCCCTCCAGGGGAAATGGACCCTCCGCCTCGAGATCGCCTGCCAGGGCAGCACCATCCAGCACGCCGCCGACCTGCTGAAGGACCAGGATCCCGATGTGTTCATCGTACCCATGACCATGCGGGATGGTCGAACCTGCTACCAGGTCTTCATCGGCTCGTTCGGGTCCGAGGCCGCAGCCAAGGCGGCGGCCAACAAGCTCCCCCCCCCCTTCCTGGCCGAAGGCAACCGACCGAAACCCTTCCGGGTCGCCCAGATCCCGGACCGACAGTAGGCCTCTCTAAACAAACCAAACGCACGATATATCCACCTTGTTAATGCCGGTCCTTTACAAACGATCTAAACGGGCTCATACTTTGTATGTATACGAGCTGGTCCATTAAATTAGACCAACTGATCTTTGTGGAGTCCGATGCCGTCCCCCTTCCATCCAACCAATTGGAGTCAGGCCTGTGTCTCGTGGATCCACGAGATTCAGATCGCCTTCGATCCTCCGGTCCCGGTGGAACCAGGCAAGGGTGGGTTGCTGCGACTCATGCGGTGGAGTACCCCGAGGGTGGCAACCCTCGTCATCCTAAGCTTTACACTCCACTGCACCCGCCCACCGGGCTCCTTTCCCCTGTCCACCTCCGGGTCCAGGCACGGGGTGACCTCCCATGATGCCCAGGCCTATGTGGAAGAGGGTGTGGCCAGCTGGTACGGGGGCAATGACGACGGATTCTCTGGCAGGCCTACTGCCAGTGGGGAAATATTCGATCCCGAACAGTACACCTGTGCCCACCGGACCCTCCCACTGGGCAGTTTCGTGGAAGTCGAGAATCTGGAGAATCGCAAGCGAACCGTTCTGCGTGTGAACGATCGCGGCCCCTTCATCAAGGGCCGAATCCTCGACCTTTCCAAACGGGGGGCCCAGGAACTGGGCTTCATCGGGCAGGGAACGTCCCGCATCCGCCTGCGATCGGTGGATGCCATGGGGCTTCCCACGGCCCTTGATCCCATCGCAAACCAGGTCGATCCCTTTGTCGTTCAGGTGGCATCTCTTTCAGATCCAAAGAATATACAGATACTTACAAAAGAACTTGAGAATGCCTTTGGCGTGGTCACCCTGCAAAGCGCGGTGACCCGAACGGGCCAGTCGGTCAAGCGCGTCCGGGTCGGGAGCTATACGACCCGTCAGGATGCCGAAGAGGCCGCTGAGCAGATCGCCAAGCTCCTGAAGGATCGCGGTGTCGAGCCCTTCATCACCCGTGAACGCTGATCCCCTGCGCCCCTTTCTCGTCATTCCTGCGGGCGGGCGGGGGATGCGCATGGGCGGGGGCCTGCCGAAGCAGTTTCGCGACTGGGATGGGCGTCCCCTGCTCCAGGTGACGGTTGAGGCCTTCCTGGCCCCCGGCATGCCGCAACTGGCGGGCATCGCGCTGGCCGTCCCCGAATCCCACCTGGAGGAGGCCCGTGGCTGGGCCTTCCAGGTTCCCTGCGTGGTCGTACCGGGCGGTGACACCCGTCAGGAATCAGTGTGGCTCGCCCTGCGGGCCCTGCCCAACGTCCCGCTGGCCCCGGTGATGATCCACGATGCGGTAAGACCTTTTCCGCCCGCCGCCCCACTCTGGGAGGCCCTGGAAGCCCTCAACCGCTTCGACGGCGTCCTGCTGGGCGAACCATCCACAGACACCCTCAAGCGGGTGGATCCCCTCGGCCGGGTGCTGCGCACCGAGCCCCGGGAGGAGTTCTTTCGGGCCCAGACCCCGCAGATTGCCCGGCTCGGCACCTGGCTGAATGCCTTCCTCTCAGCCGACGAAGCTGGATTCAACGCCACGGATGACGTGACTTTGCTCGAACGCCTGGGCCTGGCCGTGAAGCTCATCCCCAGCCCCAGTTCCAACCTCAAACTCACCACGCCCGAGGATTGGGAGCGGGCCAGGCGGCGCTGACCACATGGTGTGGTCAAGAGACCCACACACAAGTTTTGTTTTTTCTAGCTAAATCATGAAATGATTTAGCTAGCATAACGGCATGGGAATAGCTTGGACTTCTGCGAGGCCACTCCATGCCCCGTTGCACCACGCCCCAGACCCTGAGCCGCGAGATCACGATCTCGGGTCATGGTCTGCATGGCAATCGCCCCTGCTCGGTGCGACTGGTGCCCGTGGCCACCCCCTCGGGGCTGGTCTTCGTCCATACCCCCACGGGCACCGAGATCCCCGCCAAAGCTGATCTGGCTGGCGACTTGGTTCTTTCCACCACCCTGGTCATGGCTGGGGTGCGTCTCCAGACCATTGAGCACCTGCTCTCCGCCCTGTCCGGCCTGGAGGTCGAACACCTGCGCATCGAGGTGGATGCCGAGGAACTGCCCATCCTGGATGGCAGTGCCGCCCCCTGGGTGGACGCCATTCTGGAAGCTGGCGTGAAAAGCCTCGAGGGCCGACGCCGCTTCATGAAGATCACCCACCCGGTAGAGATCCGGAACGGCGATCGCTGGATCCGCGCCCTGCCCTTCGATGGCCTGCGCATCCGCTACGTCATCGACTTCCCCATCCCCGCCTTGGGTCGCCAGAGCCGTGAGCTCAGCCTGACCCCCGAGAAGTACCGCCGCGAGCTGGGTGCCGCCCGCACCTTCTGCCTGGCCCAGGAGATCGACCAGATGCGCGCCCGCGGTCTGGCCCTCGGTGGCAGCCTGGACAATGCCGTGGTCTTCGGAGCCGACGGCCCCCTGAACGAGTCCCTCCGTTTCGAGGATGAAGCCGTCCGCCACAAGATGCTGGATCTGGTGGGTGATCTGGCACTCCTGGGTGCGCCCCTGCTCGGACTCGTGGAAGCCCACGCCGCCGGCCACGCCATGCACGTGGCACTGGCGCAGGCCATCCTGGCCGATCCAAGTTGCTGGGAATGGACTGAAGATGCTGAACCCGCCAATGTGCGGTTCTTCTTCCAGCCCCTGATGACCCAACCGGCCTGATCCAGCACGGATGACCTTTTTGATTGCAGTCCTCCGACGAAAGCTGGCAGGCTGAAGCCTTCACCTTCGAGGTGCACAGGTGTTACTTCATCCCCATCACTGACCTGACGAACCGGGCGGACCTGCCCGGGTGGGTGGCCGCACTGGCCAGGAGCGGGGAGAGTGAAGAGGACACACGGAAGGCGGTAACGGCCATCCTGGCGGACGTGCGCCGGGGCGGACTGCCGGCCGTGCTGGACTGGACGGAGCGCCTGGATGGCGTCCAGTTGGATCTCGCGGCCCCGCGGATTCCGGAAACCGTCCTGGAGGCTGCCCGGACCGACCTGAACCGCCAGCGACCAGAGCTCATGGCCGCCCTGCGCGAGCTGATCGCCAACGTGCGCCGCTTTGCCGAAGGCCAACGTGGCTGCCTCAGCGATCTGGAGCTGGCCCTGCCAGACGGCGGCACCGTGGGCGAGCGGTGGTGCGCCCTGAAGACCGCCGGCGTCTACATCCCCGGCGGCCGGGCCTTCTATCCTTCCACGCTCGCCATGACCGTGATCCCCGCCCAGGTTGCCGGCGTGGGCCGCATCGTGGGGGTGACGCCCCCGAAGTCCCAACCCACCCTGCCTGGTGCCTGGGGCGTGGACCCGCTGGTGCTGGCCTGTGCGGCAGAACTCGGTCTCACCGAACTGTACCCCTTCGGTGGGGCCCAGGCCCTGGGCTGGCTGGCCTTTGGCGAACCCGCCGTGGATCTCATCGCCGGTCCCGGTAACCGCTTCGTGGCCGAAGCCAAGCGGCAACTGCTCGGCACCTGCGGCATCGATGCCCTGGCAGGCCCCACGGAGCTGCTGGTGCTCGCGGATGACAGCTCGGATCCCGCCTGGCTCGCCGAGGATCTGCTGGCCCAGGCCGAGCATGATCCCGATGCCGCCGCCGTGCTGGTGAGCGAGGATCGTGCGCTGCTGCTGGCCGTGGCCGGGGAACTGCAGACCCGCACCGCCGCGTCCCCGCGCCGTTCCATCCTCGAACAGAGCCTGGCCGATCACGGGCGGCTCGTCTGTGCCAACCGAGAGCTCACCATCGCCCTGGCCCAGGCCTGGGCCCCGGAGCACCTCGAACTCTGCGTTCGCGATCCGGACGCGTGGCTGCCTTCCCTCACCACCGCGGGTGCAGTCTTCATCGGCAGTGCCAGTGCGGAGGCCTTCGGCGATTACGGCGCAGGACCGAACCACGTGCTGCCCACGGGACGCAGTGCCCGCTACACCAGCCCCCTGGGGGTGGCCACCTTCCTCAAGCGGCAGAGCCTTCTCCGGTTGTCTCCGGCGGATGCGGCCGCCATGGCCCCCTGGGTGGAACGGCTGGCCGAGGCGGAGGGGCTCACCCACCACGGTCGCAGCGCCGCCCTTCGCGCCAAGCATCACACCTAACAGGAGTGCCTCCTCTCTGAGCGCTCCGCGTCGCTTCATCCCCCGGAAGCCTGGTTTTCTCTTACCCTCATTCAGAGCCGCCCATGTCCCTGCTGCGACCCGATCTGTCTGACCTGCCCGCCTATCAGCGGCCCCCCGAGCCGCCCACGGGCGTGCGCCTGCACATGAACGAGCCGGCCCAGGACTGGCCCGAGGCACCGCGGAAGGCCCTGCTGGCGCGCCTCCACGACATGCCCTTCCATCAGTACCCCGAACGCCAGGCCGAACTCACCGAGCGGCTACAGACGCGTCTGGGAGCACCGGAGGGTGGACTGCTGCTGGGTCCTTCCAGCGGCGCGCTGCTCGACCTGGTGGCCATGGCCGGGCTCAGTGCTGGCGAGCGGGTGGCCATTCCCGATCCCGGCTTCAGCCTCTATCCCTTGCTGGTGCGCCGCCACGGTGGCCGCGTGCGGTTGGTGCCGCAGGGGACCGGCTTCCCGCTCGAACCCTGGTTCAGCGCCCTGGACTGCCGCCAGCTCTGGCTCACCCTCCCCAACAATCCCACCGGAGCCTGGATCACGCCAGAGGAACTCGAGCCGCTGCTGGCCGCGGCGGCGGCCCGCCCCGAGCCCCCGCTCGTGGTGCTGGACGAGGCCTATGCGGAGTTCGCCCCGGCCACCCACCGTCTGGCCGTGGACCGCTACCCGAACCTGGTGCTGCTGCGCACCTTCAGCAAGGCCCTGGCCTCCGCCGCCTGGCGCATCGGCTACCTGATGGGCGATCCGGCCCTGGTTTCCAAGCTGGCCACGCTGCAGCTGCCCTACTCGCTTCCGACCGCCAGCCTCGAGGCCCTGGATGTGGCCCTGGACTTCGCCGCCGAATTCGAAGCGGCCGTAAGGGTCATTCCCGAACGGCGGGATCGACTGGCCGCGGCCCTGCCCAGCCACCGCGCCGCCCCCAGCAGCGGCAACTTCCTGCACGTTTCGCCGGATCCCTCCGACGCCCTGGAAGCCGCGGGCCTGAAGGTGCGCCGCCTGCCCGGCGCCAACGCCACCCGCATCACCCTGGGCACCGAGGAGGCCACGGCCCGCGTGGCCTCGGTGCTCGGCGCCTCGCTGCCTGCGCCTGCGCCACGGTCCCGGCGACGCCTGCTGGTCCTCGACATCGACGGGGTTCTCATCGACCCGGACCGCAGCTTCCTGGAGGCCGTGGCCCGCGCCCTGGCCGAGCTGCGTCCCGCCCTGCCCTGGTCCGATGATGCCTACATGGCCTTCAAGCGGCTGGGCGGCTTCAACAATGATTTCCGCCTCGCCGCCGGTGCCCTGGCACTGGCTGAGGCCTTCGGGGATGTGGATTCCCAGGGGCTGATCAAGGGGACAGCGGGTCGCGGCTTCCCGAAACTCGAAGCCCGCTTCCAGTCCCTGGAACCCGCGGCCCAGGCCGTGGTGCAGAAACACTACGCCGACACCGTCCGCATGGAGCGTCCGCTCGTGTCGCTGCCCGAGCTCCAGGCCACCGGCTGGGATCTGGCCATCCTGACCGGCCGTCCGCCGGAAGAACTCGAGCTGGCCTGGCGGGTGCTCGGCTTCCAGCTGCCCGCGGTCTGCGATGCCGCACCCCACCTGCGCAAGCCTGAGCCCGGGGGTCTGCTCCAGTTGGCGGATGCCTTCCGCGCGGAGGAGATCGTGTTCGTCGGGGACACGGTGGATGATGCCCGCTGCCTCCGAACGGCCGCCGCTTTGCGCCCTGATCTGGTCTGGCGTTTCGCTGGCCTCGGCCCGGATCGTGGGCGTTTCTGTGCACCCGGGGACATCCAATCCACGAGCCTGCTCGATTTTCTGCCGATGCTGAACCAGGAGCCTGCATGAGGACCGCCACCCTTCGACGTGCCACCACCGAAACGGAAGTGAACCTGACCCTGCAGCTGGATGGGGGTGAAGCCCGCATCCACACGGGTCTCGGCTACTTCGACCACATGCTGATGCAACTGGCGAAGCACGGGGGCTTCGGGCTCGATATCGAAGCCCGGGGGGATCTGCCGGTGGACAGCCATCACCTGGTCGAGGACGTGGGCCTTTGTCTCGGCGATGCCCTCAAGGAGGCCCTCGGTGATCGTGCCGGCGTCGCCCGGTATGCCCATGCCTACGTGCCCCTGGACGAAGCCCTGGCCAGGGTCGTGGTGGATCTCTCCGGCCGCCCCTGGTGCGAATTCCACGCGGATCTCCCGGCCATCATCCTGGGCGACGGTTTCCAGGTGGAGATGGTCCGGGAGTTCTTCGTCGCGTTGGCCATGCGCGGCGGACTCGCGATCCACGCCGACCTGGTGCGGGGTGTGAACACCCATCACAAGGTTGAGGCCCTGTTCAAGGCCCTGGCGCGGGCGCTTTGCCAAGCCACCCGCATCGAGGGCGGCGGCGTGCCCTCCACCAAGGGAACCCTCTCCGCATGAAGGCCTCCGATTCCATCACCCTCATCGATTACGACGCAGGCAATCTGGCCTCGCTGGAAGGCGCCCTGGATCGCCTCGGGTTGCCCCACCAGCGGGCAGCCACCCCCGATCAGGCGGCGCTCGATGGACCGATCATTCTGCCTGGCGTGGGCCATTTCGAGGCCGCGCAACGCTCCCTGCGCGAACGGGGATGGTGGCGCCTGCTCCCCGGCCTGGTGGCCGATGGTCGACCCCTGCTCGGCATTTGCCTCGGCCTGCAGCTGCTTGCCGAGGGCAGCGAGGAGGCGCCACGGGCTTCAGGGCTGGGACTCATCCCCGGCATCGTGCGCCGCCTCGGCCCGGGGGTGAAGGTCCCCCACATGGGTTGGAGCCAGATCCGCCAGCATCACGCCCACCCGGGCCTGCCCGACCCCCACGGCGGCTGGCTCTACTTCGTCCACAGCTACGCGCTCGAACCCACGGTGGAAACCATCTACGTGGCCGAGCACGGTCGGCCCTTCGCGGCCGTCGAGGCCCGGGGCAACGTCTTGGGCTTCCAACCCCATCCCGAAAAATCCGGACGGGCCGGCCTGCTCCTGCTCCAGTCCACCCTTGCCTGGATGGGCGTGACCGCTCCCGTGCCGGAGGTGCCGTGCAACTGATTCCAAGCCTCGACCTGATGCAGGGTCGCCTCGTGCGGTTGCGGCACGGGGACCCCCAGCAGGCCACCTTCTATGACCTGGACCCTGAGGATTGGATCGTGAGCCTGGCCGAGGCCGGGGCTCAGCGCATCCACCTAGTGGACCTCGACGGAGCCTTCGGACGTCCCAGGCAGGGGCGGTTCACGGCCTTCCCTTCCCGGTTCCCCGAGATCCACTTCCAGTTGGGTGGGGGACTGCGGGACCGGGTTGCCATCGAGGAGGCCCTGGATCTGGGCTTCGATGCGGTGGTGGGGACCCTGGCGGTGGAACAGCCCTTGGCCCTCAAGGGCTTGCCGGGTCGACGGATCATTGCTGCACTGGACCTCCGGGGCGATCGCATTGTCACCCGGGGCTGGCAGTCCCCCAGTGCCTGTGCCTCGGCGGATGTCTTCGAAGCCCTGCTGACCCTGGGCTTCAACCGCGCCCTCGTGACCGATGTGAGCCGGGACGGCACGTTGGAAGGGCCCGGAATCGAGGCTGCAGCCTGGGTGGCGCAGGAGGGCTTTCACGTGCAAGCCTCCGGCGGCCTGAAGGACCTCGCCGATCTGGTGCCCTTGGCCAAGGTTCCGGGCATCGTGGGGGCCATCAGTGGCAAGGCCCTGATGGAAGGCTTCATTCCCTTGGATGATCCTCAGATCCGTGCTGCGCTTGAAGGGAGCGTCTGATGCCCGCCAAGCGCATCATTCCCTGCCTCGACGTGAAACAAGGACGCGTCGTGAAGGGGGTGCAGTTCAAGGACCTGCGGGACCTCGGCCACCCCGTGGACCTGGCCCGGCGCTACGACGCCGAAGGGGCGGACGAGCTCGTCTTCCTGGACATCGCCGCCTCCATCGAGAACCGTGGCACGCGCGAAGCCTGGGTGCGCGAGGTGGCCCATGAGCTGAGCATTCCCTTCACCGTGGGCGGCGGCGTCTCCCGCGTGGAGGATGCCCGCAGCCTGCTGCGGGCCGGCGCGGACAAGGTGGCGGTGAACACGGCGGCAGCGCTGCGCCCCGCCCTGGTATCCGAACTGGCGGACGCCTTCGGCCGGCAGTGTGTGGTGGCGGCGGTGGACGTGAAACGCGATGAGGCCTTGGGCTGGCGGGTCTTCCTGAAGGGCGGCACCGAACCCACGGAACGCGCGGCCCTCGATTGGCTCTACGAACTGAACGAGCTTGGCGCGGGCGAGATCCTGCTCACCTCCATGGACCGCGACGGCACGGGCGATGGCTTCGACCTGCAGCTGCTCGACCTGGCCTCCCAGCTGCCCATCCCCCTCATCGCCTCCGGCGGCGCGGGTCTGGAGGTCCACTTCCTGGAGGCGCTGGAGCATGGGGCCGACGCGGTGCTGGCCGCCACGCTCTTCCACGAGGGCATCCTGCCCATCCCCCGCCTCAAAGCCTACCTGGCCCAGAACGACCTTTCCGTGCGGATCTGACATGAACCCTGACACCCTTCGCTTCGACTCCGACGGCCTCATCCCCGGCATCGTGCAAGACCGCGCGGGCCTGGTGCGCATGGTGGCCTGGCTCAACCGGGAATCCCTCCAACTCACCCTGGACACCGGCTTCGTCACCTTCTGGAGCCGCTCTCGCCAGTCACTCTGGGTGAAGGGCGAATCCAGCGGGAATCGGCTCAAGCTCATCCAGATCCGTCCTGACTGTGACGCCGATGCCCTGCTCATCCTGGCCAACCCGGAGGGACCCAGCTGCCACCGTGGTACCGAGAGCTGCTTCGATGGAGCGCCCTGGCCCGCCTCCCTGCCCTGGCTGGGCCAACTCGAGGCCCTGTTGCTGTCACGCAAGGCCGAGGCTGATCCGGCGGGAAGCTACACCCAGAAGTTGTTCTCCCAGGGGGTCGATCGCATCGCCAAGAAGGTGGTGGAGGAGGCCGGAGAAGTGATCCTCGCCGCCAAAAATGAGGATCGTGAAGCCTTTCTCGGTGAGGCCGCCGACCTGCTCTTCCACCTGGACCTGCTGCTGCTTGAAAAGGGTGCGAGCCTGCTCGAGGTGGTGGAGGTGCTTCACGGCCGCCATGCAGACCGGACCGGAAGGACCACCTGATGCCAGTCCGAACTCCTCACTTTCCTGATCTCCTCTTCGATTCCGCCGCCCGGTTGCGGCGCTGGGAAAGCGCCCTCATGGGGCTGCTCGAAGCCCATGGCTACCGCGAATTGCACCCCTCCCTAGTACCCCGCGAGTCCATCCCTGATGGGGCCTTGAGGTTCTTCGACGGTGAAGAGCTGGTGGCCTTGCGCTGGGACTTCACGGTGGCCCTCGCAGGCCTCCTGGCCCGCCGCTTCCCCACCCCACCGCCACGAGTGTCCTATGCCGGGGCCGTGTTCCGCCGACCCGTGCAGCCCTGGGAGGCGGTAGAGCGCTTCGAAGTGGGCTGTGAGCGCATCCAGCCCGAAGGCGAGTCTTCGGGCGAGGCGGACGTGGAACTGGCCCGGTTGCTCATGGCCATTCCCGGGGCCCTCGGTCTGAAGAGCGCCATCCTCCACCTGGGTAACGCGGCCCTCGTCCGCCGCCCCCTTGAAGCGGAAGGCCTGGCCGGCGACCTGGCCGACGCAGTGGTGTCGGCCCTTTCCCGGCGGGCGCCCCACCGGGTGCGAGAGGCCCTGCACGGCCATCCCGCCGCGGATCGACTGGCCGCCCATGCCGAGGCACTCCTGTCAGAGCTCGATGGCCCCGGCACCCTGGACGCCCTGCAAGCCAGTCCCTATGCGGATCTGCTGCGGGACGAGCGGGATCACATGGACCGGGCCCTGAAATCGCTGCTCCCGATTCTCCCGCCCAATCTGGAACTGCGGGTGGACCTTGCCGATGTCGCGGGACTCGACTTCTACACCGGCCCGACGCTTCGCCTCTGGGCCCCAGGAGCCCAGCAGGAGCTGGCTGCGGGTGGACGCTACGACCGTCTCTTTCCAGGCCTCGGTCGGCCCTGGCAGGCCGCCGGATTCTGTGTCCGGCTGTCGCGGCTC
The DNA here is from genome assembly GCA_025361045.1 of Geothrix sp. Taxonomy (GTDB): domain Bacteria; phylum Acidobacteriota; class Holophagae; order Holophagales; family Holophagaceae; genus Geothrix. Next base: position 3,792 of record JANYAZ010000280.1, on the reverse strand, counting down.
CTCGACCTGGCTGTCACCCGACCCGACCTCTTCGAGCAGCCCCAATGACGCCCCAAACCCTTCTCATCGCCTTCCCCAAGGGCCGCCTCGGCGACGAACTGGTGCCCAGGCTGGCGAGCACACCGCTGGCCCTGGATGCCGATGCCCTGAAATCCCGAGTCCTGCGCATCCCAACAGCCACCCCGGGCGTGGCCGCCCTGTTGCTCAAGGGCGCGGATCTGCCTCGCTATGTGGCTGCAGGTGTGGCCTCTCTGGGCATCGTCGGCTCCGACACCCTGGACGAAATGGACATGGACCTGCTCGAGCTGGCGGACCTCGGCTTCGGCGCCTGCCGGTTGTCTCTCTGCGCCCTGGCCGGCGTCACGCTCGAGACGCTCCGTGCCAAACCCCACCTGCGGCTCGCCACCAAGTTTCCGAAGGCGACCGAGGCCTGGCTCACCCGGGAAGGTCTCACCGCCGAATTGGTACCCCTCAGCAGCAGCGCCGAACTGGCTCCCCTGCTGGGTCTGGCGGATGCCATCGTGGATCTGGTCCAGACCGGCGGGACCCTCAAGGCCCATGGTCTGGTGGAGACCCTCGTGCTGGGCCGTTCCTCCGCCCGCCTGGTCGCCGCCCGGGGCGCCTACCTCAGTGAACCCGGCCGCATCAGGCCGCTGGCGGACCTGCTGATCGCCGCCTTGCGATAGGCAATCAGCTCCCCCACCACAGCAGGCGCCGCAGGACAGGGATGCCCAGGTTGGAGTGCAGGGCATAGGACAGCAGCAGGCCCAGGATAAAGCCCAGGCTGAGCTTGGGCAGAGAAAGGGGCCTGGGTAGCCGGAGCCACAACGTCCCCCAGAGAAGCCCCACCGCCGCGGACCAGACGAGGGCCCAGGCCGAGGGATACGCGACGAAGGCCAGCGCCAGAAGGATCAAGAGCAACGCATTGGATAGCCGATCCAGCCCCTTGCGCAGCCTGGAGAGACCGGCGGCACCCACCGCCAGGGCGAAGACCGCCATGACTGGGGCCCAGTTACCTTCGAGGTTGAAATCAAACCAGGGCTTGGGCAGCACCAGACCCAACGACAGCATGATCCAGAAAGGGCTGGCACGGCGGGTGGAGGGCGCAAGGGGTTCACCCTCTGGCCAGCGCCCGAAGGCCGCCAGGAACGCCGAAAGCCCGGCACCTACCAGGGGCAGGACGGGATGCCAGAGGCCCGTGAATTCCCAGGCCGCGATCCAGAGCCAAAGGCCAGGCCCGGCACTCTCCCGTGGCATGGATCGAACCACCAGCAGGAGGCCCAGACCCAGCAGCGCGCAAAGCGCCCCCAACCCCAGGTGCCGTGTCTCCCAGAAGCCCAGGTTCAGGATTCGGGCCATGCCCAGTGCGCTGAGCAGCGACAGAAGACCGGCCAGTCGAACCAGACCTTTGCCCAGCAGCCACGGCAGGTGCCGACCGAGCCTGTCCATCAGGGGCAGGAGCAGGATCGGGAGCGCCACGAGCAGGGTCGCGGGCTTGTTCAGATCCAGGCGGTAGAGCGTCAACAGCTGGATCAGGCAACCGAGGTAGAGGAACAACCAGATCGCGTTCATGGTTTGGCCTCTCCTAGCCAGGTCCCCGAAGGCGTGCTGGCGATGGGGGTGGGACTGGGCTGCCCCGGCAGGTCATGGGTGTAGCGGAGTAGCTTCCCCTTCTCGAAGGTGAGGATCCGGTAGCCGTGGTAGCGATAGGGCCAGCGCGTCACACGCCGCAGGGCATCACCCAGAGCCGTGGTCACGACGAACTTCGTGCCGGGAAAATCGGCCCGGTCATCCCGGAACTGGCCTTCCGCATCGAACACCGCGTCCTGGTGCCAGTGCCCCGTAAGGACGATGGGAATCTGGCGCTCCAGGCACAGCTTGACGAAGCCGTCCCGGTACCCGAACAGGGGCCCGCCACTCTTTTCCCCGTCGCCCAGAATGGCCGCGCCGGGTGGGAAGATCGGGTGGTGCAACTGGACCAGGGGCACGCGCCCTTCCAAGGTGTCCAACTGCTGTCGGAACCACTGGAACTGGCTGGGAGTGAGCCGGTCGCGGCCATGGGCAGAGTCGAGACTGATGACCCGGAAGGGGCCCAGGTCCACGCGATGGGTGGTGTGCGGTCCGAAGTGGTTGAGGAAGCGGGCCCAGCCGCCCCGTTCGTGGTTGCCTGGGCAGGCGATCACGGGAATGCCCATGGCCTCCAGGCGCCGGAACTGCCCCAGCATGAAGCGGTACCAGGTCTCGCTGGAATCGTAGGCCAGATCGCCGGAGGCGAGGAAGGCCTGGGGCTTCACCACCGCCATCTCATCGACGAAATGTTCGAGCATGGCCTCCTTTCCCGTGCTGGGGAAATCGGCTGCATGCACCAGCACCATCCGGTCGGGCAGCGTGCCTTCACCCCAGTGTTCCAGGCCATCCGTGGGCAGCCGGAAGGCCCCCTGAACGGGGGTGGCATCTACCAGTGTGATCCAATGGCGGTTCCCCTGACTGCGATGCCCCAGGATGTGTCGTCCTCCGCTCTCCAAGCGAAAGCCCCACTGTCGCTCCACTGCGTTCGCGGCCAGACGCCAGGGCACGAAGGGCAGGCTCGTGGCGAATTCCACCTCGAAGGTCGTGCCGGGTCGCACGATGGCAGGTGCACCGAGGCGCGGCGCATCCAAGCGCGTGCGCAGGGGCAGCCCCACGATCAGCAGGGCCAGGGCAGCACCGAGATAGGGCAGGATCCAGCGGGTCATGGCTGCCTTCCTATGGGTTTGTTATGGGACAGCAGGAACTTCGACCACTGGTGAAAGCCTTGTCCCAGGCCGGTCATCGCCCGGGCCCGAGCGGGTTCTTCGACGCTGTGATCCTTCGGGGTGGGTTCATCCAGCCGGTAGAGCGCTGAACGGCCGTTGGGTTCGATGTTCACGTACCAGTCGCCCTGGATCAGCCCCACCCGGGCGGGTCGTCGAAAGGTGGTGAACGTGAAGGCTGCGGCCTTGCCGGCCCAGGCTGGATCCAACAGGTCCTTGCCCAGGGTCTGGTGATCGAGGGGATGGCCCAGCAGCGAAGCCAACGTGGGCAGCAGGTCCATCTGGGTGCCCACGGTCGAGATGCGCTGGGGTTTCAGCAGGTGCGGCGCGTAGATGACGCAAGGGATGTGGTGGACGCCCACGGCCAGGTCACCGAAGCGCTTGTCCGTCATGCCGCGCGGAATGCCGTGGTCCGCCCAAAGAACGTAGACGGTGTTGGCGAAAGCGGGGCTTTTCTCGGCCCTTTCAAAGAACTTCCGCAGGCTGTAGTCCATCAGGCGAACTGCGTTGTATTCCTCGTTGTCCACGAAACCGGCTGCCTCCAACTGGGCCTGGGGTTTTCGGTCCACCTGAAAATCCTTCAGGTGTTTGGGAATGGTGAAGGGCGGGTGGTTGCCGCTGGTCTGGATGTAGGCCCAATAGGGTGCCTGCTCCCGTTCCAGCACATCCTGGGCCTCCAGCAGCAGGTCCGCATCGCAGACGCCCCAGACATCGACTCTGGGGGCCTTGAAAAAGCCTTCTTCGTACAGCTTCAGGTCCTTGAAATTGTTTTTCAGGATGCCCCGCATCTGGGCCCAGTTGGCACTGCCACCCAGGAAATAGGACTTGCGGTATTCGTCGAAGACGCTCAAGGCCGAGTGCTGATCCAGCAGCAGGGGATTCCGTGTGGCGTTCTGGACCGAGCTCACATCGGGGATGCCGAACAGGGTGGCGAACATCGAGCGGCTGGTGTTCTCCATGGCCACGTGGAAGCGGTCGAAGAAGATGCCCTTGGCAGCCA
>JANYAZ010000279.1 GCA_025361045.1 Geothrix sp. | reverse complement strand
CCCTGGTCCATGGCCAACCGGAAGGTCTGGCCATGGGTGGCGTGGTCGAAGGCCGAAAAGACTTCACGAAAATAGGCCTCCTGCTGGTCGAGGAGGTCGTTGAGGGCCCAGGAAAGACCCTCCGTGGCCCCACCCCTCCGGATCCCGGTGATCCGTTGGTCGAGGTGGCCCTTGGCCGCTTCCTTGAGGTTGTTGGTCAGGCTCTCGATGGCCTTCCGGATGCGGTAGACCGAGTACAGCGCCAGCCCAATCAGAAGGGCCGTCGCGGTGAAATCGATCCAGGCCCAGGCGGACAGCTTGCCGGCTCCAGAGGCCAGGTGACCGAAGAGTAGGAACAGCGCCAGCGCTCCGGCAACGACGTAGTGGAGCCTAGAGCCCAAAGACAAATTCTTCATAGCCCATGCCCTTCTGTTGGAGTAACTGATGGAGGATGGCCGTGGAGGCCTTCATGCCCGCCTGTCCGTCTCCGGCTTTGCGCTCGGCCTCGAGCATGGTTCGGTAGAGGCCATCAACGACCTGGATGGCCTCGGGCCTCGGCTTCCGTCGCACCGAGTAGTAGCCGATGAGGTTTCCGCGGGGATCAGAGGAAGGGGTGATGTTGGCGAACACCCAATAGAAGCTGCCGTCCTTGGCCAGGTTCTTCACGTAGGCGCAGATCTCCTGTTTCGATTGGATGGTGTCCCACAGCAGCTTGAACACGGCCCGAGGCATGTCGGGGTGACGAAGGATGCTGTGCGGCGAACCAAGAAGCTCCCGCTCTGAGTAGCCGGAGATCTCGATGAAGATGCGATTTCCGTACGTGATGATGCCCTTCAGGTCGGTCTTCGAGACGATGAAATCATCCTCTCCGAGGACCTTCTCGTTCTGGGTGGGTTGGGGCCTGGTGATCATGCGCGGGATCTCCACCCGCCTGTTATCGGTCGCACCGGGCCCCTGGCCTGAGTTTTGTCGGATCAGACGGGCCTACACCGCCGAAATGGGATACCGTCCCTGGTCGACCAGGGCCTGAGCGATGCTGCAGCGGAGGGTGGACAGAGCCACCGGGGCGGGAGCATGCATGGCCAGCAGATCGGCCACCAGCGAATCCAAAACGGCATCTGAGGCCAGTTCCGCCGCCAGCATTCGCGCCTCTCCTTGGATGCGGTTCCAGGCCTCCTGGGCGTAGACCGTGGCGAGGTCGCGGGCCAAAGGGGCCCAGCGGTGCCCGGCTTCCACCATCTTGCGGGCACGGACCACCGCCGATTCCATGTCATACAACTCGATCAACAGGTTGCTGATGCGGGCGGCGGCCTCCTGGTTGTCCAGGATCTTGGGCCCCCGATCCGCTTGAGCCAGGGCAATCACCCTGAGGGCCCGGGCCTTGGCCAAAGCCACTGTCCGGAGCAGCCCGTCTTCCGGCAGGTCGAGAGTCCCCGTTGCGCTTCCGGCGAGGGGTAGTCCATCCGTGCCGCTGCACCGCTTCAGGAAAGTCCCAGCGATGAGCAGGCGATTGATCTCGTTGGTACCTTCGAAGATCCGATTGATGCGGCAATCGCGGTAGATCTTTTCAGCCGGGTATTCGGCACTGAAGCCCGCGCCGCCGAAGGTCTGCACGGCGTCGTCGGCCGTGGCGAAGAGGGCCTCGCTGCCCCAGACCTTGGACATGGAGGCCTCCACCGCGTACTCGTCGATGGCCTTCATCTTGTCGGCGCCGCCAGTCTCGCTCTCCCAGCTGGTGAGGGCCAGCGCGTCATCGAGATAGCCGATGGTGCGGAAGCTCATGCTCTCGCCCACGAAGATCCGCACGGCCATGTTGGCCAGCTTCTGCTGGACGAGGCCAAAGGCGTTGAGGGGCTTGCCGAACTGGGTCCGCTCCCCCGCATATTTCAGGGTGTATTCCAGTACTCGCTTGCCGGCCCCGACCGAGCTCGCGCCCAGTTTGAAGCGGCCCACGTTGAGGATGCCCAAGGCGATGCGGGCGCCTTTGCCCTTGCCGCCCAGGAGGCGGTCCTCGGGGATGCGGCAATTCTCCAGGATCACGGTGCGGGTAGAGCTGCCCTTGATGCCCATCTTCTTTTCCTCGGCGCCCGTGCTGATGCCGGGGTCGGTCTTCTCGACGATGAAGGCGCTGAGGTGGCTGCCGTTGATCTTGGCGAAGATCACGAAGACATCGGCGAAGCCGGCGTTGGTGATCCAGGCCTTGGTGCCGTTCAGCACCCAGTGACCGTCCTGCAGCACGGCGGTGGCCTTGGCCCCCAGGGCGTCGGAACCGCTGCCCGCTTCGGTCAGGGCATAGGCCGCGCACCATTCCCCGGTAGCCAGCCTGGGCAGGTACTTGGCCTTTTGCTCATGGGTCCCGAAGTAGACGATGGGCATGGTGCCGATGCTGGTGTGCGCGGTATAGCTGGTGGAGAAGCTGGCCTGCTTGGCCATCTCCTCGAGCACCAGCAGGGCGGTCTTCTTGTCCAGGTCCAGGCCGCCGTAGGCCTCGGGGATCTCCATGCCCAGGATGCCCAGTTCGCCAGCCTTGGCCAGCAGGTCGCGGGTGAGCGCCAAGTCGAGGTGGTCAATCTCCTCATCCCGGGGCATGACCTCGCCGTTCATGAAGTCCCGGGCGGCCTCGGCGATGGCCAACGCTTCTTCGCTGCTATCTTCGGGCGTGACCTGGGGAAGGGTGCCTGCTGGGTGGAACATGTAACTGCTGCCGCGCACCAGCTGGGTCTCGTCCTGAGCCATGAGAGCCTCCAATGCTTGAATGATCTACCCGGAGTCAGGACCTCTCCAGCCCAAATGGGGGGAACTCGGTCACAAATGAAGACCGAATGGTCAGATGAGTCGTCTCTGCCCTTTGGGATGGTTCAGGACCACGCGCTGAACGCGTTCGATCCAGGTGGGACGGGCGCCTGGTTCCAGCCGTTCATGGGGAAGGTCCCGCTCCTCCAGCAACCTGTCCACCAGCTGGTCCACCGCCGCGGCAAAAAAGGCATCGGTGTCCCGGATCCCATCGGCGGCGAGCTGGCCGCTGAAGGGCACTTTGAAGAGCAGATCGTAACTCTTCATCCAGTGGTGCATGAACCGTTCGATGGGCAGTTGGCGACCACAGGCCAGCATCATGTAGGCGTAGTTGTCGAGCACGCTGCGGTCGCAGATCAGCACGTCATGCTGGCTGCCCGAGCGGATCTCCTCGGCCATCTGGGTAAGGAAGATCCAGGTCTGGGCTTCCAGGGAGGTCTTCTGGTTGATGGGCAGGGGCGAAAGCCGCGCCACCTCCTTCACGATGTCCACATGGACACCTTCCCGTTTCAGGGCTGCGGCCAGCTCATAGCAAAGGGTGGTTTTCCCAACTCCGTGGGTGCCGATGAAGGCGATCTTCACTCGGCACCTCCTGTGCCTCGCCCTACGGGCTTCGCCTGCGGCAAAGTGGCCCTCCGCTCCTGCTGCGGGCTCACCGGGCACCTCCTGTGCCTCGCCCTACGGGCTTCGCCTGCGGCAAAGTGGCCCTTCCATGTATCGGACAGCACCCCGTGCTGTCCTCCCACTCGCCAGGGCTCGTGGACATGGAACCTTTGCTCCTGCTGCGGGCTCATGGGATTCCAAATCTTCATGGCTTCAGTATCCCTGGGAGGAGGACGGGTGGGTGTGCCGTCCATCACTCCTGCTTCTTCTGATCGCGCAGGGCCAGCATTTCCTCGCGGAGCACCTGGGCACAGTCCGGGCAGACGCCGTGGCTGAACGTGGCTTCGGTGTGCTCGGAAATGTAGGTCTCCATCTGGTTCCAGTAGCCCTGGTCATCGCGGATCTTCTTGCAGTGGCCGCAGATGGGCAGCATGCCCTTGAGGTTCTTGACCTCTGCCAGGGCCAGGGTCAGGTCCTGGATCAGAAGGTCGCGTTCGGCCTGAGAGGCCAGCTGCCTCTGCCAAGCGATGCGGGCCATCCAGCCAAGGCCCAGGGAGAGCGTCACCAAGCCCAGGACGGCCGAACCCGAGAGCAGGGCTTCCCTACGCCAGGTTCGGAGGTAGTCCGACTCGGCGAGTCCCACGAGGATAAAAAAGGCCGGGTTCGACATCCTCCGGAACGTGTAGGTACGGCTCTCCCGATCAAGCACCGACTGGGTGCTGAAGTGGCTGACCTGCCGCGCCGACTGCACGGCCAGGAGGTAGTCGCCGGAGATGGTTGTATCGCCGATGAGTTTTTCCTTGTCCTGGGTGGCGGGGTACCTGGCCAGCAGGTCCAGGTCACCCCCTCGCAGGGAGATGGAACCATGATCCCCGACCTCCACCTGGGCCAATTCCCGGGTTAGCTGTTCCAGCGTCACCGTGGCAAAGACCACGCCCCGGAAGACACCCGCCGGGCGTTCCATCCGGCGGGCCAGGGTGATGATCCAGACACCACCGGCCCCATCTTTGGAAGGGTGAGAGATGAACAGCCCGGCCTGGGGGGCTTGTCGAAGGTGCTGGAAGAAGGGCTTCTGGGAGAGGTCCCGATGGGCTAGGTCGTCGAAGCTGCCTGGGCGCTCTAGCCGTCCAATGGCATCCGTGGTCTGCAGGGAATCCAGCAGGGCCACCCGGGCGAACTGGGACTGGACGTGGGTTTCGATGCTGGCCGCCCCGGGGGGAATGTCGGTCCGCTCCACCTCGTCCTTCACTGACTGGAGCACGAGGTCGATCTGACGAACGGAGGCCACCAGGTACTGTTCGAGCACCTGGGCCAGATTGTCGGTGGTGACCTTGGCCTGGTCCACATACTGGCGCCGGCTGTTGGCCAGGGTCCAGGCCGCCAGTCCGATCACCAGCAGGTCGAAGACCACCATGGTGAAGACCAGCGAGCGCAGCTGAAGTCGCGTGGCTCCCTTAGATTGTGAAGGGGTGTCTGACATCCGGGTTCCATCCTGAGGGATGAGTTCAGGCTAAGCATCGGCTGTGGCCGGTGCCTGTATAAGTCCCGGCGCTCAGAACAGGCTGGTGCCGTCCATGACGGCCGGTTGCTCCAACCCGCAGAGCTTCAGCAGAGTCGGGGCCACGTCATTGAGGGCTCCGCCGCTTCGAAGCTGCCGGGCCTCGAACCCGGAGGCCACCAACACGGCGGGGACGGGATTCAGGGTGTGGGCGGTGTGGGGATTGCCATCCTCAGCCCGCATGCACTCGCAGTTGCCGTGGTCAGCCGTGATGAAGAGGGCACCGCCCATGGCCAGGGTGGCGTCCGCAACGCGTCCCACGGCCGCGTCCACCGCCTCGCAGGCGGTAACGGCGGCCCTCAGGTCGCCGGTGTGGCCGATCATGTCGGGATTTGCCATGTTGCAGACGAGCAGGTGGTATCCGCCTGATCGGATGGCGGTCTCCAGCCCAAGGCTCACATCTGCGAGGCTCATCTCGGGTTGCAGGTCATAGGTGGCCACTTTGGGGGAGGGGACCAGGCGGCGCACCTCGCCTTCAAAGGGTTCCTCCCGGCCACCGTTGAAGAAGTAGGTGACGTGAGCATACTTCTCGGTTTCCGCAGTGCGGAACTGCTTCCAACCTTGGGCACTGATGAGCTCGCCGAGGATGAGCTCCAGGCTCTGGGGGGGATAGGCCACGGACAGGAAGGGTTCGAGGTCCACATCGTAGGCCGTGAAAGTGACCAGCTTGACCGTGGGGCGGCGCTTTGGGGTGAATCCGCTGAAATCGGGGTGCACCAGCGCATGGCACATCTGCCGGGCCCGGTCCGCACGGAAGTTGAAGAACAGCACCGCATCGCCATCGGCGAAAGGGTGGAAGGCATCGAGTCTGGTGGGCGATACAAATTCGTCCGTCTCGCCTCGGCCGTAGGCTTTGGCGATGGCGGCGATGGCATCCGGTGCCTGCTGGGGGGCGTCACCGTCCACATAGAGTTTCCAGGCCTGTTCTGTGCGCTCCCAGCGCTTGTCCCGGTCCATGGCCGTGTAGCGTCCGCAGACGGATCCGATGGTCACCAGGGGGCAGGACCGCAACTGGAAGGTGAGCCACTGGAGGTAACCATCAGCGCTCTTTTGGCCCGTGTCCCGGCCATCCGTGATGGCATGGATCGTGGTGGGAATGCCCTCGGCCTGGGCCCACTGGGCCAGGGCCACCAGGTGGTTCTGGTGGCTATGGACGCCACCGTCGCTTACCAGGCCCAGCAAGTGCAGGCGCTTTCCGGTGGTCTTGAGCTCAGCCAGGAGGGAAGCGATGGGGGCGTTCTCGCGGAAGGTGCCGCGTCGGATGGCCGCGTCGATGCGGGTCAGTTCCTGCCAGACCACGCGGCCGGCACCCAGGTTCATGTGGCCCACCTCGGAATTGCCGAACTGGCCCTCTGGCAAACCCACTGCTTCGCCGCTGGTCTGCAGCTGTGTGGTGGCATAGGCTTTCCGCAGGGCGTTGAAGCGGGGCATCGCGGCCATGAAGGTCGCGTCGAAGGCATTGCGGGGGCCGTCGCCGAAGCCGTCGAGGATGAGGAGGGTGATCGGTCCCTGGATCATGGCGTGGGGGCTCACGGCACCTGTTCCCCATGCGGATGCGACAGCAGGTAGAGCACGGCCATGCGGACCGGCACGCCATTGGTCACCTGATCGAGGATGAGGTTGTTGGGGCCATCGGCCACGTCACTGGTGATTTCCAGACCCCGGTTGATGGGGCCGGGATGCAACACCACCACCTCCGGCTTCGCAAGCTTCATGCGGGCCGGGTTGAGCTGAAAGAACCGGCTGTACTCGCTCTGGCCCGGGATGTAGGCCCCGGTGCCGCGCTCGAACTGGGCGCGCAGCATCATGATGGCGTCCTGCTTCGGAATCACGGCATCGAAGTCGTGGCTGATATCGATGGAGGGCCAGGTGGCCTTCAGCTCCTGGGGGACGAGGGTCGGGGGCCCCACCAGGGTGACCTTGACGCCCATGCGGGTCAGCAACCACAGGTTGGACCGCACGACGCGGCTGTTGCGGATGTCGCCCACGATGGCCACCCGCAGGCCTTCGAGTCGACCGAACTTCTTGCGAAGGGTGTAGGCATCCAGCAGGGCCTGGGTGGGATGCTCGTGCGAGCCATCCCCGGCGTTCACGATGCTGGCCTTCATGTGGCGGGCCAGCAGCGCATGGGCCCCGGGGGCACTGTGCCGCATGACGATGAGGTCCGGGTGCATGGCCTCCAGGTTCATGGCCGTATCGACCAGCGTCTCGCCCTTGTTGAGGCTGCTGGTGTCGGCGTCGAAGTTGATGATCTCGGCGGACAGTCTTTTTTCGGCGATCTCGAAGCTGTTCCGGGTGCGCGTGCTGTTCTCGAAGAAGAGGTTCACCACCAGCTTCTTGCGGAGGGCCGGAACGATCTTGATGCTGGGGCGCTCGCAGACCTCCTCGAAAGCCTGGGCCTGGTCCAGGAGGGCCGTGATATCCCGGGGGCTGAGGGGTTCAATCCCGAGCAGGTGCTTGTGGGGGAAGACATACCGCTCGGAGGGCATCAGCAGGCCTCCACGGTGACGCTGTCCTCGCCGTCGATCTCCTTCACCCGGACGGCGACCCGATGGCCGGGAGGGATTTCCACCCGCAGGCAGGCCAGGTCGGCCTGGATGGGGAGTTCGCGACCACTTCGGTCGGCCATGACCAGGAGCATGACCCGGCGGGGGCGCCCGTGGTCCAACAGGGCGTCCAAGGCGGCCCGGACGGTCCGGCCGGTATAGAGGACATCGTCCACCAGGACAACGGTGCGCTCCTTGAGGGTGAAGGGGATCTCGGTTGGACGCACGATCGGACTGCCCACCATCTCGGTCAGGTCATCCCGGTACAGGGTGATGTCCAGGGAGCCCACGGGGACCTGGGCTCCGGTGGTGGCTCTCAGCAGGGTTGCCAGCCGCTCGGCCAGGGGGAGTCCCCGGGACCGGATGCCCAGGAGGACCACCTCCTCGTCCGGGCTCACCCGGGCCATCAGGTCCGCCGCCAGGCGCCGGAGCGCGGCTTCCATCTGGCCGGGGTCCATGGGGCAGGGGCCTGGGGCAGCGGGCATGGAACCTCCGGGGTGCGCCCCCGCGGGGCGCGCGCACGGTTTTCAGTCTAGCCGAGCCCGGCCCCGGGCCGGGGGTCTCGGGGCAGCTTTTGCAGGATTCAAGTCGGGATCCCCCCCCTCCGATGCCCCATGTGAGGACGCCCATGAGTCAGGAACGCCGACAGTACCGACGGATTCCCTTGGAAGCCACCCTGGGCTTCCAGGAGCTGAGCTTCCACAAGGGGGACGCCCCGGCCACCAGCAGCTACAAGGATGTATCGGCCGGTGGGCTGCTGGTGGACTCGCCCCGGGCCTACCCCCTGGGCACCCTGCTCAAGCTGGAACTCCGCGTTCCGGGCTGGGGCCGCTATCAGAACCATTTTGGCCCCGTGCAGGACGCCGATGTCCGTCCCCTGGTCGCCCTCGGCATGGTCGTTCGCGTCGAGCAGCTGGACTCGGGCGCCTATGAACTGGGTGTCAAGTTTCAGAACGTCTACCCCGATGACCTCGAAGCCCTCGTGAAGTTCCTGGAGGCCATTGCGCCTTCATCCTCGCTCTGATTCCGTTCCACCACCCTTTCAGGAGGCCCCCGTGAAGATCCTCATCGTGGACGATTCCTCGACGATGCGGCGCATCATCATCAACACCCTGTCCCGCATCGGCTATACCGATGTGGTTGAGGGTGAGAACGGCAAGAGCGGGCTCGAGAAGCTCGGCCAGGGCGGGGTGGAAATGATCATCACCGACTGGAACATGCCGGAGATGGATGGGCTCGAGTTCGTGAAGACCGTGCGTGGCCAGAATCCGGCCATCCCGATCCTCATGGTGACGACCAACGCCGCGAAGGAAGACATCGTGGAAGCCCTCCAGGCTGGCGTGAACAACTACGTGGTGAAGCCGTTCACCCCGGAGACCCTCAAGGAAAAAATCGAATCCCTCCTCGGGTAGGGAGCAGGCCATGGATCAATCTGAAATTGACGCCCTCCTCTCCGGAGGCGGCAAGTCCCCCAAGAAGCCCAAGGCGGCCGTCAAGGCGGCTGCCCCGAGCCCTGAGCCGCCCCCGGCCCCGGTGGCTGCGCCCCGCGCCGAAGCCCACGCCGAGCCCCAGAAGGATGGCAGCGGGCATGTGATTTCCGAACTGGATACGGTCACCGCCGTGACGGAGCGGGAATCCAACAAGATCATGGATCAGCTGGATCAGATCGGGAACCTGGTCTCCCGCCAGCAGAAGCTGATCACCGAGATCATGGGGAATGACAGCGCCCAGGCGCCCGGGGTCCAGAAGGCCATCCATGAAGTCATGAGCGCCAGCAAGGAAATCCAGGACAAGGTCTTCGAGGCCATGGACCTCATGCAGTTCCAGGACATCACCCGGCAGAAACTAGAGCGCATCGTCCATCACCTGCGTCAGATCCACGACTACATCGTGGAACTCCTGGGGACCGGCCTGAAGAGCGATCTGGAGCGGCCTTCCATCAGCCACACCATCGCCCAGACCAGCACCACGCCTGATGAAAACAAGTCCCACGCCGATGCCGTGATCGAGGCATTCAAGTCCCAGAAGAAGGGGTGAAGCATGGCCGCCGAGTCCACCCAGGCCCTCTTGGCCACGGAGCTGGCACCCTCGGGCCAGCTGGTGACCTTCACGCTGGATGGCGTGGAGTTTGGTCTGGATATCGACCGGGTGCAGGAGATCACGCACCGGACCGATGTCACCCCCGTACC
>JANYAZ010000277.1 GCA_025361045.1 Geothrix sp. | reverse complement strand
CTTCCACTTTCCCGCGAAGGTGACCCTGCTTGCGGCCCTGCAGGGCGGGCTCACGGGGCTCTTCCCGATCATGTACATCCCCTTCGGCGCGCTGGTGGTCTACAACGTGCTGAAGACCACGGGCTGGATGGACAAGATGCAAGGGGCCATGGCCAACCTGACCATCGACCGCCGCGCCCAGGCCCTGCTCATCGCCTTCGGCTTCGGCGCCTTCCTCGAAGGCATCTGCGGGTTCGGCGCGCCCGTGGCCATCCCCGCCAGCATCCTCATCGGCCTGGGCTACAACCCCATGATGGCGGCCCTCGTTTGCCTCGTGGCCAACACCGGCCCCGTGCCCTTCGGCTCGCTGGCCATCCCCACCGTGACCCTGGCCAAGACCACGGGCCTCGACGTGATGAAGCTCTCTCAGATGACCGGCCGCTTCATGGCGCCGCTGGCCCTGATCATGGCCTTCGCCACGGTCTATGCCATGTCCAAGTCGAAGGGCCTGAAGGGCGCCATTGGCACCATCCTGGTGGCCGGCCTCAGCTTCTCCATCACCCAGTTCCTCGTCTCCAACTTCATCGGCGCGGACCTCACCTCCGTGCTGGCGGGGCTCGCCTGCCTCGTGGCCACGGCCACCTACTTGAAATTCCAGAAGCATGCCCAGCCCTGGCTCTTCGAAGGCGATGCCCCGGCCACCAACGCAGTCAAGGAGTTCCACTTCAAGGAGCTGTTCCTCTCCTGGCTGCCCTACCTGCTGCTGGCCGTGCTGGTCATCGCCGTCAACCTGCCCAAGACCAAGCCCCTGTTTGCCGGTGCGGCCCCTGGTTGGAACTGGCTGGTCCTCAAGACCCAGATCTACAATCCCGGCAAGCTCTATGCCTTCACCTGGCTGCAGACCCCCGGCACCATCATGCTCATCGCCGGTGCCATCGCCTTCCCCTTCATGGGCATCAAATACTCCGTGATGGGCGAGCAGTTCGGCAAGACCTTCAAGCAGATGATCCCCTCCTTCATCGCCGTGGCCTGCATCCTCTCCATCGCCGAAGTGATGAACCTCACTCTGCCCATCATCGATCCCAAAACGAAGCTGGCCTTCGTGGGTGATCTTGCCACCAAGCAGATCTCCATGGTGGCCACCCTGGCCAACGGCATCGTGGCCCTGGTGAGCCAGCACGTCTACCCGCTGCTGAGCCCGCTCTTTGGCACCATCGGTGTGTTCCTCACGGGCAGCAACACCTCCGCGAACGCGCTCTTCGGCAACCTGCAGAAGCTCACGGCCCAGGGCATGGGCCTGTCCGACATCCTGATGGCTTCGGCCGGCAGCGCGGGCGCCTCCGCGGGCAAGATGATCTCGCCCCAGAGCATCGTCATCGCCGCCACGGCCGTGGGTCTGGCGGGCAAGGAAGGCCTGATCATGCGGCAGACGATCAAGTACACCATCCCGTACGTGATCCTGCTGGCCCTCATGACCTGGGGCTTTGCCTTCCTGTTCCCGGGCCTCGTTCCATAAGGATTTGAAAAGAGGTGGACAGGATTGACAGGATGAAATGCTGGATTAACAGGATTCAAGATTGAAACCGGTTTTCAATCCTGTTCATCCTTCTTTCCAATCCTGTTAATCCTGTCTCAGCTTTTCCCTTGTCGTTTTTGGAAGGATGATTCCATGCGCATCATCGTGGCTCCGGATTCCTTCAAGGGGAGTGTGTCCGCCCTCGGCGTCGCCGAGGCCATGGAACGCGGCATTCATGCCGTGTTCCCGGAAGCCGAGGTCCTCAAGGTGCCCATCGCCGATGGCGGCGAGGGCACCGTGGAGGCCTTGGTGGCGGCCACCGGTGGTCGCCTCATGCACACGGAAGTGCGCGGCCCCCTGGGCGAGTCCGTGCGTGCCCACTGGGGCATCTCCGGTGATGGCACCACAGCTTTCCTTGAGATGGCCTCGGCCTCGGGCCTGCCCCTGGTGCCGAAGGAGCGCCGGAATCCCTGCATCACCAGCACCTTTGGTACGGGTGAATTGATGAAGGCCGCCCTGGATGCGGGGCTCCGCAAGCTCGTCATCGGCATCGGCGGCAGCGCCACCAATGATGGCGGCACCGGCATGGCCCGGGCCCTGGGGGTGCGCTTCCTCGACGCCGAAGGCCGCGACCTGCCGGAAGGCGGGGCTGCCCTGGCGCGCCTCGCCCGCGTGGACCTGTCAGGCTTGGATCCGCGTCTGACAGAAAGCACCATCCTCGTGGCCTGTGACGTGGACAACCCGCTCTGTGGGCTTCGGGGCGCCTCCGCCGTGTATGGCCCCCAGAAGGGCGCCACGCCGGAGATGGTGGCCGAGCTCGATGCCGCCTTGAGCGTGTTTGCCGGAGTGGCTGCCAGGGCCACAGGGCGCGATGTGGCCCTGCTCCCTGGAGCTGGGGCGGCGGGTGGGTTGGGCGCGGGCCTGCTCTTCTTCACTCCGGCCAGCCTGCGGCCCGGTGTCGCCATCGTGCTGGAGACCACGGGCTTCGAAACCCGGGTGGCGGGTGCAGACCTCGTCATCACCGGCGAGGGCCGCACTGATTTCCAGACGGCCATGGGCAAGGCGCCCGTGGGCGTGGCGGCCGTGGCCAAGCGCCACGGCGTACCGGTAATCTGCCTGTCAGGTGGCTTGGGCGATGGGGCCGACGACGTGCTGGCCCACGGCATCGATGCCCTCGCCAGTGCTGCACCCGGACCCATGACCCTGGAGGCCTGCATGGACCAGGGGCCTGCTCTCGTGGAAGCTGCGGCCGCCAGGATCTGCCGCCTGCTGAAAATCGGACAGTCCCTGAGCCGTTGAAATAGCCCCTTCCCACCCTGCCATCCAACCTGAAAGGGAAAACCGATGCCATGGAATCAGAACTACTCTGCACTGAACGGGAGCCTGCTCCTCACGGCGCTCGTGGTGGCTATCCCCATCTTCTTCCTCTTCTGGGCCCTGGCCGTGAAACGCATGAAGGGCCATGTGGCGGGGATCCTCACGCTGCTCATCACGATCCTCATCAGCGTGCTCGTGTACCGGATGCCCCTCACCGCCGCGCTGTCGGCCTCGGCCCTGGGCATGGTCACCGGTCTGTTTCCGATCGGCTGGATCATCCTGACCGCCGTCTTCCTCTTCAACCTCACCGTTGAATCCGGACAATTCGAGGTCATCAAGAGCTCCATCTCGTCGCTGTCTCCGGACCGCCGCATCCAGGCGCTGCTCATCGCCTTCTCCTTCTCCGCCTTCATGGAAGGCGTGGCGGGGCAGGGCGCGCCCGTTGCGGTGGCCGCCGCCATGCTCATCGGCCTGGGTTTCCCGCCCCTGCCAGCGGCCGTCATCTGCCTGGTGGCCAACACGCCACCCGTACCCTTCGGCCCCGTGGGCGTCCCCACGATGATGATGTCCACCGTGACCGGGATTCCCGCCACGACCATGGCCCGCGCCGTGGGCATCGACATGGCCTTCATGGCCCTGATCATCCCCTTCTTCATGCTCGTGGTCATGGTGGGCTTCAAGCGGGCCAAGGAAGTGATCCCCGCGGCCCTGGTGGCCGGCATCAGCTACGGCGCCACCTCGCTCGTGTTGTCCACCTACTTCGGGCCCGAGCTGCCCGCCATCACCGCCTCCGTGGTGTCGCTGCTCTGCCTGGTGATCTTCATTCGCTTCTGGCAGCCCAAGACCACCTGGACCTTCGAAGAGGACGCGCCCGCCAGCCAGACCGCCGCTGCGACAAGCTATTCCGCAGGCCAGATCTTCAAGGCCTGGTCGCCCTTCCTCATCCTCATGGTCGTCATGGGTATCTGGGGCACCCCCGCCTTCAAGAACTACGCCGAGAAGACCCACCACTGGTTCCTGGCGATTCCCAAGTGGCCCGGCCTGGATGGCGTCGTCTTCAAGGCCGCGCCCATCGTCGCCAAGCCCGCCGCCTATGCCGCCAGCTACAAGTGGCAGTGGCTCACGGCTCCCGGCACGGCCATGTTCCTGTCCTCCCTGATCTCCATGGGCGTGCTGGGCATCGGCCCCGCCACCGGCGCCAAGGTGTTCCTCAAGACCTTCAAGCAGCTCCGTTTCGCCCTCGTCACGCTGTCCGCGGTGATCGGACTGGGCTTCCTGGCCAACTACTCGGGCATGTCCTTCACCCTGGGCCTGACCTTCGCCGCCCTGACGGGCATGGCCTTCCCCATCTTCTCCCCCGTCATTGGTCTGCTGGGTGTGTTCCTCACCGGCTCGGTGACCTCCTCTGCGGCCCTGTTTGGCAAACTGCAGCAGGTCACGGCCATCCAGCTGGGGTTGAATCCCGTCCTCACCACCTCGGCGAACCTGTTCGGTGGCGTCATGGGCAAGCTGATCTCCCCCCAGTCCATCGCCGTGGCCTGCGCCGCGGTGGGCCTCGTGGGCAAGGAGACGGACATCTTCAGGAAGACCCTGAAGTATTCGATGATCCTGCTGGGGATCGTGATCGTCGTGGTGCTCCTTCAGGCTTTCGTCATCCCCTGGATTCTCCCGACTGCGCCGGCCGCCAGTTAAGCAACTAAGATCAAATTTGCGACCCATCCGACCCCACCTGTGGAGGCCAACCATGACGACGACGCTCGAATTCCGCTCGAGGATCCTGACGGACTATCCGGATGTCTGCACGCCACAGGTTCTGCAAGCCCTGGAGGCCCTGTCACCCCTGAACAAGCGCCGCCGGGAGCGGATGGCCGCCCGCACGGCCTTGCGGAAGCGCCGCCATGAGCAGGGAGAGCGCATCGCCTTCCTCGATCCCACGTCGCTGATCCCCGGCACTCAGATCACTGTGGCCGATGCCCGCTCCGGCAACTTCGACGGCGCTGTGATTCCGCCGGATCTTCAGCGCCAGTGGATTCAGGGCACGGGGCCGGCCACGAAGCCGCGCGCCGACGTCCGCTCCGGCATCCGCAACGTGGCCTATGCGCTGCTCTCCGGCGCCGATGGCTGGATGTTCGATGGCGAGGATGCCCTGGGCCAGGTGGACACCATGTCCCTGGACAATCACCGCAACCTCAAGCTGGCCATCGCCCGGGATCCCCTCTTCCTGGAAGTGGCCGAAGAGGTCGCCACGGAGATGAACCGCTGGGCGGTCGGCTTCTTCGGGCGCCCCATCATCGCCGACTGGCGCCAGCAGCTGGACTTCACCACCGTGATCTACCGAGTGCGGGGCCTGCACCTGGACGACCGGCACATCCGATTGGATGGCCATGGCTTCTCCGCCTCCATCGCGGACATGGTGATGTTCGTGGTGAACAACCACGAACGCCTGCGGGCCGCCGGCCGCAGCCTCGTGCTTTACCTACCGAAGACCCAGACTGCCGAGGACGCGGCGTACTTCAATAGCATCATCCTGGCTCTGGAGGCGCACCTGGGCCTGCCTGTGGGCACCATCAAGTGCTACGTGCTGGTGGAGCAGCTCGAGCAGTGCTTCCAGCTCATGGAGATCCGGGCCGCGCTATCACCGCACTTCGTAGGCTTCAACACGGGCCGCTGGGACTACATCAACAGCGTCTCCGATGCTCTGGCCTGGGATCGCGCGTTCGTGAATCCCAACATCCAGGCCATCACCATGACCTATGGCTACATGCGGACCTACGAGGACCGCGTGCGCCGGGCCATGAACACGCCAGACCGCAATGGCCGCTACGCCCTCTGGCAAGGCGGCATGGAGCCCAACATCCCTGTGGGCTCCGAAGCCGGCGTCTCCGCGAGCATGAAAAAGGCCGTGGCCGGTGCCGAGCGCGAGCAGCGCGAGGGCGCCTCCGGCAAGTGGGTGGCCCACTGGAAGATGGTCCACATCGTGCGGCCCGTGTGGGAGAAGGTGGGCCAGGCCAACCAGGCGGGTCGCGCCTTCCCGGCGCTGACCTACACACCGGAGGATGCCGCGGGGCTCATGCAGTTGGAGCCGGCGCCGCGCACCATTGCGGGTGCCCGCGACCTGCTGTCCGTGGCCCTGCAGTACGGCAACGCCTTTCTGCGCGGCTTTCAGGCGGCCGCCCTCAAGCCCGCGGACTTCTTCGGCAATGACGACGTGCTCTACCTCATGGAGGACATGGCCACGGGCGAGATCCGACTGTCCATCCTCTGGGAGTGGATCCACAAGGGTGCCACCCTCACCGAGGCCGATGCGGGAACCGGCTGTGCCGCCGGGGCCGCTTTCACGCCCGCCCTCTTCGCGCGCCTGCTGGAAGAGGAATACGCCAAGCTCCGCAAAGCCGGCAACAAAGATGTCCACGACGATTCCAAGGACACCACCCTCCCCATCGCAAGAGCCATCGTCCAGACCTACGTCCAGAGCGACATCAAGGCCCCCTGGTATGTGGACCTGCTGAACCTCAACCTGGGACTGGATGATCTCGCGGCAGCCGAGGCACGCATCGCTCGGTTTCTCGAAGCGTTCAAGAAAGACGGGACACGGCTGACCGAGAACTTGGATTTCTAAAAAAACTGGGACAGGATCAACCGGATTAAAAACCTGATTAACAGGATTAAAGCCAATTTTTTTAATCTTTAATCCTGTTAATCCATCTTCATCCTGTTAATCCTGTCTACGCTTTTTGCAGTTCGACAGCGAACGCATCCAGCGCCCGGTAGTAGGGTTCGATGCTGGGGATGTAGTGACGCTCGTTGGCGGCGTGGGGGCCGATGCCGGTCTGGCCCCACACCACGGCCTGGCCGCCGGGCGCGAAGCGGGCGGAGGTGCCCGCGCCCTTGCGACCGATGCGCACGTCACCTCCGGCGGCCGTGATGCCTGCAAGCAGCGCCTTGAGGTAGGGGTTCTCGGGGGAGCAGGCCACCCCGGGTTCCCAGGCGGAGGGCAGGAACTCCAGCTGCAGCTCGCCAGCCAGGGCCTCGATTTCAGCGCGCATCGTCGACACATCATCTTGCGGGATCGCCCGGATCTCTACGCCGAGAGAACCGCGGTCCGGCGTGATGTTGTAGATGCCGGGCGTGCCCACCTGGATGTAGGCGAAGCGGGCCAGGGACTGCCAGCCATCCGCCGCCTTCAGCGTCAGGTGCTTGGCGAACAACTCCCGCAAGGCCTCGCGGGCACTGAGCAGGCGCTCGGTGAGGTCCGTTCCACCGGCCAGTCCGCTGTGGCCGCGGGTGCCATGGGCGATGAGCTCGAAGCGCAGGACGCCGCGGTTCTGGGTGCAGACCTCGCCCCACAGTTCCGTGCCCTTTTCGCCTGTGCGCTCGCCAGCGATGAAGAAGGACGGCTCGTAGTCCCATTCCGTCTTCAGCAGGTTCAGCACATGGGGTGTACCCATCGGCACCAGTTCGCCGTTCTCCTCGTTGCCCACCAGCAGCAGGTTGATGGGTGGATAGGGCGCGCCCTTCTTGAGCGTATCCTTCATCCAGACGAGGTAGGTGGACACCACGGTCTTCATGTCGGCGGCGCCGCGCCCGAACAGGTAGTCGCCTTGAATCCTCGGTTCGAACTGGCTGTCGTCAGGCTCGGGCTCCACCACGTCGAAGTGGCCGCACAGCATGGCGGGAGCCTGCTCACCGCCGGGGAAGTGGGCGAGCACGGCCGGGAAGGGACCCTGGTCGAAGGTTTTTACCGGCACGCCGTGGTTGCGGAGGTAGTCGTAGACGAAGGTGGCGGCGCGGTGCACTTCCGGCAGGCGCTCCTCGGGACAGGCGGTGACGCTGGGAATGCGCACCAGGCGTTGGGACAGGGCCAGAACTTCCGAGGTCTTATCCGGGTAGTCTGCGTCCACCAGCGACTCGGGCCGAGGCTGGAATCGCACCGGGGCCTGGGGATCCAGATGCACCTCGTCGCGGGCATGCTCCACGAAATCACGCAGCTTGCCTTCTTCGTCCCCCAGATCGGCGAGGTGGGCGGTGATGGTTTCCACGTCATCGCGCACCTGGCTCTTTCGGGCTTCGGCCAGCTCCACCAGCAGGTCAGGTGGCACGATGTCCGAGGTACCAAGCTTCGCCTTCAGGGTGCGGCGGATGCGCTCGGCGGTGCTCGGAGCGCCTGCGGCCAGATCACGCAGGGGCTGCAGGTCATTCCACAAGTCCAATGCTTCGGCCATGGGCTGCATCTGCAGCAGCGTCCAGTTCAGGAAGGTGCTCAGATCCACTGGTTTGGCCGTGAGGGGGTCTTCGATCACACCGCGCAGACCTTCCTTGGCTGCCAGTTCCTCATTGCGACGGGCGCGCTTGATGTCCTCGGGGTCATAGCGGAAACCCCGGGCAAAATCGGGGTCGGCATAAAATCGCAGCAGCAGAAGGTGCTTTAAGGTGAGGTTGGCAACGTCCAATGCCAGGTCGTGGCCGGGATCATCCGTGCGCACTTCCACGCGGGCCATGGGCAGGTCGATGCGGGCGAAGAGGTTCTGCCGCTCGATCTGGGCGGCCATGTCCTCCACATTGCGGGTTTCGCCGGCCGCGAAAAGGCCCCGGGCGTAGATGTCGTGCAGCTGGTCGCTGGTGACCTGGATGAGGCGCTCCACCGGCTCCGCCTGGGAGCGGGCGCGGACGGGGATCCAGTTGTTGTTGCCGAAGCGCACGCCGCTGCGCACCAGGTCGTAGGACAGGCGCAGGTAGTCCGCGTGGCTGCGATTGAGGTCGGGCACATCGAGGGCCGTGGGGTTCGGGAAGGTGAGGTTGCGCACCGACTCGTAAGGGGTGAGCCGCACCACGGGCTTGCCGTCCTCTTCCGAGGCCTGCAGGGGCGTACTGGCGCTGCAGGCGATGAATAGCGCCGCGAAGGCGCGCATGAGGCGGGTGCCGGTGATGTAGACCTGGTTCTTGTAGTCATCCAGGTGTGTGTCGCCCCGTTCGCTGGCGGGCAGGTGCATGAAGTCCCAGGCCAGCATGGGCTCGGGCAGACTCAGGTTCGAGTGGGTACCGGCCGTGGCCAGCTCCGTGCCGTACATTTCGACGCAGCGCTGCAGGTAGCGCCGCTTGGCCAGGTGCCAGGACATGGGCACGCAATCGGGCCCGATCTCCGGCAGCACGAGCAGGTTGCCGTGCCAGTAGTGGAGCGGCTCGCCGAAACTGCGGCCGGCCTTGGCCAAGGCGTTGATGAGAGCCGCTTCCAGGAGACGCCCTTCATACACGGCACCCTTGGGCGTGTGGTACGGCCGGGTGACCCACTCGATCATCCAGTGGAAGACCTCAAGCTGGTGGTACTCCTCCGTCCAGGGTGAGAGCACCTTCGAGCGCAGGTGGTCCACGAAGGACATGCGGTCGGGGCCCGTGCCCACGGTGAGCAGGGGGCGGAACTGCGGGTCCACCAGGTTCCACTCCAGTTCCAGTCCGCAGAGGCCGCCGGTGGGACGGGTCTCCAGCGCCGTCTGGCGCGCCAGTTGGAACTTCTCGACAAAGGCATTCAAGTCGAACACGGGTACTCCAGCACACAGAGAATAAAAGTCCAAACCACGAAGACGGGAAGACCACGAAGAAGGGAAAGAGGGTGCAGAACGCGATTCCTTCGTGGTCTTTCTGTCTTCGTGGTGAATTCAGTCCTTAGCCTTCGAGCGATTTCAGCGCTTCCAGCAGCCGCGTTGCCGCGCCCTGGGTGGTGGCTGGGGGCGTGGCGTAGGAGAAGCGGATCCACTCGCCGCCATAGGGGCTGAAGAAGGCGCCGGGCACCACGGCCACGCCATGGTTCTCGGCGAAATACTGGCCCAGGGGCTCGGAGTCGGGCCAGCCCTTGGCCTTCAGGCCCTCGGCGACGTTGATGAAGGCGTAGTAGCCCTGACCGATGATGTGGGTGAGGCCCTGGGTCTTGAGGAACTCGCGCAGCCAGGCGCGGCTGGCGCGGCAGGGGCCGGCAATGGGGGCGCTGGCGGCGGCGAAGCCCTGCTCATAGGCGGCCATGGCCACCGCGAGGCTGAAGAAGGAGGGGATCACCGTGTGCGAGGCCTGGGCCACGATGGTCTTGGTGACCTCCGCGTCGGCCAGCAGGTGGCAGTTGCGGATGTTGGAGCCACCCAGGCTCTTGGTGATGCCGTCCAGCACCATGAGGCGCTTGCGGAGTTCGGGCTCGAAAGCTCGCAGCAGCACATTCACGTCGTAGGGTTCGCCATCGCCGACCGCGTGGTACATCCAGTCGAAGAGCACGAAGGCCACGCCCGCTTCCAGGGCGGTGCGGGCCAGGACGATCTGGCGCTCCAGGGTGAGGGTCTGGCCCGTGGGATTGTCCGGGCTGGTGATGACGAGACCGGCCACCTTGCGGCCGGTCTTGGCAGCTTCGGTCACGCAGGCGCGGATGCCGGCTTCCGAGTAGGCCCAGCCTTCCTCGGCGCGGCCCGGGGCCCACATCACGTTGGCGCCGATGCCGTAGGGCCCCCAGTTGTAGCTGATCCAGGGCACACGGCTCACCACCACCACGTCACCCTGGCGGCCATGGCCGAGGGCCAGCATGGCCTGGTAGGCCTTCTGCAGGCCATCGCGGCCGCCCTGGGTGCCGATGACGTTGGCGGTGCCCCAGCCGGTGTCCGGGGCCAGCTTCCAGTAGGACTCGGCGACGATCTTGCGGTAGGCCTCGGTGCCGAAGGGCATGTCGTAGGCAGTGCCGTGCTGCTTCTGCAACTCGAAGGCGCGGTCCAGCAGGGCCTCGGGCACGCCGGGCAGCGAGGCGCCACCGTCGCCCTGGCTGGCGTCGAAGATGGGCACGCCGGGCTGCTTTTCCTGGAAGACCTTCAGTGACTTGTTGATGAGGAACATGCGTGAGGCTGGAATAGCCATCAGCTTCCCCAGGTGATCGCTCACGGGGACCAGGTTCGCCTCAGGCACGGCGAAGGCAGGGGTTTCAGGGGAGAGAAGGGCAGCCACGGGACCTCCCGATAAAAAAAGCCGCCCCTGCGGCAACCCGGGGGCGACAAGCATTGGTTAAGGCTACCAGTTCAGGCTGTGGGCTCAAGTTATAGGGTGTTATGCATTGATAACGGGTGCTTATGCATCGTCGTCCAGGTCGAGGTGCTGGAAGGGCCTGGCTGAGGGCCCCGTGTAGTCCTCGACCCGCTGCCCAGTGCCCTGCAGCAGGTAGCGGTAGCTGAGCAGACCTTCGAGCCCCACGGGACCCCGGGCGTGGATGCGGCCGGTGCTGATGCCCACTTCGGCGCCGAACCCGTACCGGTAACCATCTGCAAATCGGGTCGAGGCATTGTGAAAGACCCCCGCCGCATCCACCTCGGCCAGGAACCGTGCGGCGGCTCCGGGCGCTTCGGTGATGATGGCCTCGGTATGCCCGCTGCCGTGGGTGCGAATGTGAGCCAAGGCCTCATCGAGGTTTTCGACCACCTTGATGGCCAGTATGGGTGCGCCGTATTCCGTGACCCAGTCCGCTTCAGTGGCTGCCCGGAGGGAAGGGACCAAAGTAAGGCAGGTCGCGCAGCCTCGCAGTTCGACCCCCCGGGGGACCAGGTCCGCCACCAGGGCTGGCAGCAGGCGGGCGGCGGCCTCTCGATGGATCAGCACCGTCTCCACGGCGTTGCAGGCCGAGGGGTACTGCAGCTTGGCATCCCGCACCAGGGCCACGGCCATGCCGGGGTCCGCGGCCGCGTCCAGATACATGTGGCAGATGCCTTCCGAATGGCCCAGCACCGGAATCCGGGTGGCCTCCTGGATGCTTCGCACCAGGGCATTGGAGCCGCGGGGAATCACCAGGTCCACCAGATCGGGCCGCTGCAGGAGCGCCGCCACCGCCGCCCGATCCGGCAGGCCCTGCACGGCGGTTTCGGGAAGGTCGGTGTCCCGCAGCGCGGCCTGCACCGCGGCGAGCAGCGCCGCATTGGAATGGCGGGCTTCGCTGCCCCCCTTGAGCAACACGGCGTTGCCGCTCTTCAGGGCCAAGGCGCTGATCTGGATGAGGGCGTCGGGCCGGGATTCGAACACGACGCAAAGCACGCCGAGCGGGCAGGTCACCCGGGTGAGCACGAGGCCTTCATCCAGCTGGCGGTGCAGCTGCACCCGGTGGAGAGGATCGGGCAGGGTGGCCACCGCGCGGACGCCCTGCACCATGGTGGCGAGCTTGACGGCATCCAGCTTGAGGCGCTGGATCGCCGAGGCATCGAGGACGCCCTCCGCCGCCCGGACATCCTCGGCGTTGGCCGCCAGGATGGTGGCAGCCCGCTGTTCCAACTCGTCCGCCAGCCGGTGGAGGACCTTGGTTCGGATCTCTGAAGACGTCGTCGCCAGGTGGCGCGAAGCGTTCCGTGCGGCCTGGGCCATGGCCGGAACCTGCTGGTGGTGATGGGGGTCCAGGGTCATGGCTGGCCTCCCTTGGGAGCGGCATGAAAGAAGGTGCCCACGGGCTCCCCGGCGAGGATCCGATCCAGGATATGGACCTCGATCCCGGAGGCCAGAACCACGGGTACCCCTGCCCGGGCGGCCACTCGGGCCGCCTCCACCTTGCTGACCATGCCGCCCCGGCCCCGATCCGATGTGCCGTCGAGGTTGGCCTGCGGATCGGATCCGAAAGGGACTTCGGTGAGGGGCGTCGCATGGGGGTCGATCCCGGGATTGGCGGTGTGGAGGGCCGTCACGTCCGACAGGAGGACCAGCAGATCCGCTTCCAAATGCATGGCGACCAGGGCGGAGAGGTGGTCGTTGTCGCTGAAGATGGGGGTGTGGCCCGGGTCGGGGCGCTCCAGCTCCAGGGTGGAGACGGTGTCGTTCTCGTTGAGTACCGGGATGGCACCCAGCTCCAGCAAGGTTTCCAGTGTGCGCCGGAGGTTGGCGTGACGGACAGGATCGGCGAAGTCATCCTCCGTGAGCAGCACCTGGGCGGCGCAGAAGCCCATGCGGGCGAAGCCCTCCTGGTAGATGGACATGAGCTGGCCCTGGCCCGCGGCGGCGCAGGCCTGCTTCTGCGACAGGCTTTCGGGCTGGATGCCAAGCTGCCGGGCCCCGAGTCCCACGGCGCCCGAGGACACCAGCACCGGCTGGGCGCCCCGGCGGCGAAGCTCCGCCACGGTTTCCATGAGGCCGTACAGGCGGCTGAGGGCGGGCCTGCCTTCGCCATCCAGCACGACCTGGGTGCCGAGTTTCAGCACGATCCGTTTCGCCTCACAGAGGCTGCTGCGCTGCGCGCGCTCGGAAGGGGCATTCGAAGGATGGCTCATGGAACCTGCCGAAAGAAAAACCCCCGATCACGGTGGGTCGGGGGCGGGAAAGCGGGAAGGTCTGTTGCTAGATCAAACCCCCGAACACCCGGCCACCGGAATGGCATGGTTGGGGCGCGGGTTGAGGGTCGTGACAGGAATCATGGTGTGCCAAGTGTGACGAGGCGGGGCAGGGGATGCAATGGGGAATGAAGGATCAATCCGCCGCCGCCTTCAGCGCCCCCCAGAGCGCCTCCACATGCCGCCGCTCGGTGGTCTCGGCGCCGATGCTCACGCGGAGCATCTGCCTGCCCTTGAGCATCGAGGGCGTGAGGTAGGCCTTGCCGCTGTCGTTCACCCGACGGGCGAGCTCCAGGTTGTGGCTGGCCAGCCCGGCCTCGTCGAGGCCGGGTTTCGTGTGCCGGAGGCACACGGTCTGCAGGGGCACGGGGGCCAGGCGCTCCCAGTCTGGCGCGGCGTCCACCTGCGCCTTCAGCCACTGGGCGTTTTCCAGGTCGCGGCGCAGCCGCGCCTGCAGGCCCTCCACGCCCACGTCCATGAGGTAGAACCACAGCTTGAGGGCGCGGAAGCGCCGGCCCAGCTGGATGTGCCAGTCCCGGAAGTTGCTCACCTGGCCGTCCTGGGCTGTGCGCAGGTAGCTGGGGTTGGTGCTCATCACGCGGATGAGGTGCTGGGGATCGCGCACGTAGTAGGCGCTCAGGTCGAAGCCCACGCCCATCCACTTGTGGGGGTTGAACACCAGGCTGTCGGCCCGCTCCACGCCCGCCCACATCCAGCGGCACTCGGGCAGCACCATGGCCGTGCCCGCCAGGGCGGCATCCACGTGCAGCCACATCCCGTGCTTCTCGGCGAGGTCCGCCATGGCGGCCACCGGATCCAGGGCCGTGGTGCCGGTGGTGCCCACGGCCGCCACCAGGGCGCAGGGGCGCAGGCCGATATCGAGGTCTTTCTCGATGGCCGCCGTGAGGAGATCCATCCGGATGGCGTGATCCTCGTCCGTCGGGATCAGCCGCAGGAAGCTGCGGCCGAAGCCCGCCAGCAGAGCGGCCTTCTCGATGGAGCTGTGGCCCTGGTCGGAGGCGTAGACCACCAGGGGCGCCTCGCCGCTTTGGAGGCCCTCGGTGTCCTGGGCGTAGCCTGAGACCTTCTCCCGGGCGCAGAGCAGGGCCGTGAAGGTGGCGGTGCTGGCGGTATCGTGGATGACACCGGTGAAGGCGGGGCTCAGGCCCACCATCTGGCGCAGCCAGTCCATGACCACTTCCTCGACTTCCGTGGCGGCGGGGCTGGTCTGCCAGCTCATGCCCTGGGCGCCGAGGCCGGAAGCGGCAAGGTCGCCGAGGATCGAGCTGTAGCTGGTGTTGCTGGGAAAGTAGGCGAAAAAGGATGGATGGTTCCAGTGGGTGATGCCGGGCATCACGTCCCGCTCCAGGGCCGCCAGGGCCTGGTCCATGCGGCCGCCGTGCAGAGGCGGATGATCGGGGAAGGCGGCCCGGATCTCGCCGGGCTTGGCCTGGCTCATCACCGGGAGGCGCTCCAGGCCTTCGCGGTAGTCCGCGATCCAATCCACGAGTTGGTAACCGAGGCGGCGGAAATCGTTGTGGTCCATGGCCAATAGTGTGCCGGAAGCTAGGCCAGATCGCTGCGCGATCTGGCTAGGGGAAAAGCAGGGTGGGCCGGTCTTCGTCTGGGTCGGGTTCAAAGCGGAGCAGGTCGCCGGGTTGGCAGGCCAACTCGCGGCAGAGGGCTTCCAGGGTGGAGAAGCGGATGGCCTTGGCCTTGCCCGTCTTGAGGATGGATAGGTTCGGCGGCGTGACATCCACGCGTTCCGCCAACTCGCCCAGCTTCAGCTTGCGCCGCGCGAGTACCACGTCGAGGGTCACGATGATGGGCATGGGTGTGTCCTCAGATGACCAGTTCCTGTTCCGATTTCAGTCGGAAGCCTTCGTCCAGGATATGGGCCACCAGTAGCGTGATGCTGCCAAAGAACAGTCCTTCCAGTGAAGAATTGACCGCGTACTTCCAGGGATGGATCACCTGAGTGGTCAGGGCCTTGGTTACTGCTGCCAGACCCCAGAACATGAGGAGCCCAACAGGCGCCCCGGCCACTTGGATCCAGCCCAGGAACCCTACCAGTCGCACGCTTTCGTGAGAGAACGCGGTACCCCCCTCAAACTGGTGCAGCAAGCGGATGAGGGCACCTAGCGACAGGACTGCGGTGGTAAAGCTGACGGCAATCAGGCCCCAGACAAAGGTCCGGAGCAGGCCACCCACATGGCTCGCGTTGAACCGGAATCCATCCACATCCAGCAGCCGCAACAGGTGGTTAGCGCTGTCCAGCGCAAAGCTATCGAGGAAGACCAACCCTGGAGAAAAGACCAGGATTAACAGGCAAAGCCAGAGCAACCCTGAGGCAAAGCGTCGCAAGGCACGACTGAGGCGTTGGGTGCGATTCATCGGCTCCTCCAGTGCATCCAGCATTAAGAGATTAATATTGATTGTCAATATAAAAATATTGAAAAACAATAAAAAATAACGATCAGCCATGTTATCTGAATTTCCAACGAAGGCCGCACCTGCCCTATTGCTTTCTAACTTTGAAATCATAAAATGATTTCAAAGCATGACCCATTCAACAGCACGAGGATCAACCGACGATGTTCAGCACCACGCTCCGCCTCGACGACGACCTGGGCCGCTTCCTGCGGGAGGCGGCGGACGCGCAGGCCTTGAGCGTGAACGGCTGGCTGGCGGAGCTGGTGCGGCGCGAGCAGGTGACCGCAGCCCGGAGAAAGCTGGCGGCGGACTGGGCGGCCTATGGCCAGGACACAGAGGCCCAGGACGTGACCTACGCCTTCGTGGCCCAGGCCGAGGTGGCGGCCGAGCCCAAGCGACGCAGCTACCGGGCACGGAAGGCAAAATGATGGGCGACCAGCCGCGATGCAGCCGGGGGGAAATCTGGCTGCTGGATTGGAACCCCCGGCGGGGCTCGGAACAGGGTGGCTTCCGCCCCGGCATCATCCTTCAGTCCGACCTGGGCAACCACGTGGCCGGCGCCCGCACCACCATCGTCATGCCCCTCACCACCCAGGGCCGGGCCTATGCCTTCTACATCCCCATCCCCATGGGCAAGGACAACGGCCTCCCAGCCGATTCCTGGGCCAACGCCACCCAGCTCTTCACCATCGACAAGACCCGCCTCACGAAGCGGCTGGGCAAGGCCACACCCGCCCAGATGAAGGCATTGGCTATGGCCCTTACAGGCGTTCTTGAAATCTAGCAAAATCGCAAAGCGATTTTGCTAGTGGTGCGCCTGCAATGCTGGAACCGCTGCCAGTGGCTTGAAGAACTGCACCTTGCCGCTGGCCAGGTTGTAGAGGGCTGGAACGATCCAGAGCTTTTCCGCAGCGGCGAGTTCGCTTAGAAGGCCCGAGCGGTCGAGCAGGGCCTGGGCCTGGCGACGGGCGTTGGCCTCCTCCAGTCGGCTGAGGTGGGCCTTGGTGTCCTCGTTCGGATCCTGCGGCGTGCTTTCCAGCAGGCCCGCCATGCCCGCCTGCAGGGCCCAGAGGTTGCCGGGCAGGGGTTTCCCGTTGGCGCTGTGGATGGCCTTCACTGCCCCACAGCTGGTATGACCCATCACCACGATCAGTTTGGAGCCCAGGTGCTCGGCGGCATACTCGGCAGAGGCGATGCCCTGCAGATCCGGCGCGTTGCCGGCTTCGCGGATAGTAAACAGGCGGCCCGCCTCCTGGTCGAAGAGGAGGGCGTCGGGCACCCGGCTGTCGGAGCAGGTGATGATGATGGCGAAGGGGGCCTGGCCGGCCACCAGGGCGGCCCGCATGGCGGCGTCATGGCCCGTATCCAAGGTGCGGGTGCGCTTCCCGGCCATGAAGCGGGCATTGCCTGCGCTGAGCTCGGCAAGGGCTGTGCTGGGCATGTCCGGTGCGTCTGAGGCAGGGGCCGGGCTGTGAGTCGCACTGGCCGTGGCATGGGCTGGGGGCTTGGCTTTGGCCTTGGTGGCCGGAGCGTGAGGTTCCTCGGCGAAGAGGACGCCGGAGGTGACGGCGATGAGCAGGGCCAGGGTGCGCATGACGGCTCCAGACAGGACTACCCGCCACATCGGTGCCTTGGACCGGAGGAATGAGTTCGACACGGCTGGATTCGGAGACCCACCGCTACTCGTAGCGGAGGGGCTCGATGGGACGGGGCCCCATCCGCGAACCGAAGGTGAGCGGGAGGACGCACCGGGGGTGCGTCCGATCTGGGGGTTGTCGGCGGAGCCGCGGGATCCAGAGTCCCGCCGCTACTCGTAGCGAAGGGACTCGATGGGATCCAGTTTGGCGGCCTTCAGGGCGGGCCAGAGCCCGAAGATCAATCCGATGGCCGTACTGACGCCGAAGCCGAGGACGATGCTCCACAATGGCGCAGCGGCGGGGAAGTCGAAGACCAGGCGCACGAGCATGGCGATGCCCAGACCCACGGCGATGCCGATGGCACCCCCCACCCCGGTGAGCGTGACCGCCTCCACCAGGAACTGCACGGCAATGTCCTTGCGGGTGGCCCCCAGTGCCTTGCGCACGCCGATTTCGCGGGTGCGTTCGGTGACGCTTACCAGCATGATGTTCATGACGCCGACGCCGCCCACCAGCAGGGCGATGCCGGCGATGAGGATCATGGCTCCGGCGATGCCGCCGGTGATGGCCCGGAAGGTCTCCAACTGGCCCTCGCTGGTGAAGATGGCGAAGTCGTTGGGGTCCTTGGCCTTCAGACTCCGGCGCGTGCGGAGGATCGAGATGCCCTGATCCGTCATGGCCTGCTGTTCCTTGGGATCCCTGGGAATCGTCGCGATGTGGAGGGTGTCCCCATTGCTGTTCTTCACGTCGGGAAACTTCTCGTCGAAGGTGCTGAAGGGGATCAGCACGATGTTGTCCGCGCTGCCGCCCAGGAAGGAGCCACGCTTCTCCAGGAGGCCGATGACGCGGAAAGCGACGCCATTGATGAGCAGTTCCTGGTTGATGGGATCCCGATGGAACCAGAGGGCCTCGGCCACGTCTGTTCCGACGACCGCAGTTCGCGCCGAATGACTGACGTCGGCATCTGCGAAGAAGCGCCCATCGGCGATGCTCGCATTGTTGGCCGGGGCGTAGTCGGGTACCACGCCAGCCAGGGTGGGACCATTGGCCTCCTTGCCCTTCCGGTTCTTGAACGTTGTGGAGGCGGCGAGGGCGGGCAGGTTGAGGTAGCGTTCGGGGCTCACGGCTGCGGCCAGGGTGTTCAGACGCTTGAGGGCCTGGGCATCCTCCAGGGTCAGGTCGCGGCGTCGGCGCTGCTCTTCAGGTGGCCCAGTGGGGCCTCCGCCAAAACGGGGCTCGTACTTCTGGTACTGCACCAGGGTCGTTCCGAAGCTGGAGAAGGCGCCGGTGATGGCATCGTTGAACCCGGCGACGAAGCTCACCATGGCGATCACGGTGGCGACACCTGAAACGATGCCAAGCAGGGTCAGGAAGCTGCGCAGGCGTTGCACCATGATGGAGCGGAGTGCGAAGCGGATGTTCTCGACGCCGAGGTTGCGGAGGGCTGAACGGGCGGAGGCCATGGCGATCTCCTACTCGGCCCGGAGGGCGTCAATGACGGGCAGGTTGGCGGCCCGGCGGGCCGGGAGGAAGCCCGCCAGCAGGCCCACCACTGTGGAGAGGCCCACGCCCATCAGGACGATGCCCACCGTGATCTGGGCCGGGAAGCCGGTGACGGCCTTGACCAGGATGGCGGCCGTTCCGCCCAGGAGCACACCGATCACCCCACCTGCCATGGAGAGGAGGGCAGCTTCCAGCAGGAACTGGCGCTGGATGTCTCGTTTCCGTGCCCCCAGGGCCATGCGGACGCCGATCTCCTGGGTGCGCTCCGCCACACTCACCAGCATGATGTTCATGATGACGATGCCGCCCACGCCCAGCGACACCGAGGCGATGAGGGTGAGCAGCACGAAGGTGGCCGTGCTGATCTGGCGCCAGAGCTCTTGCAACTGATCCTGGGTGAGGAAGCCCACGGGGTCGGGGTCACGCCAGGGTGTGTGCCGCAGGGCGCGGAGAAAGGCCCGGGTCTCGTCGATGGACGCACTCAAACCTTCCACACCGCCCCGAGCCTTGATGAAGTAGTCGAGGGGATCGTTGGGTGCGAAGAAGTTCTTCCGGTAGACCTGAAAGGGGATGACCACCAGCTGGTCGCGGTTGATGCCGAGGCCCTTGCCTTCCTTCACCATGTGGCCAATGACGCGGAAGGGCTGCCCGCGGACCAGGATCATGCGGCCGATGGGATCCTGGTTCGGGAAGAGCTCCTCCTTGATGTCCGCACCGATGACCGCCACATTCTGCGCGGACTCATCCTCGCCTTCGGTGAAGAAACGGCCGTTGCCGCCGGTCTCCAGGTTCAGGATCCGGGCGAAGTTGGCGGTGCTGCCCACCACGAAGGTGTCCGCCAGGCGGTGGGTGCCGTAGCTGACGGGCAGGGTCTTGAAGGAGCGTGTGGCAGTCAGGGAGGCATGGCTGAGGATGCCACTGCTGATGCGCTGGTATTCCTCCCAGGTGAGCTGGGGCCGCTTGACTGCCTGGAGGAACTCCTCGCGGCTGCGGATGATGCCGAAGCGGGTGACGACGTACATGTCTGGGGCCAGAACGATCACCTTCTCCTGGACGTAGTGGTTCAGGCCCGTGATGATCCCCACCACACCCACGATGGTGGTGACGCCGATGATGATGCCCAGCAGCGTTAGGAAGCTGCGGAGCTTGTGGGCCCGAATGGCCCTGAGAGCCACCCGGAACAGCTCTTCATAGTTCATGGGCTAGCCCTTCTTTTCGTCCTTCTTCTTGCTCTTGTCCTCGCGGACCAACTCGCCGCCCTTGAGGTCGCGCAGGATCCGGAAGGGGCCAATGATGACTCTTTCGCCTCCCTTGAGGCCATCCAGGACTTCCACGTTCAAGTCGCCCAGGAGCCCCGTCTTGACCGGCAGGAACTTGCTCTTTCCGCCGTCGAACAGCCAGACCCCTTCTTCATCCCTGGGGGCCCCCGGCTTGAGCTTTTCACCGGGCTTGGCCTTGATCTCTCGTGTCACCAGGGACTGGATGGGGATGGCCAGCACCTGGTCGCGGCTGCCGGTATAGATGTCCGCCTGGGCGGAGAGGCCGGGCTTGATGGTGAGGGGCGGATTCTTGATCCAGACCTTGACCTTGAACTTGATGGCCTCGTTGGCACTGAGCTTCAGCATGGGGCTGCCGCCCACTTCCGTGACTTCACCGTCGAAGGTCTGGTTCGGATAGGCGTCGATGCGGACCTGGGCCTTCTGGCCCAGCTTCACCGTGGGGATGGAGGCTTCGTCGACTTCCATCTCGGCCTCCACCTTGCTCATATCAGACACGGTGACGAGCACGGTGCCAGCTGAGTTCTGGATGCCCGGCACGGCGGTCTCACCCAGCTCGATGCGCCGGGCGGTCACCACGCCGTCCATGGGGGCGGTAATGGTGGAGTTGCGGAGACCCACCTGGGACTGGCTGAGGTTGGCCTTGGCCTGATCCGAACGACGGCGGGCGGTTTCCTGGCTGGCCTGGGCGGTTTCGTAGGAGGTCCTGGCGCGCTCGAAATCGGCCGCCGAAATGATGCCTGCGGTGCGGTTGGCCTTGGCGCGCTCGAAGTCCGACCGCGCCTGGGCCAGGTTGGCCGTGGCTGAGATCAGATCCGATTGGGTGGCCTGCAGGTTGGCCTGCATGGCCTCCGTGCTGGCCTTGGCGCTGCGCGGATCGATCTCCATGAGGAACTGGCCCTTGATGACCCGATCCCCTTCTTTCACGGCGAGTTTGGTGACCTGTCCCATGACGTTCGCGGAAATGTCAGCCTTGGTCACCGCCTGGATCTTGCCGTTGGCGCTCACTTTCGACTGGAGGTTTTCCCGCCCGACCTGGGCCACCTGCACCGCAAGGCCCTTGTCCTGCATGCTGGCAACGGTAACCCCACCGATCAGAACGACCGCCAGGCCCCCACCGAGGATCCACAGTTTCTTCCGCGTCATGTCGAAGACCTCCCCAAGGGGCAATAGATGCATAAGCTTCGCCCAAAGGGCCAAGTGGTTTAGTGAACGCTCTGGTCATAAATGAAAATTATTTTCATTGACTGCGCCCAGTTTAATTAGAAAATGGTTTCATCTGGCAATAAGGCTGATACCTCTAGCCGCAACGCCCGCTTTCCTTCGGGCCTTTCCGGCTCCAAGTTCCATCATGGCGGTTTCTGCTTACGATCAGCACCTCTTCACCCCTCAACTGTCCTAGGAATCGTCCTCAGTCGAATTGGAACCCTCTTTTTTAGACACGAAGGCGGCGTTGGCCCATGAATCACTTCACCGCGATCCTGTTGTCAGCTTTGCTCACGGTTGGGATCGGGCGTGCGCAGGGGTCACCGGCCACCAATCCGGCAGAGGAGCCGCAGAAGGCGCAGGAAGAACGGATCCGCAAGCTTGAGGAAGAGGTTCAAGCCCTGAAGGCGGCCCAGACCGCCCCAAAAACCGAACCAACCCAGTTGGGTGGCGCCGGAGGGTCCGCAGCGAAGGCTTTGAATCCAGACATCAGCCTGAATGGCGACTTCCGCGGGTCCATCGGTCGCAACGAGGTCCGGCCCGTGCCGGGCCTGGAAATGCACGAAGCGGAACTGGGCTTGCAGTCGGTCATCGACCCTTATTCCCGGGGCGATGTGTTCCTCTCCTTCGGGGAGTCCGGGGTCAGCGTGGAAGAGGCGTTCGTTACGCTGACGGCCCTGCCCGGGGGGTTTGTCGCCAAAGTCGGCAAGATGAGGGCTGCCTTCGGGAAAGTGAACGCCACGCATAACCACGCGCTGTCGTGGACCGATCGCCCTCTGGTGACCGAGAACCTGGTGAACGGTGAAGATGGCATCAACGACATGGGCCTGTCGGTAAGCCGCATCCTCCCGGCGCCCGGGGACCTCTTTCTGGAGGCCACCGGCCAGGTGTATCGCGGTGACTCCGGCGTCGTGTTCACTTCGAGCCGGAAGAACGACCTGAGCTACGTGGGGCATCTGCGCGGCTACAAGGATCTGACCGAGAACACGAACCTCGAGATCGGCTACTCCTATGCCCAGGGCCACAACGAACTGGGCCACGACTTCCTGACCCGGCTCCATGGCATCGACATGAGCCTGCGCTGGAAGCCTCTGCGGCGGTCCATCTACAACTCGCTTCTCTGGCGCAGCGAGTTCGTGTGGAGCCAGCGCGACCAGCTGCCGACCCAACAAAAGTCCTTCGGTCTTTACTCCAGCCTCGATTACCGGCTGGATCAGCGCTGGACCGTGGGGACGCGCTTCGACTGGTCCCAGCGCGCCACGGCCTCGAACCAGCTGGACCGGGGCGGGTCGGCGACCCTGACCTACTGGTTGAGCGAGTTCAGCCAAGTGCGAGGCCAGTACCGGTTTGTCCGCTATGACGGTCGACACGATGCAAGCGAACTCCGCCTGCAGCTCATCTTCGTGATGGGAGCCCACGGCGCCCACCCGTTCTGACCCAGACTAGTATTTAAAAAACAAAATTCACCACGAAGACAGGAAGACCACGAAAAAAGAATCAAATCCGATGCCTTTGCAGTTCTTCGTGGTCTTTCCGTCTTCGTGGTGAGAAAAGCATTCTCCGTGTTATGAACGGTTGCTGGTACCAGTCCGAGGCAGAACCGCCAATGATCCAACTGCGAGGAACACCATGAAATTCTCACCAGCTGCTATGCGCATCAAATTCGCGTCTTTCCTTTCTTTAGTGGCAATTCTGTTGCTGGCACTCTTCGCCTCCCAACCCCTGCTGGCCGCGGGAAAGCTCAACGTGGTCGCGGCCACCCAGGACCTCGCGTCGCTCACCAGTGAGGTCGGCGGGGACCGCGTGAACGTGACAGCCATCGCGAAGGGCTACCAGGATCCGCACTTCGTGGAGGCCAAGCCGAGCTTCCTCCTCAACCTGCGCCGGGCTGATCTCCTGGTCGTGGTGGGGCTCGAGCTGGAGATCGGGTGGCTCCCGCCCCTGATCACCCAGAGTGGAAATCCGAAGATCCAGCCGGCGGCGCAGGGCTATTTCGACGCCTCTCGGTTCGCCGAGATTCTGGAGATCCCCACCGCCCAGGTGACTCGGGCCATGGGGGATGTCCACCCCCAGGGCAATCCGCACTACTGGCTGGATCCGCAGAACGGACTGCGGGTGGCCGGGGGCCTCGCCCAGAAGCTGTCGGAAATGAGCCCCGGTGACGCAGCCTACTTCCAGCAGCGTCTCCAGGATTTCCGGAGACGGCTTGCAGAGGCAGAAAAGCGCTGGGACGAGCAGATGAAGCCCTACCGAGGACGCAAGGTGGTCACGTACCATCAGTCCTGGCCAAACTTCGTGAAGCGGTTTGGCCTGCAGGTCGTGGAGTATGTCGAGCCGCGCCCGGGGATCCCGCCGAGCCCGGCCCACGTGGTGGCACTCATCGCGTTGATGAAGCGCCAGAGCGTGAAGCTGATCCTGGTGGAACCCTACTTCGATCTGAAGACACCGCAGAGTGTGGCCAGGGAAACCGGCGGGCAAGTGGTGGTGCTGATGCCCTCCGTGGGTGGCGACAAGGACACAGGGGACTACATCAAGCTCTTTGACTACGATGTCAGCCTGCTCGTGAAGGCGTTCCAGCAGGCACGGTGAAGGAAGCCAAGGAAAGAAAGGGCGATTCATGGAAATATTCTTGTTCTTGTTGGCTCCCCTCGCAGCGAGCCTGATTCTCACGGGCATCCACGCCTACCTTGGCGTCCACGTGGTGGAGCGCGGGGTGATCTTCGTGGATCTCGCCCTGGCCCAGATCGCCGCGCTGGGAGCCATCGTCGCCCTGATCATGGGTCTGGATCCCCATGGTGGATCTGCCTATTGGATCAGTCTCGCCTTCACGTTTCTGGGTGCGCTCATCTTCTCCGTGGCGAAGTCCAAGCGGGCCCACATTCCCCAGGAAGCCTTCATCGGCATCGCCTACGCGGTGGCTTCAGCTGCGGCCATCCTGGCGATGAGCAAGGCCACCGGGGAGACGGAGCACCTCAAGGACATGCTGGTTGGGAACATCCTGGCGGTCTCGTGGCAGGAGGTGGGGCGGACCGCTGCCCTGTACGGGGTCATCGGGTTGTTCCATTACATCTTCCGAAAGCGCTTCCTGCTGATCTCGATGAACCCGAAGGAAGCCGAGGCCCAGGGCATCTCCGTCCGCCTGTGGGACTTCCTCTTTTACGCATCCTTCGGCCTGGTGGTCACCTCTAGCGTGGCCATCGCCGGCGTGCTGCTGGTGTTCTGCTACCTGATCGTGCCCTCCGTCGGGGCGATGCTCTTCACCGACCGCATCGGCCCCCGGCTGGCCATCGGCTGGACCATGGGGACCCTGGTTTCCGCCCTGGGTGTGGTCCTTTCCGTGAAACTGGATACACCCACCGGAGCCACCATCGTGTGCACCTTCGGCGGCGTGCTGGTCCTCATGTACCTGGTGCATCTGCTCGTCCACCACAAGCGCGGGGACGCAGGAAAAGCCCCGTTGCAGGGAGCTGGCGA
>JANYAZ010000267.1 GCA_025361045.1 Geothrix sp. | reverse complement strand
GGGCTGCCCCGAGGCGGGCGCCTCCGTCATGGCCGCCATCGAAAAGGTGCTGGCCAGCGGCCTGCGCACCCCCGACATGGGTGGAAAAGCCAGCACCACGGACATGGGCAAGGCCATCGCCGACGCGGTATGACCCACCGTGGAGCCGGACCAGCCGCGAAACCAGGCGACCAGGATCACTCCTTGCCGTGGGTACATTTTGCCCTGCGCCTTGTCTGAAGCCATACTGGTCCCGCCTGACCGAAACCTGGAGTGATCGTGAGCCCGATGACCCTATTCCATCCCAGCACTGGCATCGCGGGCAGACTGCATCCCCCGCTTCGGCGTTCGCTCCAGCCCGCCCCTCTCGCCGCCGTGATGGCCCTGGCCCTTGGCTTGGCCTGCGGGGGAAAGAGTGATGGAACGCAACCGCCTCCGCCCCCCACACCGGCCCCCACCATCGCCTCCTTCTCAGCCCCCAGCTACCTTCTCGGCGATCCAATCCACTCTGGTCAGCTGGCCTGGACCGTCAGCGGTGCGACCAAGCTCAGCATCGACAATGGCATCGGGACCGTGACCGACACCACCACCTGGGTCCACCCGAGCGCGACCACCACCTACACCCTCACAGCCAGCAACGCGGGTGGAAGCACCACGGCCACTTGCACCCTGACCGTCTTCCCGGCTACGGCTGGTCCCACCACGCTGCTGGCGAACGTCCCCAACACGCCGCTCGTGGATGGCCCCGCCGCGTTTGCGAGGTTCAACTATACCGAGGCGGTGGCGCTGGATCCTGCCGGCAACCTC
Source organism: Geothrix sp. (assembly GCA_025361045.1). Classification (GTDB taxonomy): domain Bacteria; phylum Acidobacteriota; class Holophagae; order Holophagales; family Holophagaceae; genus Geothrix. The sequence goes on along the minus strand of JANYAZ010000267.1, from coordinate 20,728 downwards.
TTCATCGCCGACTACGGGAACCAGTCGATCCGCATGCTCTCGCCCCAGGGGATCGTGAGCACAGCCGTCTCCGGCGTGCCCATGGGTGGCCCCCGGTCGCTGGCCGTGGGGCCTTCCGGTTACCTGTATTTCTTCGTGGGCTCCTCCCTCTGCAAGGTCAAGCCAGGCAATGCGGTGGTTCCCGTGGCCGGCCTCCCCAACCAGGATGGAAGCGCAGACGGCAGTGGGACCTCGGCACTGTTCAACTTCCCCGGCGGGCTGGCCGTGGACGCCGCTGAGAACGTCTATGTGGCCGACACCTACAACCACACCATCCGCCTGGTCACCCCCACGGGCGAGGTGAGCACCCTTGCCGGCAGTGCGGGGGCGGCCGGGCGTCTGGACGGCACCGGTGCCGCAGCCCGCTTCACCCGGCCCCGGGGCATCCTGGTGGCACCGTCCGGCGACCTCCTGGTGGTTGACTCCGGCAACTGGGCGCTCCGCTCGATCACGCCACAGGGCGTCGTCACCACCCGAGCGCCCTGGCCCACCACCCTTCCGCTCACCAGCCCGAATGCGTTGGCCGCTGGTCCGGATGGCAGCCTGTTCGTGGGTGGATCCAACTCCATCACCAAGATCGCCCCCGGGGGTACCACCTCGACCCTGGCCGGGGCGGAAGGGCAGTTCGGCTGGGTGGACGGCCCCGGCACCGCCGCCCGGTTCTCGACGGTCACTGCGCTGGCCCTGGACGCATCCGGGAATGTGCTGATCGCCGACTACCAGAACAGTGCCATCAGGAAGGTCACGCCGGAGGGCGTGGTGAGCACCTTGGCGGGACGGCATGCCATCCCATCCATGGGCCCCGTGAACATCGGCGTGGATGTCTATGGCAACATCTTCGTGCCGGCCAGCAACAACACCATCCTGAAGATCACCCCGTCCGGCGTGGTTAGCACCTTCGCCGGCGTCCCCGGCCAGGGCGGGAACCTCGATGGGCCCGGGACGCAGGCCCTGTTCGGCGCGGCCATGAGCACGGCCGTGGACGGATCCGGCAACGTCTACGTCACGGACAAGCTCAATGCCACCCTCCGGAAGATCACGCCGAATGGCGAGGTCAGCACGGTCGCAGGCGCCCCGGGCCAGGTGGGCCACCAGGATGGCCTGGGCGCCCAGGCCAGGTTCGAAAGTCCGACCGGGATCGCCGTGGACGGCCAGGGAACCGTCTATGTGACCGATGGCGATGGCGCCATCCGAAAAATGACTTCGGACGGAAACGTCACCACCGTGGCCGGGATGGCCGGGCAGACTGGGTTCACGGACGGTATGGGCCCCGTGGCGAGGTTCAACCACCCCTACGGCATCGCCGTGGACGCCGCGGGCAACCTCTTCGTGGCGGACTGCTCCAACGCCGCCGTTCGCAAGATCGCCCCCGGCGGCGAGGTGACCACCTTGAAGTTCACCCTGGGAAGCGCAGGCAGCGCCGGCGTGGCGACGGTGGGCAAGCTGCTCTTCTCACCCAACGGCATCGCCGTCGATGGCAATGGGAACGTCTATGTGCAGGATTTTGGCTCCTCCGCCCCATGGCGAATCTCACCCGCTGGGGTCGCGTGCCGGATTCCGTACTTCAACAGCAACGCAACCTTGAACTTCAATGGAACGGGAATCGCGCTGCGGGGAGGAACGCTCTATGCCGCCTCAATCTGGGGTGTGGCGGCGGTGAACCTCTTCTGATTTGGTCGCCCCCGGCGGCTCCGATCCAGGCTCACCTGGGCCGGATCGCCCCAGGGTCCGTGAGCGCCCCGGGGCCGCCTGGCCTCGGGCCCATCAGCCGCGCCTGCAGCTTCCGGCCCGCCTTGCCGCGCAACCGGATCATGCGGCCTTCCGATCCCAGCCGGAACTCCGCCGCGCTGAGGAAGGCCCACCAGCTGCCACTGGCCTCCTTCTCGAGGCGGACCTCCTGCCAGGGAATGGAGGCGGGGCCCTGCCACCAGGCGGGCTGGAAGGGGAAAGGCTGCCTGAGGTGCAGGCAGCGGCGGCCGAACTTGATGGACATCGGCGAATGGCCCCGGAAGGTGCCGAACTCCACCTGCTGCCAGCCGAGGTTCTCCTCGACGGGATCGTCCTCGTCGGCGGGAAAAGCCTCGTAGAGGGCCGGAATGCCCATCATGCGGTTCGTGAGCCAGGAGACCAGCAGGAAGACCAGGGGAACCAGCAGCAGGAACCAGGGCGGCGGCGGGTTTCCGTGCCTCGGCGCCAACCAGAGCAGGGCCATCACGGTTTCACCCGCTTCTTCTCCGCCTGCCAGGCCGCTTCCATCTGCTCCAGGTCGCGGTACTTCCAGCCGCCTGCGGCCCGGGCATCATCCTCCACGGCCGTGAACCGCGCCTTGAACCGGAGCATCTGCTTTCGCAGCGCAGCGTCCGGATCCACGCCCTTCTTGCGGGCCCATTGCATGAGGCTGAACAGCACATCGCCGAACTCCTCCTCCACCCGCACGGGATCGGATTCGGCCTGCAGCTCGGCCACCTCCTCCTTCACCTTGTCGAGGACGCCCTCGAGATCCGGCCATTCGAAGCCCACCTTCGCGCAGCGACGGCCGATCTCCAGGGCCTCGTCCAGGGGCGACAGGGTGGGCGGGATGCCCTCCAGCAGGCGTGGTTCGGCGTCCGGTCCAAGGCCTTTCTCCTCCCGCTTGATGGCCGCCCAGTTGGTAAGCACGCCCTCGGCGTCCTCGACCTCCACCTCGCCGAATACATGCGGATGACGACGGATCAGCTTTTCCACGATTACCCGTTCCACATCGGGGAGGTCCCAGGCGCCGCGATCCGCCGCCAACTGGGCGTGGAAGGCGATCTGCAACCAGAGATCCCCGAGTTCTTCACAGAGGTGCGCTTCCGTGGTCGCGTCGCCGGGTCGGTGCTTGGCCAACGCCTCCAGCACCTCGGCCGCCTCCTCCCGCAGGTAGCGGGCCAGGGTCTGATGATCCTGCTTCAAATCCCAGGGGCAGCCCGTCTCCGGCTGCCGGAGGGCGGCCATGACGGCGCGGAGGGTGGTGGGTTCCATCCTCTGAGGTTAGCGAGATCTCCCGGAGGGAGTTCAGGAGCTTGCGGACCGGCATATTTTGATGATCCAGCCATCGACCAAGATTCAAGCCAGCGACAAACCTTGCCGAATCATCACCTGAGACGAGATTTGCTCCACCGAACCTTCAGGAGAATCCATGCCACGAACCTTCGCCCTGCTCATCCCCACCCTGATCGTCATGGTGGCCAGCCCCGTTCGCGCCGGTGAGTTCGCGGTGGTGAAGGAGGAGATCGCCGCGGCGAGGAAGGCCCTTGTGAACATGCTTCTGTACCCCGAAAAACGCGGCTCCGAGCAGCAGAAGCTGGTCAAGGACAGCGCCGATGCGGTCAGCACCCACTTCTCCAAACTGAAGGCCCCCGAAGGGAAGGCCACCGAGTTCAAGGAACTGAAGGAGACCTGGGAAGCCTTCAAGAGGACCCGGGAAAAGGAACTGGTACCGGCCATCCTGGCGGGCGAGAAGGCAAATTACGACAAGCTCGGGGCGGGCATCCAGAAGGAGCGGCTGGACCGGATGTACGCCCTGATCGATGTCCTGGAGAAGTGACACGGCTGGAATCTAGGATCGCTTCAGCCGCTCCAGCAGGGCCGTCGCCAGATCCGAGAGCGAAGGGTCGCGCGCACCCATCACGAGGATGAGATCGCCGGAACCAGCCTCGGCCGCCAGTCGTTCCACCAGCCAGTCCCGGGACGGTGCCACCTCGGCGGCCACGCCCCGGGCAACCAGGTCGGCAATGACATCGGCAGAGCTGATGTCCCTGCTGGCGGTGCCGCCGGCGTAGAACACATCGAGGAACCAGAGGCGATCCCGTGGGGCCAACTCCCCGACGAAGGCCTCGACGAAATCCCCCCGCAGGAATTTCAGTGGCCCGAAACCGTGGGGCTGGAAGACCGCCAGCACCCGACCGCCGGCAGTCGCCACCCGCAGGTGGGCAGCCCGGATGGAGGCCGCCACCTTGGCCGGGTTGTGGCCGAAATCGTCCACCACCGCGACGCCGCGGGCGCTGCCCAGTACCTGGAAGCGGCGCGCCACGCCCTGGAAGGCGGCCAGGGGTTCCACCATCTCCGCCAGGGACACGCCCAGGGCCTCGCTGGCGGCGATGGCCGCCAAAGCGTTCTCCACGTTGTGCTGGCCGGGCACGGGCAGCCGGAACCTCACGCCCCGGACGGTGAAGGAAGAACCCTCGGCCGCCAGTTGCAGGTTCTCGGCACGAACTTCGGCCCCAGCGCCGAAGCCGAATGCCGTGGCGCCGGCAGCGAAGTCACGCAGGTTCTCCGCCTCGCCCACCACAGTGCCTTCGCGCAGCTGGGAGCGGAAAATGCGGAACATCTCCGCCACCGCCTCCATCTCCTTGTGGTCGCGCTGCAGATTGAGAATCACGCCCAGGGCCGGGTGGTAGCGCACCACGGAGCCGTCGCTTTCGTCGGCTTCGATGACCAGCAGGTCGGATCCGCCCGCCCAGGCGTTGCCCCAGCAACCTTCTCGCTGCAGGGCCACCAGCTCCCCACCGGTGATGACGGAGGGATCACGGCCTGCGCCCCGCAGGATCTCGAAGGTCATGGCCACGGTGGTGGACTTGCCGCTGGTGCCCGTCACCGCCACGGTTCGGTACCGCGCCACCAGGTGGGCCAGCAACTCGGAGCGATGCAGCACAGGCACACCCAACCGCCGGGCTGCGGCCACATCGGGCACCTCTTCCTCCACGGCCGTGGATACGACCAGGGCCGAGCAATCTCCCAGCAAGCCGCTGCCATCCTGGGGGTGGAGGGTGACACCCAGTGCCTCCAGCTGCGTCCGCGCCTCAGGACGCAGGCCCCGGTCGAAACTGCGGTCGCTGCCGCTGGCCCGCCCCCCCCTCATGGCGAGGAACTGGGCCAGGGCGCTCATGCCGCTGCCCGCCACGCCCGCGAAGTGCAGCCGCCCCAGGCCCAGGCCACGGCCTGGAAGCGCCTCGGCGATGAGCAGGGGGTCGCCTTCGCGGACAAGGTCGAAGAGCTCGGTCACGGCGGCGTTGGTCAGGCGCACGCAGCCGTGGGAGACGGGCGAGCCCAACTGTTCCTCCTGGTTGGTACCGTGCAGGTAGATGAACCGCTCCAGCGAGTCGCGTCCGGGACCGTGGTTCCAGCCCACCTCCAGGCCCTCCAGGGTCAGCACCCGCGTGAGGATCAGGTCCTCGTCCAGCGGCTCACCGCGCCATACCTCACCGGTGGCCACGCGGCTGCTGAAGACAGTGCCCAGTTCGGCATGTGCACCGATGCAGGCGTGGATGCGGTGCCAGCCGGTGGGCGTGCGGTACGAACCTTCTTCGCAGCCCAGGCCGTTCTTCGCCGTGGAGATGACCGTCTCGAACACCAGGCGACCACCCTCCAGGAGACCGAGGCGCTGGCGGGCGACGTCCACCACCAAGACTCTGGAGCTGCGCTCCAGAGTTGGCGCGCCATGGCGCGCCAGGTTGGCCAGGACGAGGGCACGGTAGCGGGCGGCATTCACGGGATCAACCATTGAGGCACTCAGGGAAAATGACAGGATCCACAGATTTCACAGATTCACACAGATTCGTTTGCAGATTCACACAAGGCCGCGCGGTGACTGTGCGGCCTCCACTGTTTCAAGTTTTCATCTGTGCGATCTGTGGAATCGGTGGAAAAAATTATTCGGAGACATCAGGCACCCACGATGCGCCCCGCCAGGGCACTGGCGGCGACGGTGGCAGGACTGGCCAGCCACATCTGGCCCGGGCCGCTGCGGCCGGGGAAGTTGCGGTTGATGGCGCTGATGGTCACCTGGTCCGGGCGGGTGGAGACACCCGGACCCGCGTTGATGCAGGCCCCACAGGAGCTGCCCAGCACCACGGCCCCCACTGCCTCGAAGGCCGCCATCCAGCCCTGGGCGATGGCGTACCGCCGCACGTCCTCGCTGCCGCACTGCACGAAGAACTGCACCCCCTCGGGCACGCGGCGTCCTTCTGCAGCGGCCGTCTGGACCACCTCGAAGGCCCGGCGCAGGTCCCCGCGCTTGCCGCCGGTGCAGCTGCCCAGGTAGGCGATGTCGATGGGCACGGCCTCGCCCAGCTCTGCCAAGGGCACGCCATTCCCAGGATCGCCGGGGCGGGCCAGCATGGGACCGAGGGCCGCGCAATCCACCTCCAGTGTGTGGGCATAGGCCGCACCCCCGTCTCCGTGCATCCAGGATTCCAGGCTCAACGCCACGCCGCGGCGTTCCTGCACGAAGCGGATGGTCTCCGCATCCGGCGCGATCAGCCCCGTAAAGCCGCCGATCTCGGCGGCCATGTTGGTGAGGGTGGCGCGCTCGTCCGTATCGAGATCCAGCAGGCCCTCACCTTGGTACTCGATGACGTGGCCGATGGCGCCACCCTCCCGGATGAGTGGCTGGGCCAGCAGGTGCAGGATGACGTCCTTGGCGGATACACCCGCCCGGAGACGCCCCCGCAGGCGGACACGCATCGTGGGTGGCACGGTGACGCGCACATCGCCGGTGACCCAGGCGCAGGCAATGTCCGTGGTGCCCACGCCGAAGGCCAGGCAGCCCAGCGCCCCCGCGTGGGGGGTGTGTGAATCCGTGCCTACCACCAGCTGACCGGGGAGCACGTAGCGTTCCGCCATGATTGAATGGCAGATGCCTTCGCTGCCGGTGCCATCCGGCAGTTCGCCGTGGAGCCGGATGCCGTGCTTCGTGCAGAAGGCTTCCTGCGCGGGTTTCAGGCGTTCCGCTACGGTCAGCAGGTCCATGGCCCGGTGCTCGGGCTTCATGGTGTGGTGCAGGAACGTGAGGTGATCGCGGAAGGCCAGGATGGTGGCGGGCTCGCGCAGAATCGCATCGGACCCCAGGGCCTTCTCCAGAAAACTGGCGGCCATGGGCGTCACGTACTCGTGGCTGAAACGCCAGTCGGCCTGGACGAAGAGTCCGTCACCGGGCTTCACGACGGGGAGTCCCACTTGCCCGGCCGCGGCGTCCACCACGGCATGCCGGGCCAGCAGCTTCTCGGCATAGGTCATCGGCCGAAGTCCATGGGCAGGCAGTGGCGGCAGAACCTCGCCCGTGAGCCGCGCGGCGTTGTAGGCGAAGAGACCGCCACGGCGCACGATCTCGGCCGTCACCGGATCGAGGCCGGTGGTGAACTCGACCAGCGGAATGCCCTCGCCCCGCCGGATCCGCGGGATCAACCCGGCATCTGTGCTGGTGAGCAGGCCCAGGTTCTGGGCGTTCTGCCGGTAGATGCGCTCGAAGCTCTCGGCGATGACCAGGCGGATGCCCGCACATTGCTCCGCATAGGGGCTGGCCTCCCGGCTGCTGCCCTTGCCCCGGCGCTTCCCGGCCACACTCACCGCGAAGCCCCCGGCACGGACACTCCCTTCCTTCACGGGGAAGGCATCGCCGCACTTCAGGCCCAGGTAGGGGAAGTCGCCCAGCTTCTCGTCGAAGTGGTAGCAGATAAAGGCCGGCGTGATCTCGTCCGTGCTGATCTGGTTCCGCAGGTGGAGGGCCTGGTCCAGGTCCAGGTCCCCGCCCGCCAGCTGGCGGCACACCTTGTCCGCATCCTCGGTGAGGAAGAGGATTCGGCCTTCGAAGCGGACTGGGTCAGACAACATCGTCACAGGTTACGACAGTAGCCGGGAGGTTCGAACCTGCCGAAAGAGATGATTGAGCTTTCCATGCGCCCACGGTCGCCAACTCCTTGCGCGGGAGCGTAGCATCGAGAGCGCAGGGCTTCAGTAGCATCCACTCATTCCAGGCAGGCATCCTCTCGAACGGGGGCTTGAGCCATGAAGAACCGTCCTGGAAGGGCGCCTTGGTATGTGGTCACATCCCTGCTGATGGTCCTTGCAGAATGCGGGTGCAACCGACCCGAAGCCGATCTCATCCAGGAGCGCCGCGCCAAGGCGGAGGCCTCGGCCCTGAAGACCCTGCAAGAGGTCTATGGGTTGCCCGCTCCACCGCTCTCAGTGCTTTCCATTCTGAAGCCAGACCCCAAGGGTCCCGGCCACTTCAACCTGGTGATCAAGGAACCCGGTTGGGAATTGGAGGGTGCGGTCGAAGCAGTCCAGGTGAAGGTGTCGATGACCAGCCAGGAATCCGTATTCGACTGGGAGATGCCCGCGGAGCGGGTGGCCAGCCATGACGATGCGCCGGGCTCGGCTCCACTCCTCCTGCATCTGTGGAAGGGGGCGGACCATCTCCCCCTGATCATCCCGACCCGCGCCACCCGCCGGCGTCCGGGCGAGAAGGCTCTCTTCTACTCCGGAGCCGCCCTCGGGGGCGGCATGCTCATCATCTCGGCTCCAGTCTGGCTGCCCTCCTTCCTGATCTTTCAGCCGATGGCCAACGCTGGAGATAAAGGGAGGGTCGCCCATCTCACCTTTCCACTCCCGGGGGCTGAGGCCCCGGCCTGCTACCCGGACCAGTCGGTCACCCTTGCCACCATCACCCGGGATGCATCGGGGGTTCCCATCCTTCGGATCACACTAGGCCCTCAAGCGAACTGGTCAACCACGACGCCGACTCCCCTGGCCGTCGTGCGTAGGACCTTCGCCTGTTTTCAGCCGGGGCTCGCTTTAGAGATCACCGAGGATACGGACCACCCCAACACCTTCTTGCTGCCCTTGACTCGAGGGGAGGTGGAAAAGGGGCGGCCCATTCTGCTGCTACATCGGGACAGCAGCACTGGGACACCAGAGGGCAAACTGTGGGCCCTCTACTTCCCCCCTTCGGCGTCCTGGGTGAAGGCTTGGCGCCTGTATCCGAATGAAACCATTGCCACGAAGCCTACCAGCCTCCGAGACATGCAGAAGCCCACGGGGACGCCGCGGTCAGGAGACACCCAAGCGGAATAGGAGGGCTCGAGCCAGTCCGTCGCCCTCCGAACTGCGGGGCCATCGCGGGACATAGAAGAAGGCCCCCGAACCGGGGGCCTTCTTGCGACGGCTGGCTTGAGGAGATCAGTCCTTCTCTTCCTCGGCCTTGAGCTTGGCTTCCTGCTCGTCGAGGTGCTTCATGAGCCGCTCGGCCAGTTCCTCGTCGTCCAGGGGGGTGAACATGTCGTCCTTCACCTCGAAGATCTCCAGGCTCAGGCCCTCCTCGGGATCGGCGGTGCCTTCTTCCTGGGCCTGCAACTCGGCCAGAGGCGCGAGGATGGCGAAGTTGCGGCTCTCGAACTCGAGCTCTTCCAGGATCGCGAACTCCTCCTTCTCGCCGTTCTCGTCTTCGAGTTCAACGACTTCGATTTCGAAGGAATCGTCGTGATCGTGGTTGCAGTCTGGTCCGTGTTCGTGACCCTCGTGAGCCATGGGCTCCTCCTTGCGCAAGGGACCAGAATACGGTCGGAATCCGTCCGGGCCAAGGGAAGAAACGCAAGGTCCCGGCTACTGGAGTCGCGCCTCGCCTGGACCCGTCACGATGGCCGTCACCTGGCGGCGGGCACCCGGGGCCTCCAGACGCACCCGGTCCCCCCTTCCGGCCCGGCTGCGGGCCGTGGTGTCGAGGCCGATGGTCAGCATTTCATGGGTGGCCGTCAGTCGCACCTTGTCGCCGGACTGCACCAGGGGAATGGCTTCCAGATCCGCCCGGGTCAGAATCTTCCCAGAAACCACGGACCGCATGAGGCGCTGGCCCTCGGGAAGCTCCGTCAAGGCGCCCTCTGGTGGCACCCCGTCAAAGGGGCTGGCCTCGACCTGATCCGCGGACAAAACAGTCTGGCGGGCCAGGTCCCCCTTGGCCCGCAGGACTGAACCCACCCAGCTGCCGTCCAGATCCACCCGGGTCATGCCAACCCGCTCCCCATCAACCTTGAGCGTGACAACCACGAAAAACCGCCCCAGGGGTTCCCGCTTACTGAGGTGGGAGGCCTCAAAGCTGAGGTGGCCCGGTCGGGTGGCCGGCACCCGGGGTGGCTGGGCCACCTTGAAACTGTGCTCGCCGCCCAGCTTGGCCGCCTCGGCCTTCGCAAAGGCCAGGGCCGTGTCGGCCAGGCGCTCGGCGGGAGACAAGGCTGCCTGAGCGACGAGCGCCGGGGCCAGCAGGAACAGGGCGAAGGTTCTCACGGAACTAGCGCTTGAGGTTGTTCACAAGGCTGAGCATGTTGTCCACGGTCTGGATGGTCTTCGAGTTCGCCTCGTAAGCCCGCTGGCCGATGATCATGTTCACCATCTCCTCGGCCACATCCACATTGGAGACTTCGAGGAAGCCCTGGTTGATGGTGCCCAGGCCGTCCGTGCCCGGCGTGCCATCGATGGCTTCACCGCTGGCCAGGGTGGGCTGCACCAGGTTTCGACCGAGCTGGTTGAGGCCCGTGGGATTCACGAAATGCGAGATGGTGATCTGACCCACCTGCTGGGGCTGGGTCTGGCCGGTCTGGGTGACACTCACCGTGCCGTCCGGCGCGATGGTGACGCTCAAGGAATCCTGGGGGATGGTGATCTGCGGATCCAGCAGGTATCCCGCCGCGTTCACCAAGGCGCCGTTCTGGTCCGTGGTGAAGCTGCCGTCGCGGGTGTAGGCCAGGGTGCCATCCGGCTGGGTCACCCGGAAGAAGCCATCGCCCTCGATGGCCATGTCGAAGCGGTTGGTGGTCTGGCGCATGTTGCCGGTGCTGTACTGCCGCATGAGGCTCTGCAGCTTGGCGCCATGACCCAGCTGGATGCCCGCGGGGATGGTCGTGCTGTTGCTGGAGCTGGTGCCCGCCAGGTTCACCGTCTGATACAGCAGATCCTGGAATTCGGCCCGGGCCTTCTTGAAGCCCGTGGTGTTGACGTTCGCCAGGTTGTTGGAGATGGTGTCCATGTTCATCTGCTGGACACCCATGCCCGCCGCCGCTGACCACATTGCACGCATCATGGGAACCTCCTGATCACTTCACTGAAAATGGGGACTAGCGACTGATGGCCACATCGTTGATGGACCGGGAATCCAGATCGTTCGTGAGCGTCGAAGCCACCTTCAAGCTCATTTCGTAGAGTCGGTTCAGACGGATCATCTCGACCATGGTCGAGGCCGTGTCCACCGCACTCTGCTCGAGGTGCCCCTGGGTGACGGTGCCCTTGACCGGCGCCTCGGCGGCACCCGTGGGATCGAACCGCAGCGCGCCCGCCCGCTTCAGGGCACCCGGTTTCTCATAGGCCTTCAGATCCAGCTGGCCCAGCACCTGTTCCTTCTGTGAGACCGTGCCATCCGCCGCGACCGAAACGATTCCCAGCTTGGGGTCCACCACGATGACCTGGCCGTTTTTGCCGAGCACGGGGCTGCCATCGGCGGCCTGGAGTTGCCCGTTCTGCCCCATCTGCAGCCGACCGTCCCGGGTGACCCGGATGCCCGCCGGGGTGCGCACAGTCAGAAAAGCATTGCCTTCGATGGCCAGGTCGAGGGGACGGCCCGTGGCCCGCAGGTTGCCCTGCTCGGTGACCACACCGGTCTCGGCAAACACCACCCCATCATTGAGGTAACCGCTCAGGGGCAGCCTCCGCCCACTGCCAGCGACCTTGTTGAATACGGCGAAGAAGGGCTGATCGGGCTTGTAGCCCACCGTGGCCGCGTTCGCCAGGTTGTTGGCCACCACCTCCAGCTGGAAGGCCCGGGCCTTCAAGCTACCGGCGGCGACATAGTATCCAGGGTCCATTGGGCACCTCTCGCCCAGCCAGCGGCCGGGACAGGAGGACTACCGCCAAAGGGATGCCAAAAGCCCGGGTAGGTCTGCGGGGATTCCGCGCTCTCGGGGCCTGGGACAAAGCAAAAGCCCGGCTATGCCGGGCTTTTGGTGGGGGTCCGGGGGTGTGCGCGCAAGCGCGGGACCCCCGGAGAACATTAGATCTTGGTGACGTTGGTCGCCTGGGGGCCCTTCTGGCCCTGTCCCACGTTGAAGCTGACGCGCTGATTCTCGTCCAGGGTACGGAAACCCGTGGTCTCGATCGCGGAGTGATGCACGAACAGGTCCGCACCACCCTCATCGGGGGTGATGAAGCCGAAACCCTTTTCGGCGTTGAACCACTTGACGGTGCCTTGAGCCATGATTTTTCCTGCTTTCTTCGTCCTGGATATGACTGCGATGTCCCTTCCAGGCGAGGCAGCAGCGCTTTTTTTTGCCCGTACAACAGACGGGCAAATGCCAGTCTAGGGCATTTCTCCCAGCAATTTTTAAAAAAACGATGGGGGCCCACAAAAAATCCCCGGTCGGCCCGGCCAGGGTTATCAAACCCTAGAGGTAGGTCCTGGCCCCCACGAAGGTGTTCCGGTAGTAACGATCTGAGAGGTCATCCCGACGGATGTTCTGTCCAGGTCGGGGGGCATGGATGAAGGCCCCCTCCCCAAGATACAACCCCACGTGGCTGACCCGACCCGCCCCCCCCGTGGCAAAGAAGAGGAGGTCGCCCGCCCGGACCTCCTTGAGTTCCACTGAACTGCCGGCCTCGAACTGGGCCTGGGAGGACCGGGGCAGTCGCAGGCCGTTCAACCGGTAGACAGCCCCAGTCAGTCCGCTGCAGTCGAACCCGCGGTCCGAGGTACCCCCGAAGAGGTAGGGCACCCCCAGGTAGCCGCGGGCGGATTCCACCAGGCTGGCCCGCAGGCCCCTTTCGTCGGCGGGACGGAGGCGAATGGGACCGGAGGCGGCTGGTGCCGAACCGTCCGGCGACACCACCCAGAAGGCCTCGATGATCCCGGATGCTTTCAAGGTCTCGCCCCTGGCCCGAGCCTTTTCTTTCGTTGCAAAGTCACCAAACCGCACCCGGTAGAGACCGTCGCCCGAGGCGTAATAGGCCGCCTCCAGGCCCTGGGCCTGGAGCGCTTCGGAAAAGCGCGCCGCATTCTCCACCTTGGCGAAGGCTCCGGCCTGCAGAGTGAAACCCAACCGCGGGAGGGCCTTCGGGACGGGGGCTTTCGAGCCCAGGCGCTCTGGCAGGGGACGGAGCGGACGTGAGCAGCCGGGGATCAACAGCAGCCCCACCACCAGCGTGAGGACCCACTTCCGATGCCGCGTCAGCTCGAAGGAAGACATGCAGGCATCCTAGCAAGCGGTGCTTGGACCATGGGAGATTCCTGGCGGCACCCGTTGCAATCTCCACCGGATGGTACTGAGCCGGGGCTGCATCGATGCTCGCAGCAAGGGGGAGCTGTCACGCAGTCCTCGGCTACCATCGATGGCATGCGTTCCATTCGCCGTTGGTCCTACTTCATGGGGTGGACCCGTGCCATCACTCTGGTGGCGCTGGGCCTGGCGCCGCTGTGGGCCGCACCGGAGCGGGCGGAGGCTACCAGAGGCCCGCGCAAGACCGTGGTGGTGCTCTATTCCCTTCCCCAGGACATGCCGGGGCTCCGTGAACTCAGTACGGCCATCACGGATGGGATCCAGAAGGACGCGCCGGGCCCCATGGATGTCTACAGCGAGTACACCGGCCTGGACCGCTTTGCCAGCCCCACCTACGACGCCAGCCTGCTCACGCTCTACAACGAGAAATACGCAGCCCGAAAGGTGGATCTGCTGATCGTTGTCGGCCCGACGGCCCTCGAGTTCGTCCTCGCCCGGAAATTCCTCCCCGGCGTGCCCATGGTGACCTGCTACATCCCCCGCCGGGTGGTAGAGGACGGCCGCCTTCAGCGGCCAGAGCTCACCGGTGCCCTGCCCACCCAGAACGCACCAAAGACCATCCAACTGATGCTGGACCTGTACCCCAAGACCCGGCGCATCCAGGTGGTCCTGGGGGCCAGCGAGTACGAGCGCAACCAGGCCGCCATCGGACGAACCATCTTCTCGGCCTTCTCTGGTCGGGTGGGCCTGGAGTTCCTGAACGACCTCACCCTCGAACAGATCGAAGCCAAGGTCCGCACCCTGCCGGATGAGGACTTGGTGCTCTTCGGCAGCCTGCTCCGGGATGCCTCAGGACGCGATTTCTACACCAACGAAGCCCTCTCCAGGGTCTCGGCGGCCAGTCGACGTCCGGTCTTCGGCCTGTTCACGGAAGATCTCGGCGATGGCATCCTCGGCGGAGTCCTGCTCAGCATGGAGTTGTCAGGCAAGGCCTCGGCCCAGCTGGGTCAGCGCATCCTCCAGGGGGAAGCGGCCGCGGCCATCCCCCTGGTCGCGGATGCGGGTATGGCCCCCATGTTCGACTGGCGCCAGTTGAAACGCTGGGGCCTCCGGGAAAGCCACCTGCCCCCTGGCAGCCTCCTGCGCTTCAAGAAGGTGAGCCTGTGGGACGCCTACTGGAAGGAGATCAGCCTGGGCTTGGGCGTCATCCTCATCGAAACGCTGTTGGTGACGGGCCTGGTCTTCCAGCTGCGACGGCGGAAGCGGATCGAGCGGGAACTGGCGGAGGCCAAAACGCGCTACCGCACGGTGGCGGACTTCACCCATGACTGGGAGTTCTGGCAACGCCCCGATGGCGGGTTCGATTACCTGTCCCCGGCCTGCGAACGGGTGAGTGGTCATCCACCCGAGGCCTTCCACTCCGATCCAGCCCTCCTGGCCAGCCTGGTGCTGGAGTCGGACCGGCCCGCATGGAATGCCCATCAGTCTGAAGCGGTGGCAGCCGAGGCACCGGCCTCGATCGAGTACCAGATTCGCACTCAGGCCAATGCGATCCGCTGGGTGGAGCAGACCAACAACCCCGTGCGCTTCGAAGGAGGAAGGTCGGCCGGCACCCGCGGCAGCATCCGCGACATCACGGCCCGCAAGCAGAGCGAGCTGGACCTGAAGCAGGCCTATCAGGAGATCGGGACCCTCAAGGACCAACTCGAAGCAGAGAACACCTATTACCGGGAAAAGATCCAGGCGGTGGAAGGCTCCAGCGAACTGGTGGGCCAGAGCGACCCCATGAAATACCTCCTCTTCCGGATCCGCCAGGTGGCCCCATCGGAAACCACGGTGCTGATCCAGGGCGAAACCGGCACCGGCAAGGAGCTGGTGGCCGAGGCCATCCATACTTTGGGTCCCCGGAAGGACCGCACCCTGGTGAAGGTCAACTGCGCCGCCCTGCCTCCAGGCCTGGCCGAGAGCGAGCTGTTCGGCCATGAGAAGGGAGCCTTCACCGGCGCCCAGGCCCTGCGGAAAGGCCGCTTCGAGCTGGCCGATGGCGCCACGCTGTTCCTGGACGAGGTGGGAGAGCTCTCCCCGGATGTGCAGGCCAAGCTGCTGCGCGTCCTCCAGGACGGCCAGTACCAGCGGGTGGGGGGCACCCGCACCCTGCATGCGGATGTGCGCGTGGTGGCGGCGACCAACCGCGACCTGGCCAAGGAGGTGGCCAAGGGCCGCTTCCGTGAGGACCTCTGGTACCGGCTCAACGTGTTCCCCATCACGGTGCCTCCCCTGCGCCACCGCAAAGAAGACATCCCAATGCTGGCGCAGTTCTTCCTGGACCGCTGTTGCCAGAAGCTGGGTCGTACCCAGCTGGACCTGCCCCGCTCTGTGGTCCAGGCCCTGCAGGCCTATGCCTGGCCAGGCAATGTCCGTGAGCTGCAGAACCTCATTGAGCAGGCCGTGCTGGTGTCCGAGGGACCCCTGCTGCGGCTGCCCGATCGCCTGGGTCCCGCCCCGGCCGGGCCGGTGGGCTCAGGCCTGCTTCCGTCCCTGGTCGAGCTGGAACGGGATCACATTCTGAAGGTCCTCGAGGCCACCAACTGGAAGATCGAAGGCGGTCAGGGTGCGGCCGACATCCTTGGTCTCGCCCCCAGCACCCTGAGGTCCCGGATGCAGAAGCTCGGAATCGAGCGACGGGAGGACTAGGCGCCGGTCCGATGATGGCCACCCCGTGGGGGGGCTGAGGCTGTTTCGTGGGCGGCGGCTCCCACGATATACCGTGGCCCACGGCCTTTCGTGGCTTCCTGAGATCCCCCAGGATGAACAGGAGCAATTATCATTTTTTCTATAAACTACAAATAAAAAACTTAGATATGAATTGCCACCGAAGGTTCTCCTGGCACCGGGCTTGCGATGGGGAAGGAGCCCCACAAAGGAAAACATCGCCCATGAAAACCATTCCAAAGAGCAGCGTGAAGGTCATGAGTGCCCTCCTGACCGCCCGGCCAGACAAACAGGAGGAGTTTCTGCAGACCCTCCAGAGCCTGCAAGGAGAGATCCGAAACCAGTCCGGTTGCCTGGAGTGCACCGTCGGACAGGACGCGGCGGGGGGACCCCAGTTCCTCATCTTCATGGTCTGGAAGGATCTCGTGCACCTGGAGGCCCACATGGACTCCGAGGCCTTCCGGATCCTCCTGGGCGCCACCAGCGTCCTCACCTCACCGGCCGGCTTCCGTTTCATCGCCGCCGATTCGGCCTTCTCCCCCCAGGGGTTCCTGGGCCGCAGCCGACGGGCCACAGCCTGAACCTGGATTCCATCCCCTGAACACCTCCGTCCTGCTTCCCCCTTCATCATCCTTCGCCCCGGGACCACAAACCCTTCCGGAGCCACCTTCAAGAGGACAGCGATGCGCAAGCTCGGCTTTCTGATCTCGGGGCTGCTGCTCAGCCTCACCCTCGCCTGCGGCGGGGGGAGCCACACGACCCCAGCACCCGTTCCGGCCGCGGCGGCCACCGGCCTGACCTACACCGATCCCACCGGCACCGGGTGGCGCCTGGTGAAGGATGTCCATTCCACCCCCACGCGCCTGCTCCTCAACCTCGTCGGTCCCGCGGGCCTCAACACCCGCGGCGCGGGGTTCAACCTCCAGGCGTCCCTGGCGGTCCGCTTCGGCGATTTCACGGAGTCGGGTTTTCCCATCAAGGACATGGGTGTCTACGAGCTCTGGAACACCAGTCCCTGGCCCGGTGACGGCTCCGTGGCCGTGGGTTCGGATCCCCTGGAGCCCCGGCTCATCGCAGGCGGAGTCAAGGCCGGGAACCTGCTCACCGTCGGTATCTTCCAGAAGGACCGCCGCGCCACTGCCAAGGATTCGGGCCACCCCCTCTGCCAGATCGCTCTGGAATTCAACGGAACGAGCGACCTGAAAGTCGGCGATGCCCTCCCCCTTTCGATCACCAAATCCAAGTTCATGGCGGAGGACATCGGCGCCTTCGCCATCAGCCCCACCCTCGAGATGGTGCAGAAGGCCAACCTCGTGGGCATGACCATTTCCTTGGGGGTGCTCCGTGCGAACTAGGCGTCCCTCCTACCTTCTCATCCATGGAGCTTCCATGCACAGCCTGACCCGACGCCCGCTGACGGCGCTGGTCCTCGCCCTGGCCCTGGGCTCGCCCCTGGCCGCCGTTCAGCCCATGACACCCTCAGCGCGTGCCTATCACCTGGCTCAGCAACCCAAGCGGGTGGCCCTAGCCCAGGGACACCTCATGACCCTGCGGTCCGACTTGGGTCTGAGTGACCGCGAGGCCTTCGTCCCCGCCCATGCGTTCACCAACGCTGAAGGCGAAGCCGTGGTCCGCCTCGATCACACCTTCGAAGGCCACCGGGTGCTCGGCAGCCAGGCCATCGCCAAGGTCCCCCTGGGCGGGGCCATCCGCACCCTCACCCAGCACGTCCTCGGCCATGTGAAGGTCACTGGGGAACCCACGCTATCGGCGACCACGGCTTCGGCCATCGCCCTCCGGCACCTGGATCCCAAGGGGCCCGTTAAGGACACCCCCAAGGTGGAGCAGGTCCTCTTCCCGGCCCAGTTCCTCGGGGGCGTGGCCACCACCGTGGATCCGGAAACCGGAAACACCCTCATCGACCGGAAGCTCACGGTTCACGCCAAGCTGGCAGATCCCTATGTCTGGGCCTACGAGGTGAAGACGCGACTGCAGAACCAGGCGGACGGCCTGAAGGAACTCACCTACTACATCGATGCCCGCACCGGCAACATCCTGCGTGTGAACGATGCGATCGAACGCCAGGCGGTGACCCCCGCCACCGCCACTGGCAAGGGCTACTACAACGGCACCGTGTCCATCCCGAGCAGCCAGATGCTCGATGGCACCTACGCCCTCTACGACACCACTCGCGGCACGCTGCCCAACCCGAACCTCCATTACTACACGCCGGACGGCTCGGGCTGGAGCGCCACGGGACTGCAGGCCTGGTACGAACTGAACGACGCCCAGGGCAACAACACCGGGATGTCCTATCTGTTCCAGGCGAACACCCAGAACACCTGGGGCGACGGGCTGCCCTTCACCGCCTACGGCGGTGAAGGCGGCACCAACGGCCAGACATCAGGCGTGGATGCCATGTATGCCATGACCTCCACCTGGGACTTCTACAAGAACGTCCTCGGTCTGGACGGTGTGGACGGCAAAGGCACCACGGTCTACGCCCAGGTGGGCATGACCGGCAGCTGGTACCGGAACAACGCCTATTGGGATCCCTGGTCCATGGGTGTCTTCCTGGGCACCGGCACACCCGGCGGCTACGGTTCTTTCACCGAATTTGATGTGGTCGCGCACGAGCTGACCCACGGCGTGACCTCCACCACGGCCAAGTTCGTCAACGCCGCGGGCTACGAAGAGGCTGGCCTGAACGAGGCCACCTCCGACTTCTTCGCGCAGATGGCCGCCGCCTACGCCAGCGGAGGCGGCGGTGCGACGATTCCCGACACGGGCGCGGACTGGCAGATCGGCAAGGGCGTAGGCAACGGCACTCCCCTCCGCTACATGGACAAGCCCAGCAAGGATCAACGCAGCGCCGATGGCTGGTACGACGGCCTCCTCTACATGGACGGCCACTTCTCCGCCGGCGTCCTGAACCGGGCCATGTATTTCCTCGCCCATGGTGCGTCCGCCACGCCCGGCGCCGACGACTACAGCCCCTACCTGCCCCAGGGCATGAAGGGCATCGGCAACGACAAGGCCGCCCGCATCTGGTTCAAAACCGTCACCGAGAAGCTCTACAGCGGCGGCATGGGCACCGTCACCATGCTGGAGGCCCGCAACCAGGCCATCCAGTCCGCCCTGGAGCTCTACGGGGAATCGGCCGGTGGCTACGGGCTGGACAGCCTGGTCTCCCATGCGGTCGAGAACGCCTTCGGCGCGGTCAATGTCGGTTTGAACTACGCCGAGAGCAGCCGCACCCAGGTGCGCTTCGCGGACTGGCGCAACAACGACTGGATCCAGCGCAATCATTTCTCTGACATTGGCTATGGTCACAAGCAGTATCTCCCGGTCGGCGAGAAAGTCGTCCCATACATCACGGTGCTGAACAACCCCAATACCGCCGTCACCTGGACCCTGGGTGGCCCTTCCCTCTACAACGGCTCCTCCGCCAACAAGGGCGGCGTGATCAATCCAGATGGCAGCTGGACCACCCCCTTCAACCTGGGCTGGTATGCCATCACAGCCACCAGCCAGGCGGATCCTCACCAGTTCGCCGAAGGCCGCTGCTTCCTCATCAACCTCGACACCGACGGGGACAACGAGCAGGACGCCGTGGATCTCGGCGGCGTCGCCTTCTCCTGGTACCTGAGCAACGCACTCAACCCTTCCCATTCCATGTTCAAGGCGCCCTGGGTGGACGATGCCGATGTGGCAGCGTTCGCGGACGCCATGAAGGCCACCTGGTGGGTCAAGTGAGGAATCCCATGCGCATCCACTCCCTTTCGCTTCTCTCCCCCGCCCTGGCGCTCCTCCTGGGCCTGGCCTGCGGCGGCGGCTCCCACTCCGCGCCACCACCCGCCGCGCCCGCCCCGGCCCCGGCCCAAAGCCTCGTCTACACCAACCCCACCGGCACGGGTTGGCGCCTGGTCAAGGACCCTTCGTCCACGGCCACCCAGCTCGTGCTCAACCTCGTGGGTCCGGCCGGGCTCATGACCCGGGGCGTGGGCTTCAACCTCCAGGGTCCGGCCGGCGTGAAATTCGTCACCTTCAGCAACGGGCTGCCCATCAACGACGCCGGCATCTACCAGCTGCAGGCCCTGGGCTCCACCGACCCCAGCGAACCACTCGCCATCACCGGCGGCGTCCAGAAGGGAAACCTGCTGTCCGTCGGCATCTTCCAGAAGGACCGGGATCAGGCCGCCCAGGACTCGGGCACCACCCTCTGCCAGATCGCCCTGCAGCTCGACGCCGCAGCCAAGCCTTCGGCCGGGACCACCCTGGCGCTCACGATCCCCAAGGCCAAGGTCATCCCCGCGGACATCGGCGCCGTGACTGATGACCTGTGGACCCTCGACAAGAAGATGCGCATGACGGACATCACCATCGCCGTCGGCACCCTAACCGCCCACTGACCGATCCCAGACCCCAAGGAGTTCTCATGTCTCGATCATTCCTGCGTCCGGTACCGGCCCTGGTCTTCGCCCTCGCAGCGGGATCCGTGCCCCTGGCCGCGATCCAGCCCACCCTCACCCCAGCCCAGGTCGCGGCCCTCAAGGCCCAGCAGCCCGCCCGAGCCGACAAGGCCCTGGGCGTGATGCTCCAGCGCCGGGAGCAGCTGGGGCTCAGCGGTTCCGCCAGCTTTGTCCCGCACCAAGTCTCCACCAATGCCCAGGGACGGACCGTGGTCCGGTTCCACCAGACCCACGAGGGCCACCGCGTGTGGGCGGGTGAGGCCATCGCCCACGTCGAACCCGATGGCCAGGTGAACACCCTGACCCAGGGCCTCAAGCCCCAGGTGACCCTCGCCACCGCGAGCCCCCGCCTGAGCGCCGAGGATGCCAAGGCCATCGCCCTCAAGAACCTGGCCCCCAAGGGCGCCATGACCGCGGCACCCAAGGTGGAGCAAGTGGTTTTCCCCACCC
>JANYAZ010000097.1 GCA_025361045.1 Geothrix sp. | reverse complement strand
CGGGCGGGATCCGCGCGATCGCGTGGCCGTCCGCCCGCAACCGCTGGCCAAGCGAAGCTCGTTCGGACGGGCCTCTCTGTGTCCTCCGTGCCTCCGTGGTGAATCCTTAACGATTGAATGCGAACCGGTATGAGAGGTCGTAACAGAACCCGACTGAGCCGCCGACCCTGGTCGACACCCCCTGTCCAACGGTGGGCCGGATCCTGAGCCTCAGACCCTGGAGGGTGGCCAGCGCATTCATGCTTTTTTTCGCCTCCGATCTTGACAAATACGAAAATAAGACGAATACTGAATAAACGGGACAGACGGAGCCCCCATGCGCACCTTCGGCTACAAGTTCAGCGGTTACTTCATGGAATACGGCCCCCTCGAGGCCGACACCCTGGATGCGGCCAAGGCCCAGATCCGGCAGCGCCTGAGCGTAACCCGGCTGCCCCTGGGGCTTCAGGTCTGGGATCTGGCGGAGCGCCCCCTCACCCGCTGGCGGGTGGACGCGGCCAGCTAAAGAAAAAAGCGCTGGTCGCGGAACACACGGAAGGTCCGCAGAATGCACAGAATGAGGTTTGTTGGCCGCTAGGAAATCACAGCCTCATCCGGGATAACAGGGCACCTTCTCGCGGAGCACCAAGCTGCTTCCGCGGTTTCCGCGTCGTTTCGCGACCTCCGCGACCAGCCAATCCTTCAAACCTCACGGGCCTTCCACCAGGCGGTGCCCTCGGCCACATCCTTGGCGATCTGCACCCTCAGCTCATCCACGGAGCCGAACTTCACCTCGCCGCGCAGGCGGTGGATGAACCGCAGGCTCAGCCGGGTGCCGTAGAGGTCGCTGTCGAAACCCGGCAGGTGGGTTTCCACCGTGAGGCGCTGGCCCTCGAAGGTGGGTTTCTCACCCACGTTGGTGAGACCCAGGCATGTACCGCCCTGGTGGGGCAGGAGGACCTCCGTCACGTAGACCCCTGAAGCAGGCAGCTGCTCCTGCTCCCAGGCCAGGTTCGCCGTGGGAAACCCCAGGTGGCGGCCCCGGCGATCGCCCTCCACCACCACGCCGGTGAGGGCATAGGGATGGCCCAGCAGGGCAGCTGCTTCCTCCGCATCGCCCACGTCCAGGGCCTCGCGGATCCGCGTGCTGGAGAGGCGGCCGCCATCTGGCGCCCGCAGGGCCAGGGTGCGCACCTCGCAGCCATGGGTCGCCCCCCAGGCCTCCAGCGTCTCCACGGTGCCGCTGCGGTCGCGGCCGAAGCAGAAGGCCCGCCCCACATGCAGCTCCACCGGCGAAAGAATCTGGCGAAGGCGGTCGAGGAAGGCCTCGGGACTGAGTTCTGAAAAGGCCCGGCTGAAGGGGATCACCCACGCCAAGTCCATGCCCGCCGCCTCGAAGGCCGCCAGGCGCTGCTCGAGCGTCATCAGCAGCTTTGGCTTGCGCAGGGGCGCCACCACCAGGGTGGGGTGCGGGTCAAAGGTCACCACCGCCGCCCGCTGGCCCAGCGCCTTGGCCCGGCCCGCCGCGATCTGGAGCAGCTCCCGGTGGCCCGCGTGGACGCCGTCGAAGGTCCCCAGCGTCACCACGAAGGGCCCCGTGGCCGGGGCGGTCTCCAGGTCGTGGTGCCAGACCTCCATCACTCCACCCCATCCTGCTCCGCCGGCCAGGCCAGGCTGGCGATGACGCTGCCCGTCAGCACCGCCGCAATGACCAGGAGGCTGTACTGGACCGGGATTTTGATCCACTCGACGATGCACATCTTCACACCCACGAAGGCCAGCACCACGGCGAGGCCCGTCTTCAGGCGGTGGAAGCGGTCCATCATCTTGGCCAGCAGGAAGTAGAGGCTGCGCAGACCCATGATCGCGAAGATGTTCGAGGTGTAGACCACGAAGGGATCGCGGCTCACAGCCAGCACCGCCGGGATGGAATCCACGGCGAAGACCAGGTCCGTCACCTCGATGGTGAGGAGCACCAGCAGCATGGGCGTGGCGAAGCGCCTGCCCTCGCGGATCACCCAGAAGTGCTCGTGGCCGCCGGTCTCGTCGTAGGGCACCAGGCGCCGGAAGGCCCGCACCATGGGGTTCTGCGTGGGATCAGAATCCTCCTCCGCCACCAGCAGCATCTTCAGGCCGGTGTAGACGAGGAAGCCGCCGAAGACATACATCATCCATTCGAAGCGGTTCAGCAGGGCCGTGCCCGCCAGGATCATGGCGGCCCGCATGATCAGCGCCCCCAGCACGCCCCAGAACAGCACCCGGTGCTGGTGGCGCAGGTCCACCTGGAAGCTGCGGAAGACCAGGACGAACACGAAGAGGTTGTCCACGCTGAGGGATTTTTCCAGCACGTAGCCCGTGAACCACTCCAGGCCCTTCTGGGTTCCCTCCGCCTGGAAGATCAGACCGTTGAAGATGAGCGCCAGGGTGATCCACACGGCGCTCCAGATGCCGGCTTCGCGCACGCTGGGCGCATGGATCCGGCGGTTGAAGACGCCCAGATCCAGGGCCAGCATCAGGAACACGAAGGCGTGGAATCCGGCCCAGGCCCACCAGGGCGCGGCTTGGTGCAAGGCTTCAAACAAAGGTCCTCCGTGACCCTCAGCTTATCGGGTTGCGGAAGTCCCTGGCCCACAACCCCGGGGACGCAGCCGGGGGGCTCGGTCCGAGCCCCCCTTTCGTTCAGCCTGCGGTGTCCCGCTACTTGCGGGTCTGGGCGTTGTGCTTCTGCTGCTTCTCGGCGCGCTTTTCCATGCGCTGCTCGCGCTTGGGGGTAACGGTCTGGGTGCCAGGCTGCGGAGCCTGGGCGAAGAGCGAGGCGCCCGCGAGGAGCGCCCCGAAGAGGACGGCGGTGAGACGGCGAGCGTTCATGGGGATTCCTTTGGGTTGGGGCGACGGCCCCGCAGGGGTTTACTTCACGGCCTGTGCCAAATGGGCATCCTTTCTGACCCCAAGGAATCCCAAAGGGTTGAAGGGTCCGCGTGTGGAGCCTTGCCCCACCCGCTGTCGGTCCCTGTCCCAGCCGGCCTCACCACCGGGCTCGGGAATCCCTCATCATGTCCTCATGAGCCTGCCCCGCTTCTTCCTGGCGTCGCTGCCCGCCGCCGAGAACGCCCTCGTGCCCCTCGACCCCGAGGCGGCGCGGCACCTCAGGGCCCTGCGCCTGAAGCCCGGCGCCGCCCTGGAGCTGGTGCTGGGCGGGCAGACCTGGACCGCGGATCTGGCGGAGCTGGACCGGGGCCGCGCTGTGGCCCGGCTGGTGGCCCCCCTGCACGAGGACCGGGAACCCGCCATCGCCCTGCAGGCCTGCCTGCCCCTGCCCGCGCAGCTGAGCCTCTTCGACGAGTGGCTGCCGCCCCTGGTGGAGCTGGGCGTCACGCTCGTCCAGCCCGTGGTCTATGGGCGCAGCGAGTTCGACGCCGCCAAGACCGTCGCCCGCCTGGACCGCTGGACGCGGCTCATCCAGTCCGCCTGCGAACAGAGCCACCGCAGCCGCCTGCCAGAACTCCGGCCCCCCATGCCCTTCGCAGCGCTGCTCACCTGGGAGACCCCGCAGAAGTGGGTGGCCTATGAGCTGGCCACCGGCCAGTCCAATCCCGCCCTGCGTGCCGAGACCCTGGCCTTCACCAGCGGGCCCGAGGGGGGCATCACCGACGAGGAGTTCGCCGCCCTGGGCGCCGCCGGCTGGCAGCCCGTGAGCCTGGGCCGCAGCATCCTGCGCGCGGTCACCACCCCCGTGGCCCTGCTGGGGGCCGTGCAGTTCGGCCTTGGGCAGACCACCGCCCGCTGAAGTTCCGCCCGCCGCGCCCGGATCTGGGGCGGTCTGTGGCCTTTGGAGCAAATGGCACCTTTTTCGTGCGGTTCGATCAAGGGGGGCAGGGTCCTGACGATGCGTTCTGCATGGGCCCGGTCCGGCGTGTGCCCGGATGGCCCCAAGGAGATGACCCCATGAAGCTTGTGACCCTTCTGTCCACCGCCGCCCTGATGACCACCACCCTGGCCGCCGGCGACTACGACGCCCTTGGCAAGGCCATGCGCAGCGCCTGGCCCTCATACCGGTTCGCATTCAATCGTTAAGGATTCACCACGGAGGCACGGAGGACACAGAGAGGCCCGTCCGAACGAGCTTCGCTTGGCCAGCGGTTGCGGGCGGACGGCCACGCGATCGCGCGGATCCCGCCCGCAACCG
>JANYAZ010000249.1 GCA_025361045.1 Geothrix sp. | reverse complement strand
AGAAAGCTGGAAAGGTAAAGACAGAGGGCTTGAAACGTTGAACATGGACCCAGGTTACCAACCAGGATTGATGTTGATGACAAGAGTTTTGACGTTTCTGGGTGGGCCACAGCGAGAAGAGTTGGTTCGACGGGCTAACGGATTCAGCTGACCGACAGAGAGAGAAGCTGGGTGAGCCTAACGAATGAAGCTAAGCGGCCACGCCTGCACCGAGGCGACGAGCGGAGCCGAGATAGCGAGATGCTGAGAGGGAACGGAAGGCAATGCAGGCGGGGTCCGACTTGAGCGGAGGGTTAGGCGGCTGTTCTCAATAGCTCATAGAGAAGCCAGTGAAATAAAAAGTTCGAGTAGTACCGTCGCGCAAAAGAATTGTGACGGCATCAGTGGGCTGGTTAATGCCATTGCAAGACCTCAACAGACTTTGGCCCTTAGGAAGGAATCCTGGATAGCGTGCCTTCATCCATGTGTACTCATCGGCAACAGTTTTTACCCGAATTGCATGGGCGCAATCCTGTCCTTCTAAGGGTTGCTCCGGAGTCGGAGTTGGCTTGTTGCAAGCCAAATCGACAAGAATGAAGGGAAGAAGCAGTATTGCCTTCATGAGATCTCCGAAAATGTGCGTGATGGCGCCTAACGAATGAAGCTCACCGGCCCCGCCTGCACCGAGGCGCTGAACGAAGCCGAGGAAGCGAGTAGCTGAGAGAGAACGGAAGGCAATGCAGGCGGGGTCCGAGTGCAGCGGAGGGTTAGACGCTTCGGGCCCAAGCTGAAGAATGCAACTTACAAGGTCTGAGTGGCATAGACGTCCGAGACCTCTAAGACTGCTCGGACCCAAGGGTATTTCTTATGAACGAGATCGAATAATTGACCAGAATTCAGGAAAGAGGCCGTTCCTTGGATCAAGAAACCGGTTCCTGGGCCGCGGAAGCCATCGACCTCTCTCGCCCCAAGAGTTATAAGGACGTCAGGATTCCTTTCAACATTTGTTTCAGTCTGGATCATGCCTCCGACTGGAATCAGAATGTGGTCGTCTTCGGTCAACTGGATGTAGCTGTTCCATGTATTAACGACATGCGGAGCAGTCGCACCCATGGTCACAATTGAAACAACACCTTCAAGTTTCAGAACTTGAAGTAGCTTCTCAGGAATCAATTTGATCTCCTCGTGTTTCAGTGAAAGTGTCAGTGGGTTTCTAAAGCGCCTAACTTTGAAATGGACGGCGGGGGGTGGAGGGGGTGAGTTCGCCTAGTCGGGGTGATGACTGGGAGTGCGGGGGGCGGATGACGGTTCGTGACCCGGTGGAATAGGCGAACCGTTTGGGGGGGTTGACGGGCGAAAATAAAGCGATATCTTCAATCCACTCCTGCCTTACTTGCTGATGATTCTGTCCCAAGATTAGCGCGTTAGGCGGTCCAGAACCCACTGGAGAGATCGCCATGGTTGACGTGAATAGGCAGACCGGTGAAAGACGGATGGAGGACAGCGGAGCGCAGCAGCCCAGGTTCCTCGACCAGTTCCGGGAGCAGCTTCGGGTCCGGCGTTACAGCCTGCGGACCGAGGATGCCTATGTGGACTGGGCGCGGCGCTTCATCCTCTTCCAGGGCAAGCGGCATCCCAAGGATCTGGGCGCGCCCGAGGTCCAAGCCTTCCTCAGCCATTTGGCCGTGGATCGGGGGGTGTCACCTTCGACGCAGAACCAGGCCAAGGCGGCCCTGCTCTTCATGTATCGGAAGGTGCTGGCCAACGACCTGCCCTGGCTGGCCGAGGTCGTCCAGGCCAAGCGGCAGCCGAAGTTGCCGGTGGTGCTCACACCCGGCGAGGTCCGCGCCCTCTTCGACCAGATGGAAGGGGTCATGGCTCTGGTCGCCAAGCTGCTCTATGGTACCGGCATGCGCCTCATGGAGGGTCTGCGGCTGCGGGTGAAGGATCTGGAGTTCGAGCGGCTGGAGGTCATCGTGCGGGAGGGCAAGGGCGGCAAGGATCGGGTCACCATGCTCCCCGAGGGGGTGGTGAAATCCCTCCATGCGCACCTGGACCTGGTGCGCGCCCTGCATGAGAAGGACCTTCAGCAGGGTTTCGGCGAGGTCTGGCTGCCCGATGCGCTGGCCGTGAAATACAAATCTGCTCCCCGAGCCTGGGGCTGGCAGTGGGTGTTCCCCTCCAGCCTGCGCTCGGTCGATCCGCGTGCTGGAGTGACCCGCCGTCACCACCTTCAGCCTGAAAGCGTTCAGAAGGCCGTCCGGCTGGCGGCCCGAGCGGCAGAGATCATCAAGCCGGTAACCCCCCATGTGCTGCGGCACTCCTTCGCCACGCATGTCCTGGCGGCGGGCCACGACATCCGCACCGTGCAGGAACTCCTGGGCCACAAGGATGTGGCCACGACCATGATCTACACCCATGTGCTGAACAAGGGCGGCAGGGGTGTGCCAAGCCCGCTGGATGGGCTGTGATGCACGTATCCGACCACGCGTTCCGCAGGCTGGTGGACGAGGCGCTGGCGCTCGTTCCCGAGGCGTTTCGCCCGTACCTGGAAGGGGTGCCGGTGGTCATCGAGGCGTGGGCACCGGACGCCCTGCTGGACGAGCTGGGCGTTCCGGAAGACGAGACGCTCTGCGGCCTCTATTCGGGCCACCCCCTGACCGATGGCCCGCCCGCATCCGGCGAGCTGCCGCCCCGCATCACGATCTTCCGTGGTCCCTTGCTGGAGGATTGTGAGGACGAGGACGACCTGCGCGACGAGATCGCCACCACGGTCATCCATGAGCTCGCCCACCACTTCGGCATCGATGAGGATCGGCTGGAGGAGCTGGGCTGGGGGTGAACCCTAGAGCGCCTTGAGGATGGCGTCGCGCCGCTTCTGGTATTCGGCTTCGGTGATCAGGTTCTCTTCGCGAAGGCGCTTGAGGGTTCGCAGGCGCTGGGCCTTGGCCTGGTAGGCCGCGTCATCGCCCACGGTGGTGGTCGCGGCCGGGGTGGAAGCGGCCGGGGGCGCGCCGGGGGCGGGGGTGGCCGCAGGCACTGGGGCCGGGGCCAGGGGAAGCGCCAGCCAGTCGGGGCGCAGGCGCGTGGCGCCCGGGGCCTGCAGCACCTCCGCCGAGGCCTGGGCGCGGCTGCCGTAGGTGAAGCTGGGCTGGGCGTTCATGGCCCGGTACGCGATCAGGAACTCCAGCCGGGCGTCGTGGACGAGGAGGTGGAGCGCCTCCCCTTGCATGAAGAGCCTCGCCGTCAGGCCCTCGCTCGGCGCCATGAACCCGCCATCGTGCCGGCCGGTGCTGAGCAGGATGAGGTCCTCGTCGGGGCGCGCCAGGGCGAGGGCCTCGCTGAGGATCGGCGTCAGCTCCTTCAACTCGTCCCGGCCGAAGAGGGGGACCTGCTTTCGGCCCACCTGCACCTTCACCGGCGTCAGCAGGGTCTGCAGCGCCTCCGGGCTGAGCTGGGCGGGGTGGGCGCTGGGCGGGGCGCCGGGCTCGGCGGGTACGCGCCGCACCCAGGTGAAGACGGCGGGCTGCCACAGGGCCTGCTGGTCCTGGGCACCCAGCGGGGCCAAGGCCAGAAGCAGCAGCGTGAGCATCCATCGGCTGGGTCGCATGGGACGTCCTCCGGGCCTTCGTCCACCAGCATAGCGGTCCGGGGTCCGGCGTCCGGGCCTGGACGCCACCGGGCAAGGGGGAGCTGGGCTGCGCCTGACCGCTATAGCGTCTTGAGGATGGCGTCGCGCTTTTCCTGGTACTCGGCCTCGCTGAGCAGGTTTTCTTCGCGGAGCTTCTTCAAGGCCTTGAGCCGCTGGGCCTGGGCCTCGTAGAAGGCCGCGTCCCGGGGGGCCGCGGCTGGCGCAGGGGCGGGCGCGACCGGCATGGGGGCCGCGATCGCTGCGGGGGCCGGGGTGGCCGCCACCGCAGGGGTTGCGGTCAGGGGCAGGGTCAGCCAGTCGCCCCGCAGGCGCGTGCCGTGGGGGGCCTGGAGGGTCACGCCAGAGGCGGCCGTGCGGGAGCCGTAGGCGAAGGTGGGCAGGGTGCGGTCGGCCGAATAGCGGTCCATGAAGGGCAGGCGGGCATCGTGGACGATGAGGTTGAGGGCGCCCTCGCGCACGAAGAGCCGCGCGGTGAGCCCCAGCGGCATCTCCATGAAGCCGCCGCCGCGCTTGAAGGTGCTGAGGAGGATCACATCCTCGCCGGGCTGGGCCAGGGTGAGGGCCTCGCGCAGGGCCCGGCTCAGGCGCTTCAGCTCGTCCTTGGCGAAGAGGGGCACGTCCAGGCCCTCCTCCGAGATCACCACGGGCCCCAGGGCGGCCACCAGGGCCTCCTCGGAGAGGGGGGCGGGCTGGGCATTGGCCGGGGCGCCGGGCTCGGCAGCCACGCGTTTCACCCAGGTGAAGTTGGCCAGCTGCCACTGGGTTTGGCCCGATTGGGCCTGGAGCGAGCATGGGACCAGGGCCAGCAGCATCGGGCCAAGCCATCGGTGGGGTCGCATGGGATTCCTCCGGGTCATCGCCCCAAGGATAGCGGCAACGACCGGCAAGGAATTCCCTGGCTTGGGGATCTGGCGCCCTCGCTATCCTGTTCGATCTGGCTTCTGGGGCCATTCGGAGTTCGTTCGTGCTCAAGCGCATCGGGTCCACGATCAAGGGCAGCTTCGCCACCTCCGTGCTGGCGGTCAATGCCGTGGCCATCTGCTCGACCATGCTCCCCGTGGCGCTGGTGAAGCTGGCGCTGCCCTTCGGCGCCGTCCGTCGGGGCGCGGATCGGGCCCTCAATGCCCTGGCGGAAAGCTGGATCGCCGTGAACGGCTGGTGGATGGCCCTGGTGCAGCGCATGCACTGGGACGTGCAGGGGCTCGAGGGCCTGCGCCGCAAGGGCTGGTACCTGGTGAGCAGCAACCACCAGAGCTGGGTGGACATCCTGGTGCTGCAGAAGGTCTTCCACCGGCGGGTGCCCTTTCTGAAGTTCTTCCTCAAGCGCCAGCTGCTGTATGTGCCGGTGATGGGGCTGGCCTGGTGGGCCCTGGATTTCCCCTTCATGAAGCGACGCAGTGGCAGCCGCGCGGCGGACCTGGCCACGGCGCGCAAGGCCTGCGAGAAATTCCGCCAGATCCCCACCTCGGTGATGAACTTCTTAGAGGGCACGCGGTTCAGCGCGACGAAACACGACGCACAGCAGTCGCCCTACCGGCACCTGCTGAAGCCCAAGGTGGGTGGCCTGGCCACGGCGCTGAGTGCCATGGGCGAACGCTTCGATGCGCTGCTGGACGTCACCATCGTCTACCCCGGCGGTGTGCCCACCTTCTGGGACTTGCTCTCGGGCCAGGTGCGGCAGGTGGTGGTGCGGGTGCGTGAGCGGGAGATCCCCAGGGACTTGCTGGGCGGCGACTACGAAGGCGACCCGGCCTTCCGCGCTCGCATGCAGACCTGGGTGAAGGACCTGTGGACCGAGAAGGACGCCCGCATCGAGGAGCTGGTGGTGTCCCTGCGGCAGCCTGTCGGGGCGTGATCAGCTGAGCATCAGGGTGCCGAAGGGGCCGCCGAGGATGGGGGGCAGGACCGCGTCCTTGTCCTCATAGAGACCTGCCATCCCGGCATCCGGATGGCGCTTGGTGCCGGCTGGAACGACCAGGTTCTGAAAGCAGACGCGGGCGCAGAGGTTGGCGACAAGGGCCGCCTCGTCGCCGGCCAGGGCCTTCTCGGTGCGGAAGGCGCGGGACACCACCTTGTGGTGGTTCAGGCGCTTGCGTAGCCGGGCCAGGATGCCGGCGTAGGTCTCCAGGGGGACGGGCGCCCCCAGGCGCTCCAGCCGGTCCAGGGTCGCGAAGGCGTGCAGCTGGGCCTGGACGGGCAGCGAGGTGGCGTGACCTTCGCCCTGCAGCCACTCGTGGAGCTGGCCGAAGGTCGCCAGGGGCGCCTGGAGACGCGCCTTGGCATAGCCCGCGGCGTGGGCCAGATGGGTGCCGAAGAGCAGCCGGGTGCCGCGGTCGCCCAGGTCGTAAGGGGCGGCCTGGGCGGCCTCGATGAGGGTTTCGTAAGCCTGGCGCACGAACCGGTCCATGAGGATGCCGGGGGTGAAGTTGCGGACCCGGGCGGCGTGCGTGACCGTGAGGACCAGACGGACGAACTGGCCGTCGGCGATGCGGGTGTCCTGCAGGAGCTCGGACTGGACGCGGTGGACGGCCTCGAACAAGTGGGTGCGCCCCTCGGCCTGGCCCTCGTCCCCGAACAACCCACCGTCGGCGAGGAAGAGGTCCGCGGCATAGGGCAGGTGCCAGCCGGCGCTGGTCACCGAGCCTGGTACCAGCGGCCGGATGCGGCCCACCAGGGCCTGCAGGCGTTCCCGGTTGCACCAGAGGTAGGCCCGTTTGGGCTCCTCCCGCGCGGCCCGCAGCAGCCGGACCAGGAAGCCGATCTTGGCGCGCAGCGAGCGCAGGTCGGCGAAGAGGGCCGTGCGGTCGTAGGCCTCCAGCAGGTTGTCGTACTCGGAGAGCAGGGCCGAGGGCCGCTGACCCCGGGCCATGCCCTCCATCAGGTAGGCCAGCAGGCTGGCGGGATCTTCGCGGAAGTGGGCGGAGCTGGCGCTGCGGTGGGTGAGCGGTCCGAAGGCCGCCTGGAGGGCCGCCTCGAAGGCCTCGACCACCGGAGCCTCGGGCAGGGCGGCCTCCCCGGCCTGGGTGAGTGTGTAGAAGCCCTCGGGTTCCACCAGGGTGCCGGGCGGGGCCTGCTTCTGCAGCAGGTCGATCTCGCGGTCCGTATCGGCCAGGCGGTCGAGGCATTCGCGACCCTCCACCTGGATGTAGTCGTGGATGCGATCCAGGTGGGCGGGGATCTGATCGAGGTCCTTGACGCCCCGGACCTGGATCTTGAGGCGCTCCAGGAGGTCCATGAGCCGCAGCACGTCGGGGTCGTCGGGGCCGGGCGGGGGCGGGGCACTGGCGCCCAGCAGGCCCGCGAAGCGGGATCGGGGTGCGGTTCGGCGCGCCAGGCGGTCGGCACAGCTCCGGGCCTCCAGGATGTGGCGGTGGGACTCCTGCAGGGCCTCGTACCGGGACTCCAGGCTGACCTGCTTGGGTCGGTCGTCCTTCTGGAGGAGACCCCGGGCCACCAGATCCTCAAGCCCGTCTTGACCGATGGCCTCCAGGCGCACCGCCTCGGCGGCGGCCAGGAGCTTCAGGCAGTCGAGGGAAGACGGGGGCAGGTCCATGGGAAGTCGGCGAGGCTCCAGAGCCCCCTGGGGGGGTGGCATGTCATCGGTCCGAAACCCTGGCCCCCCAAGAATGGGCCATCAGCCCGCGCCGCGCAGCCAGGCTTCAGCCTCTTCCAGCCGGTAGAACACCCCGTGGGTGTGGGCCAGGTTCTCGGTGTAGCCCAGCCACATCCGCACCAGGCCGTAGGCCACGGGGCGGGACACCAGGACGGCGACGCGGTTCCCGGCCAGCCGGGCGGCGTGGGGCTTGTGGGCATCCACCAGGTGCAGGATGTCCCCCTGATCGAGGACGGCCATGTCCAGGTCACGCAGATCCAGCACGGCTGAAAGGTCAGACTGCCACCGGGGATCCCGGCCGGCTTCTTGACAGCACGCGATGAAGCCATCCACCTGGGCCACGCCTTGGAACGTGAGGGTGAGGCGGGATCCGTCCGCACTGAAAGCCAGCTGCCAGTCCATGCATCCCTCGGGGTGGGTGAATCCCATGAGGGTATATTAAGGCATATATTGCCCATAAATCGTTTTTGCCTGGTAAGCGCAAGACCCTAAGGGGCCTTGGCTAAGGGGGACCGGCGGGGCTAGCCGTTGGTCTTGACGAACTGTTCCATGAACTCGACCAGGGTTTTCACGTTGTCGACGGTCACGGCGTTGTAGGTGCTGACGCGGATGCCGCCGATGTCGCGGTAGCCCTTCAGGCCCACCATGTTGGCCTTCTTTGCTTCCTTCACGAACTGGTCGTCGAGCTCGGGGGTGGGCAGGAAGAAGTCCACGTTCATGAGGCTGCGGTGGCTCTTCTCGGTGACGAAGCCCTTGTAGAAGTCCGCGTGCTTGTCGATGCAGCCGTAGAGCAGCTCGCCCTTCTTGCGGTTGCTGGCCTCGATGGCCTGGAGGCCGCCGATGCTCTTGTTGTAGGCCAGCACGTTGCGCAGGATGTAGATGCCGAAGGTGGGCGGGGTGTTGTACAGGCTGTT
>JANYAZ010000104.1 GCA_025361045.1 Geothrix sp. | reverse complement strand
CCCGACTGGGATTCGGAAGCCTTTCACCTCGAAGCTGTGAACGTCTGCCTCAGGTCTGCATTCAAACTCAGAAAGCCGCGTTCAACCAACAAAACGACCAAACGTCTGGTGCCCTCCTCCGATCAGGCCTGAACGGTTACCAAAGGGATTGCCCCCCAAGGTCCGGGGCTGCATAGGTTTGGTTCCCCTGATGTCCTTCCTGCGTGACGCGCTCCAGCCACCGTGGCTTCGCCGCTACCCCTTCTGGCTGAAGGTGTTGGCGCTGCTGGCATTGCCCTATGTGGCGTGGTTATGCACCTATCCGAAGCCCACCCCTTTGTCCCGGGCCTTCGAACTGGGTTACCTGCAGGTGCTGTCCCTGTTCACGCCTTGGATTTTCTGGCGCGCGTCCCGTCGAACGGATTACTCGCCAGGCTTCCAGTCCGCCCTTCGCTGGATGGCCGGGGGCTGGGCGCTGAATTTCATCGCCGGGTCCACCCTTCCCCTCATGGCGGTTTCCGGGACTGGAACTGCTCCCAGCTGGCTCACGGATTCCCTTTACCTCCTCACCTACCCAGTCTTCTTCCTGGCGCTCGCCCACCTGACCCGAGCGAGCGAGCAGTCCGCCGGAAGGGCCCGTCTTCTGCTGGATGGCGCGGTCTTTGTGGTGGGAGTGGGCACCCCCCTGTGGCTGTTCGGCATCCATCCGACCTTTGCCCACGGGCCAAACCTGAAGTCGTTTCTGGCCGCGGCTTATCCCGCCATGGCCTTCCTTGGGGTGATGGGTCTCAACCTCGTCCTGCTCCGCTATGCACCGCACCCAAGCCGACCAGCCCATTACCTGCTGCTCGTCGGATTGGGCCTTTCGTGGCTCGGAGACCTGCTCTTCAGCCTGGAGATCAACGGCGGAGCCACGCTCATCAACCTGAAGTACTGGGGCAACATCGTCAACGCCCTGGCCCTACTCTGCAATCTGCTGAGCGCTTGGCGAATGCTGACCGATACCCTTCCCGTCCGCCCTACCCGTCCAATGGCCGTCAGCCCCGGTCCCATCGTGGCCATGGTGATCGTGGGCCTCTGGATGGTGAAGCTGGTGGGTCGAGGCATGGACGCCTACATGCTGCAGCGGGTGCTCGTCGGCATCATCCTGCTGATCCTGGTCATTGTTGCTCGGGAAGCCCTGTCGCTCCGGGAGAGCATGAAACGGGGCGCCGAAGCGGCGACCTCTGCGATGCAGGCCCGCTTCGAGGCGCTGGTCCGCCACTCCTCCGACCCCATTCTCGTCACGGACGCCATGGGCCAGATCACCTTCGCCGATCCTGCCGCCCTCAGAGCGACGGGACTCGACGTCGATACCTTGGAAGGCCAGGACCTCCTGAGTCTGATCCACCCGGACGATGCCAGCCGTTCCCGGGAATTCATTCGTACGCTGACCCAGCACCCCGAGGTACCCCCTGTCCAGAGCATCCGCCTCGGCCCGCCGGGGGGGCCATGGCGACTGCTGGAGATTTCCGGGTGCAACCTGCTGGCTGATCCCGCGGTGCAAGGCCTGGTGCTGAATGCCCGGGACATCACCGAGCGTCACCGGCTCCAGAATCAGCTGCGCGAGGCCCAGAAAATGGAGGCCATGGGACGCCTGGCTGGTGGCGTCGCCCATGATTTCAACAACATCCTGGGCGCCATCATGGGAAGCCTCGGACTGGCGGAGTCCTCCCTTCCCCAGGACCACCCCGCACACCGAGATCTGGTACGCATCCAGGGCGCGGCCACCCGAGGTGCTGCCCTGACAGGGCGGCTCCTCGCCTTTTGCCGACGCGAAATACCTGAATTGAAGGTGGTCAATCCGGAAACACTGCTCCACGGCCTGGTCCCAATGCTCACTGGACTGCTCGGGGAGCACATCCTGTTCCACCTCGAGATCGAGTCGGACGTGGGGGCCATCACTGTCGATCCCAACGGGCTGGAGCAGGCCCTGCTGAACCTGGCCGCCAATGCCCGCGACGCCATGCCGGATGGGGGCAGCCTGGTGATTCGGCTCATGAAGGGGGCCGGGGATCAGGCGCCTTCATCCTCCTTTCTCGATGCGGCCTCCAACGACACGGTCACCATCGAAGTGACGGATTCCGGCGAGGGCATGGATGAGGAGACCCAGCAGCACCTCTTCGAGCCGTTCTTCACGACCAAAGGACGAGGCCGCGGTACGGGGCTCGGCCTTGCCTCCGTCTATGGCATGGTGAGTGCGTCTCGTGGGGGCATCACCGTCCGGTCCAACCTGGGCCAGGGCACCACGATCCGTCTCACCTTCCCGAGGACCCGGGCCATTCCCGAGGAGCATGGTGCGGCAGCGTCAGAGTCCCTGGTGCGCGGCACCGAGACCATTCTCCTTGTGGAAGACGAGCCCTCGCTGCGCGAGACCACCCAGCGGATCCTCGAGGACCAGGGCTACACCGTCCTCTCCGCGGCCGATACACGGGATGCCCTGGCCAAGCTGCAGGCCCATCCCCATGGGATCCACCTGCTGTTGACGGACGTGATCATGCCCGGGCAGAGCGGTCCCAGTTTTGCCTCCCAGCTGGTCCAGACACACCCGGAACTACGGGTTCTCTACATTTCCGGCTATACCGCGAATGAGCTGGACCACCACGACCTGGCCAGGCCAGATGCCCCCCTGCTGAGGAAGCCCTTCACCGTCCCCCAGCTGGCCAGGAAGCTTCGAGAAGTCTTCAGCGGTCCCCCGGGGCTGGTCTAGGTGACCGGCCAGCGCGCCTCGGGCTTCTGCTTCCAGAGCCAGATGACGTAGTCCACGTTCTTGGGCGTCGCCGCGAGCGCCTTCAGCCGGGCCATGCACTGGCCCCGGTGGTGCTGGCTGTGCAGACACACCTGCAGCAGGGCATCCGCAGTCGAAATCACGCAGGGGGGATCCGGGAACCACGGTACCCGTACGGTACGTGCCAGAGAGGCCTCGTCCAGTCCGTATCCCAGGGCCTTGAACACCTGGTGGCCGGCCTCGCACCGGGCCTTCAACTCCTGGAAATCCGCCAGGGGTCGCTCGGGGGAGACCACGGGGTCGCCCTTCAACACCTTCAGGAAGGCTTCCAAGGTCGCCACCATGTGGTCCGTCCGGGCCCGCAGGTCCTCATCCTCGAGGAGTCCGGAACTTTGCCAGGCCCGGAAGAACATCGCATCCGCCCAGGCGTGGTGACCGAGAAGGTCCTTCAGCGGGCCGATCATGGTCCCTCCCTTGCTCTGGGCGAATTCTACCGGAGGTCATCACCCCCGACGGCCAGGATTTCCCGGACAATGGGGGGCAGAAGCTGCCAAACAAAAAACCGGAGGAACCTGTGGACATCCATCGCATCGGCGTCATCGGCTGCGGCCTCATGGGCTCGGGCATCGCCCAGTGCGCGGCTGAGTCCGGGTGTGACGTCCGGGTAAAGGAAGCCGACGAGGCGCTGCTGGTCAAAGGCCTGGCCCGCATCCACGGGGCTTGGGATCGGGCGGTCACCAAGGGCAAGATCACCGATGACCAGCGTCAGGAGTGGACGCGCCGCCTCCAGGGCACGCTGCTCTTCACCGACCTTGCCAACTGTGACCTCGTGGTGGAAGCCATCCCGGAACGGCTCGAGCTCAAGCTGCAGACCTTTGCCGAGCTCGACCGCGTGCTGGGCCCTGCAGCGATCCTATGCACCAACACATCCAGTTTGTCCGTGGCGCAGCTCAGTCCGGTCCTGGCCCCCCACCGCCTGCCCCACCTGGCCGGCCTGCACTTCTTCAATCCCGTGCCGCTCATGCCCCTGGTGGAGGTCATCCGCACCCTCGCCACGAATGAGGACACCCTCGCCTCCCTGCGGGGATTGGTCCAGAAGCTGGGCAAGACCGCCGTCATGGCACCCGATGCACCGGGTTTCATCGTGAACCGCCTGCTGGTGCCCTACCTGCTGGACGCCGTGCGCTGCGCCGAGCAGCGGTTGGCGACCGTGGAGGACATCGACACGGGCATGAAGCTCGGGTGTGGGCATCCCATGGGGCCGCTCCACCTCAGCGACTTCATCGGCCTCGACACCATGCAGAGCGTGGCCGAGGTGCTTTTCGACGCCTTCGGGGAACCCCGGTTCAAGGCACCGGCCCTGCTCCGCCAGCTGGTGGCCGCGGGCCGCCTGGGGCGGAAGACCGGCTCTGGCTTCTACCGCTGGGAAGGTGAAAAGCGGCAGGAGGCCCTGCCCTTGTGATCGGGACGCTGTAATCTGGCGATCATGCTCGACCTCCTCCTGATCCCCGCGGCACTGCTGTTGATCCTTGCCCTTCGAGCGGTCCATCGCGGTGAGCATCGCCAGCACGGACACCTCATGACCTCGGCCTTTACGATGGTCGGCTTGCGCCTGCTGCTGCACCCGAGAAACCTGTCACGGCTCCACGTCGTCCTCTGGCTCGTCACCCTGGCCGCCGCCGCCACGACCATCCTGCTGGGCCGGATGGCCTTGGCCTGGCGGGAAGCCCGCAGCACCAGGTCCGCCTTTCCCCGGCTCCACCGCGCGTTCGGCGCCACCACGCTGATCATCTTGACCCTCACCACCCTGGTGTGGCTCCTGCGCAACCGGGCTTGATCAGATCCCCAGGGTCCGCCGAACCTCCTCCATGCGGCGGCGGCTGATGGTGATCCGCCCGGTCGCCAGGACCAGTTCGTCCTCCGTGGTCACTTCCCGCACCGCATCCAGGCGCACCAGGGCATTCCGGTGCACCCGCAGGAAGCCGAGCTCGGACAACCGCTCCTCCCAATGGGCCAAGGTGCCATCCACAGGCATACGACCTTCAGGGGTCCAGGCCATGCAATCGCCCAGATCCGCCACCAGGGCCTCGACCTCCTCGGGTCGTAGCAGTCGCGTGGCGCCCTTCTTCCGCACCGGCAGGCGCAG
Organism: Geothrix sp.; assembly: GCA_025361045.1. Taxonomy (GTDB): domain Bacteria; phylum Acidobacteriota; class Holophagae; order Holophagales; family Holophagaceae; genus Geothrix. The sequence goes on along the minus strand of JANYAZ010000104.1, from coordinate 30,757 downwards.
CCATTCCTTCTGCAGCGGCTCGTCCTTGGGCCGGATGCGGGACAGCGCCTGCGCCACCCCCACCCGCGAAATGGGTTTCAGCAGGTAGTGCACCGCCCCGCCGGCAAAGGCCTCGATGGCGTGTTGGGGATAGGCCGTCACGAACACCAGCGCGGGTCGCGGCTCCGGCAGCATGTGCATGAGCTCAGTGCCCTTCATGCCAGGCATCTCGACGTCGAGGAACACGGCGTCCGGCTGATGCTCCGCAATGGCCGCGAGGCCAAGCCGTCCATTTTCCGCCGAGGCCACCACGGACAGGCCTGGCAACTCATTCAGCAGGTCCACCAGGTGCAGCCGCGCCAGCGGCTCGTCCTCGATGACCACGATGCGGATCATCCCTGCCTCCAGCGAAAGCCGACGCGATGTCGCCCCTCAACCATGCCCATTTCCAAATCCTCCGGCCGCTCCAGCCGCTGGCGAAGCGTGTCCAGGGCGGTGCCGGTACCTTTCTGAAGGCTGAAGCCCGGGCCCGGATCCTCGACCCAAAGATGGAAGGCACCAGCCGTTCGTTCAGCACCAAGATGGACCTCCCCGCCCTGTTCCAAGGGGGCCACGCCGTGCTTGATGGCATTCTCCACCAACACCTGGAGGGACAGGGCTGGGATCTGGACCGCTTCCAGTTCCTCTGGGATCTGGACAGACACCCGCAGCCGTTCCCCCAGACGGGCCTGTTCAATGCCGAGGTAGGCTTCGACGAAGGCCAGTTCCTGCTTCAGTGGAATGGTGCTCTGGTCGGATGTTTCAATTACCTGCCGGAACAACTGGGCCAGACGCTCGGTGGTGGCCTGCGCGCCGCGGGGATCCTGATCGATCTGGGCATGGAGGGTATTCAACGTGTTGAAGACGAAGTGCGGTGCCAGCTTAGCGCGGAGCGCCTGTTCACGGGCTTCCAGGAGGTCGAAACTGGCGCGCTTAGCGGCGAGGGTCTGTTCCATGACAAAGACAAGGATCACGAAGATGACGAAGGGCAGCACGGTCGTCTGGATGAACAGGGTCGGACGCATCCCGAGCACGAAGCCCGTCGCGGCGAAAACCATGGGGATCGCGCCCCGCCACCCAGCGAAGAACCCACTGACTGTCTTTCGCTCGATCCGCCTCCGCTCCGAGGCGTAAAGCCAAGCCGCGGCCCGCCAGAGCAGGATCGATCCCGTCAGGATCCCCAGGAATGCGACAAAACCCCACCCACCCAGATTCTTCACCGATTTCACGAGGGGGCCGTTCAGGAGTCCGGCCGTGATGGCGATGCGGATCCCCCACCACATCCGGCTGCCAGTGTCCTGCTGCCGCAGGTTGTCGCGCTCGCACTTCAGGTTCGACGGAATGCCCACGGCGTCCCTCCTCAACCCAATCTGACTTGGGGGAGGCGTTGCGCCGAGCCGTTTCTCACGGGCGGAGTCCCATGTCCCACGAACGGCTCACCAGGGATCCTGAACGGTCTTGCCTGCCTCGGCATGCCGCAGGGCCTTGAGCCCGATGTCGCGACGGACCTGCATGCCGGGCCAATGAACCTGCGATAGGGAGCCCTCGATGGCCGCGCGGGCCGCCGCCAGGTCCGGCGCGGAGGTGGCCAGGTTCAGCACGCGGCCCCCGTTCGTCAGCCACTGCCCATCCTGTTTTCGGGTGCCTGCGTGGATCAGGGTGACGGCGGGCGATCCGATCGTGATGGGCACGCCCTTCCTGGCACCTTCGGGATAGTCTTCCGCTGCCAGCACCACCGTGAGGGCGGTGTGGGGCTTGAGCTTCAAGTCGCGCGCGACCAGACGACCCTCAGCCACTTCGAGCAGCAGGCGACCCAGGTCCTCGTCCAATAGCTGCATGAGCACCTGGGTTTCGGGATCGCCGAAGCGGACGTTGTACTCGAGCAGTTCGGGGCCCTGGGCCGTCCACATGACGCCCAAGAACAGGACACCACGCGCGTTCAGACCATCCACCTGGAGGCCGCGGACCGTGGGTTCCACCAGCCTGGTGCGCATGAGCTCGATGTCCTGGGGGCGCAGGAAGGGAAGCGGCCCGAAGGCACCCATGCCGCCGGTATTCGGCCCCTGGTCCTGCTCAAAGATGCGCTTGTGGTCCTGACAGGCGGGCAGCAGGGCGTAGGACGCATGGTTGGCATCCACATCGACCAGCACATGCAGCGACAGCTCCATGCCCACCAGGGGCGCTTCGAAGACCACCGTCTTGCTGGCCTCGCCAAACTGCCCCGCCATAAAGGCCCGGAAGGTCACCAGGGCCTCGGCCTCGCTCTGAGCCAGCACCACGCCCTTGCCCGCGGCGAGACCATCGGCCTTCAGCACGATGGGAAAACCGTGCGTCCAGGTCCTGATCAGTGCCTCGCCCGCCGCCAGCTCCACCACCGTATGACTGGCGGCACAGGGAATGCCGTGCCGTTGCATGAAGGCCTTCGCAAAAGCCTTGCTGCCTTCCAGATGCGCCGTGGCGGCATCGTGGCCGAAGCAGGGAATCCCCAGCCCCCGAACCGCGTCCCCGACGCCAGCCACCAGGGGCACCTCGGGCCCTGCCACCACCAGGTCCGGGCGATTCGAAGCACACCAGGTGGCCACCTCGGAAGGGTTCTCCAGGTCCAGCCTGACGCATGCTCCCAGTTCCGCCAGCGCATCACTTCCGGGGGCCGACACCAGTTCCACAGGCCTGGCCGAAGCCCTGAGCTTCAGGGCCAGCGCGTATTCCCGGCCGCCGGAGCCAAGGAGCAGGATCTTCATGACGACCTCCAGGCACCAGTATCGCCGAGCCAGCGCAGGCCTGGGTTGGAAAGCCGCCCACGGTTCGCCCCAAAGGTTCATCCCTTTGCCCAGCCCCCGCTCGCCCTGCCCCGCAGCCAAGGCCGATCACGGGGATCCTTCCCATGTTGATGAGCATGTCCCCCGCCCATCGCGCTGCCGCAGTGGGCATCTTCACACCCGGCTGCCCTGGCAGCCCTTCCGATCGGAGGCACCATGTACCGCCCTTCCACGTCGCTTACTGTGGCCGCCCTCACGCTGGCTGGTTTCATGCTTTCCGCTGAAGACTTCCAGCCGTTGATGAAGGCCACCCAGGCCACCTGGCCCGAAAAACGCCACATCGGCGTGATCTGCAACTATCAGGCGAACCAGAGTGACGTGTGGGCCCTGGCCAAGGCCGCCGGCAAAGACACCCTCATCACGGTGGTGGATGCCCGAACGGCCGAGCAGTCCAGTGCAGCGGCCTTCCTCCTGGCCAACCAGCAGGCCGACTATGTCGTCCTCATGCCCGGAGACCGATACTTTCGTGATGGCTCTTTCGCCGCAACGGTGGCCGTGAATCGCCTGGCGAGGCGAGGCGTGCCCGCCATCGGCACCACACCAGTGGCTCTGAAGCAAGGGGCGGTCTTCAGCGTGGGCGACGGCACAGAGGGCCAGATCCTCGTCACGGACCGGCTCATCGGAACCATCGATGTCATCCTTCCGGATCGGGTCCAGGCGAGCGAAAAGGCCGCCCTGGTGCTGCATCGGGAAGGCATGGCCAGCGTCTCGGTCCAGCGGGCCCAGTGAGCTTCACCGATCGAAGAGAAAGCCCGGCAAGCCGGGCTTTCTCTTTTACAACCACTCCCCGAACTGTTCCCGGAAGGTTCGGCTCAGCGTCAGCTTGGTACCATCGCGCATGATCACCAGGTAGTCCCCACCCGACCAGGGCTGGAATTCCTTGATGCAGTCCAGGTTCACGATGGCCGAGCGGTGAATGCGTCGAAACTGGGCTGGATTCAGACGAGCGAGCACGCCCGTCATGGTCTGGCGGAGCAGGTGCGAGGTGCCCTCCACATGCAGGCGCACGTAGTTGTCCTCGGCCTCGATCCACTGGATGGTGGCGGTCTTGACCAGAACATGGCGATCGCCCTGCCTCACCAGCAGCCGGTCGACCCAGGGCCGCTCCTGACGCAGCCCATCGAGCAGTGCCTCGAGGTTGGGGCCCAAACCGTCCTTCTGGTGAAGGCACCATCGGCGGGCCCGCTCCAGGGCCTGGTGAAAGCGCTCCACCGAAAAGGGCTTCAGCAGATAGTCGAGGGCATGGACCTCGAAGGCCCGGAGCGCGTGCTGATCGTAGGCGGTGATGAAGAGGGTCGGAGGCATGGCCTCGGCACCCACTGCCTCCACCACGCCGAACCCATCCAGTTCGGGCATCTGGATGTCCAGGAACACCAGATCGGGTTTGAGCTCCTCGATCGCCTTGACGGCCTCCAGACCGTTGGCACACTCCCCGGCCACGTCGATGTCGGTGGCACGGCGGAGCAGGTGTCGGATCCGCTGGCGGGCCAGCGGCTCGTCATCCACCACCAGGGCACGAAGGTTCACGCGTCACCTGCGAGGGAAGGATCGATGGGCAACCGCAGAATCACGAGGGTCCCGCGACCTGGGGCACCGAGAATGTCCAGTTGGCTCCGGCCCTTGTAGAGCAAGCCCAGACGGGATCTGACATTCGCCAGGCCGACGCCTTCCCGCCCGGGGACGAAGCCTTCACCGTCATCCTGGATCTCCAGGATGTGCTGACAGTAGGGTCAGGAATGCCTCCCGTCACACCGGGGTTCGGAGTAGCATGGCCTCGCCGGGAGGTCCCACATGGCCACGATCACCCTGAAGGGAAAGCCGATCCACACCTGCGGCGACCTGCCCCTGCCGGGGCACGCGACGCCTCCTTTCACCCTCACCCGCACGGATCTCAGCGAGATCGCCAGCGTCGATCTGGAGGGCAAGCGGGTGGTCCTGAGCATCTTTCCGAGCCTGGACACGAACACCTGTGCGCAGAGCGTGCTGACCTTCAATGCCCTGACGGCCGACCTCCGCAACATGGTGATGCTGTGCGTCTCCATGGACCTGCCCTTCGCCCAGGGGCTCTTCTGCGGAGCCCAGGGCCTGGAACGCGTCGTGCCTGTCTCTGCCTTCCGCCACGCCGACTTCGGCCAGGCCTTCGGCGTCACACTCGTGGACGGGCCCATGCGGGGCCTGTTCGCCCGGGCGGTGGTGGCGCTGGACGAGAACGGGACCGTGGTCCACACCGAGCTGGTATCCGAACTCACCCAGGAACCCGACTATGACCTGGCCATCCACGCCATCCGGAACCACCACCATCCCTGCCCCGAGGACGCCCTCGAGACCACGGAGTAGTCGGAAGCGATCATTGCCTGATGCTTGAATCCACTCAGGTGTGCTTCGCCACCAGTCGGGCGCGGGTGTAGGAAATGAGTCCTCCCGCGTCCATGATGCCTTTGCGTGCTGCGGGCAACTTCACCTGCTCGAAGGTCTTGCCGGTGGTGTGGTTCACCACATGATCCGCCGTGATCTCCAGCTCGTCGCCCTCGCTGGCTTCGATGCCGGGGCAGATCACGACCTGCAGCCCAAGGTTGATGCTGTTCTGGAGAAAGATGCGGGAGATGCTCTTGGCCACCACGGCCACCTCATGGCCCTTGAGGGTGGAGCAGGCCTGCTCGCGGCTGGAGCCGCAGCCGAAGTTCTCGCCACCCACGATGATCGAGCCCGCCGGAAAAGCCTTGGCCTTCAACTGGGCGTTGAACTCCGTGCGGTCGAAAAAGGCGAACTGGGGCGTTTCCGTGGGCAGCACCGTGGCCATGAAGCGACCCGGGTAGATCTCGTCGGTGCTGATGTCGTGCTCGAGCTTGATGATGACCTTGGGCATGTCAGGCTCCTTTCCGCGGATCAGTTATCACGCCAGTGATCGCCGAAGCGGCGGCCACCACCGGGCTGCAGAGGTAGACGAACCCCGTGGGATTGCCCATGCGGCCCTTGAAGTTGCGGTTCGTGGTGCTGAGGGCGCTCTCACCGTCGCCAAGTGCACCCTCATGGACGCCAAGACAGGGTCCGCACCCGTAGTTCATCACCACGGCACCCGCCCGCATGAAGTCATGGATATAGCCCTTGTCCAGGGCCTGGGCAAAGATCTTGCTCGAGGCCGGGAACACCAGCATGCGCGTGCCTTCCGCGACCTTCTGGCCGCGCAGGATGGCGGCGGCATCCGCCAGGTCGTCCAGCCGTCCGTTGGTGCAGCTGCCGATGACGATCTGCTGGATCCTGGTGCCCAGCACCTGCTCGATGGGCTTCACGTTGTCCACCATGTGCGGGCAGGCGATCTGCGGGGCCAGGGCGGAGACATCAATCTCGACAGTCCGCACGTAGGTGGCATCTGCATCCGGCGTGACGCAGGTGATGACATCGGTAACATCAGCTTCCTCCCGCAGGTAGCGGATGGTTTCCTCGTCGCCGGGCACGATGCCCGAGGTGGCCCCGGCCTCCACGCTCATGTTGCAGATGGCAATGCGGCCACTGGTGCTCATCTTCCGGATGGTTTCGCCGTGGAACTCGAGCACCTTGAAGTTGGCGCCCTGGGCCGTGAGCTCGCCGATGAGATTCAGGATCAGGTCCTTGGGGCCCACCATCGGCGGGAACTCGCCCTTCACCACCACCTTGATGGTGGCAGGCACCTCGATGTTCACGGCGATGCCCAGACTCCAGGCCGAGGCCATCTCCGTGGCACCCACGCCGAAGCTGAAGGCACCCAGCGCGCCGTGGCTGGTGGTGTGGGAATCCGTACCCACCACCACAAACCCCGGTCGCACATAGCCATATTCGGGCAGGATCTGGTGGCAAATGCCCCCCACGTCGCCCCGGACGTCATGGAACTTGGTGATGCCATTCGCCTTCACGAAGTCGCGGATCTTCTTGTGGTTGGTGGCGGTCTTCGGGGATTCCGCCGGCACCCGGTGGTCGAAGATGATGGCGATCTTCGAGGGATCCCAGATCTTGGGCTCGATCCCCGTGCCCTGGAAGACCTCCTGAAACTGGTTGATCACCAGCGCCGCGTTCTCGTGGGACATGGCGAGGTCCACCTTGGGCTCCACCACGTCGCCGACCTTCACGGATGCCTGCCCCGCAGCGCGGGCCAGGATTTTCTCAACAACCGTCATACCCATACAACCTCCTAGATGACGCTTTTGGCTTTCAGTTCAGCTTGCTCGGCCTCAGTGAGGCCGAGGGAGGAAAAGATCTGTCGATTGTGCTGGCCCAGGGTGGGGGGGGCCGTTTCCACCGAACCCGGTGTCTTCTCGAACAGGGCCGTGAGGCCGAAGACTTCCACATCGCCCACGCCCGCCACGGTCACCTTCTGGAGCACCCCGCGGTGCCGGACCTGGGGCTGGCGCAGGGCGTCCTCCAGGCTGAGGATGTCACCGCTTGGAACGTCTTTCGCATTCAGTGCTTCAACCCAGAAACCAGTAGGTTTCTGGGCAAGCTTCGCTTCCAGCAGTGGCGTCAACTCCCGACGGTTCTTCTTGCGGAGGTCGCGTTCCTGGAAGCGGGGGTCCGTCTTCAGCTCTGGCACCGCCAGCACCTCGCAGACCGCCTCCCACTGTTCCTGTTTGTTGGCCGCGATGTTGATGTGGCCATCCAGGGTCTGGAAGGTGCCACTGGGCGCCGCCGTGAAGTTGTCGTTGCCCATGAGGACGGGCTGCTCACCGCCGATCAGCAGGTTGGCCGCCACCCAGCCCATGAGGGGCATGATGCTATCTAGCAGCGCCACATCGATGAACTGCCCCTGCCCGGTGCGTTCGCGGTGGAAGAGCGCCGCCATGACGGCAAAAGCCGCATTGAGACCACCCACCGTGTCGCAGACGGGGAAACCCGTGCGCAAGGGGTTCAGTCTTTCGTCCCCGTTCACCGCCATCTCGCCGGACAACCCCTGGATGATCTGATCGTAGGCGGGCTTGAGGGCATCGGGGCCCGTTTGACCGAAGCCGGAGATGGCGCAGTAGATCAGCTTGGGATTGATCTCCGTCAAGCTCTTGTAGCCCAGACCCAGCCGGTCCATGACGCCCGGGCGGAAGTTCTCCACCACCACGTCTGCGTCCTTCACCAGCTTGCGGAAGAGCTCCTTGCCCTCGGGCGACTTGGTGTTCAGCGTGATCGACAGCTTGTTGCAGTTCTGGGCCAGGAAGCTGGTTCCCATCAGCTTCTTGTTCAACTCGGGCACGATGCCCAGCTTGCGGGCCAGGTCGCCGTCCTTGGGGTTCTCCACCTTGATCACTTCTGCGCCGAGGAGCGCCAAGTGCAAGGTGGTGAAAGGCCCGGACAACACATTCGTGAGGTCCAGGACCTTGATGCCTTCGAGAATCCTCTTGCTCATGCGGTGACCTTCGCTTGAATGGGACCGGTCTTATAGACGCAGCCGGGCAGCTCCCGGCCGAAGTGGGCGGCCACGTCCTTCGTCACGCGGATGAGGGCGTCGAGGTCGATGTCCAAGCGCTGTCCGGTACGCTGCAGCCCATGCACCAGGTCCTCCGTGGCCACGTTGCCGGCGGCGACCTTGGTGAAGGGGCAACCGCCGAGTCCGCCGAAACTGGTCTCGATGGCCTTAGCACCTGCGTCCATGGCCGCGTAGACACTGGCCATGCCCAGGCCGTAGGTGTTGTGGATGTGGGCGGTGATCTCGGCGGCCGGATCGAGTTCCAGCACCTTCTGCACGTAGCGGCGGACCTGCGCGGGGTGAGCGTGACCCGCTGTGTCTGCCAAGCTGATGGAAGTCAGCCCGGCCTCCAGGTAGGCTGCCACGATACCGAACACACGGGCCTCGTCGATGGCCCCTTCGAAGCCGCAGCCGAATGCGCTCTGCACGCTCACCTGCACCTTGCGCCCGGCCTTCTTGCCTTCGAGGGCCGTGGCGACGATGCGGCGGGTGGCGTCCTCGGTGCTCATGCCGGTGTTCTTGCGGCTGTGGGTATCCGAGGCTGACACGCCCATGCAGATGAGCGGGACACCCACTTCCAGGGCCCGTTCGAGCCCCTTCTCGTTGAGCACAAGGCCAGACAGGACGGCCCGGTACGATTCCTTGGTCAGGATGCGGAACAGGTCATCGGTATCCGCCATCTGGGGCATCTTGTCGCCCCGCACGAAGGAGCCCACCTGGACGATGTCCACGCCGGAAGCCGCCACGCGGCGGATCCAGTCGAGCTTGATCTCCATCGGCACCACGGTGCCCTCGGCCTGGAGGCCATCGCGGGGGCCGACTTCGTGGATGAGGATCGGACACATGGTTCGCCTCAGAGCTTCCGCGCGATGGCTTCGCCCATTTCGAGCGTGGTGGCGCTGCCGCCCATGTCGTAGGTGCGGACCTGGCCTTCGGCGATGACGGCGGCGGTGGCCGCCTCCAGGCGGGTGCCCTTCTCGGTTTCGCCCAGCCAGTCCAGCATCATCTTGGCAGCCAGAATGGTGGCAATGGGATTGACCTTGTACTGGCCCGCATACTTCGGCGCGCTGCCGTGGCTGGGTTCGAACACGGCGAGCTTCTCACCGATGTTTCCAGAGCAGCCGAAGCCCAGGCCGCCCACCATCTGGGCCGCCAGGTCGCTGACAATGTCGCCAAAGAGGTTGGTGGCCACCATCACGCCGTAGTTCTTCGGGTTCTTCAGCATCCACATGGTGATGGCATCGACATTGGCGTCGTCCATCTCGATGCCCGGGTATTCCTTGGCGATGCGCTTGCCGGTCTCAAGGAACATGCCTTCGGTGGCGCGCACCACGTTGGCCTTGTGGATGACCGTGACCTTGGGGTAGCCGAAAGTTTTTGCGTAGTCGAAGGCGGCCCGAATGATGCGATCACAGCCCTTCATCGTGTTCACTTTGCAAGTGATGGCGAACTGGTCGCCCGGGATGTCCGCGAAGTGGCCGAAGGGCTTGCTGAGGGATTTGAGGGTCGCCTTCAGTTCATCAGGCACCGGGCTGAATTCGACCCCGGCGTAGAGGTCTTCCGTGTTCTCGCGGAAGATCACCATGTCGATGCCTTCCTTGTAGTTCAAGGGGTTGCCGGGGTAGGCCTTGCAGGGGCGCAGGCAGGTGAAGAGGTCGAACATCTGGCGCATGCGAACGATGGGACTGCGGTAGATGAGGCCCTTGCCCTTCAGCTCGGGCACCAACTCCGCCTCTGCCTCCTTGACGGGCTTGGAGGTGATGGCCCCGAACATGGCCGCATGGCTGGCATGCAACAGATCGATGGTGCGCTGGGGGAAGGACTCACCCTCCTTGCACCAGAACTCCCAGCCGATATCGCCATGGGTGTACTTGGCATCGAACTTCAGGGCATCGAGGCAGATCTTGGCCGCCTCCATGACTTCGACGCCGACGCCGTCACCGGGCAACCAGGCAATGTTGTATTGGCTCATGATCAGGCTCCTAGAGAATGGGCTGGGACCCTGCAGGCAACTGTCCCGGACCCGCCCAATCATGACCTCCCCGTTAAGTTTGGGCCCGGACAGCCATCACAAAACCCTCGGAAATCACCTGATCCCGGGAAAGGCCCCAACAAACTGTCAAATCCACTCGCCTACTTGCAGGCCAGCCAGCTCAGCCCCGTCCTCACTTCAGCGGCGAGCTTCACGCGCAGTCGGCCCAGGTCATCCGCCCCCTCCATGGCCTCCTTGAGCAGTAACGAAGCGCGCTCAACTTCCTCCGGTGGCGCCTCCATCAGCAGTTCGTCATGGACCTGCAACAGCAACCGCGCCTTCAGGCCAGCGACCTGGAGGCTCCGGTGCAGGCGCACCATGGCCCGACGCATGAGATCTGCAGCGGTGCCCTGCACGATGGTGTTCACCGCCTCGCGCAACCCCTGGGCCTGAAACTGCTTGTTGGGGCTTTCGAGTTCGGGAATGCGACGAATGCGGCCCCAGTGGGTGCGAACGAGACCCTCTGCCAGCGCCTTCTCCTTCGCACCCTCGATCCAGGCTGCCACCTTGGGCATGCGCTCAAAGTAGCGCTCGATGAAAGCCTTGGCCTCCTTCTGGCTGACGCCGATGTTGGCGGCGAGCGCGAAGGCCCCTTGGCCGTAGAGCAGCCCGAAGTTGACGGCCTTTGAGGCGCTGCGCTGGTCGGAAGTGACCCCGTCCATCGGCACGTTGAAAACTTCCGAGGCAGTCCGCCGGTGGATATCCTCCCCGGCCTCGAAGGCCCCCAGCAGGACAGGGTCCCCCGCCAATGCCGCCACCACCCGCAGTTCAATCTGGCTGTAGTCCGCGTCCAGCAATACCCAGCCCGGCTCGGGCACGAAGGCGCCACGGATGGCACGCCCCTCCTCGGTGCGGATGGGGATGTTCTGCAGGTTGGGATCACTGGAGGCCAGCCGTCCCGAAGCCACGGCCGCCTGGTGCAGCCGGGTATGCACTCGGCCCGTGACGGGATTGACCATGAGGGGCAGTGCTTCGACGTAGGTGCCCAGCAGCTTCACCATCTGCCGGTGGCGTAGCAGCTCGCTCGCGATCTCAGCGCCCTGGACCTTGGCCAACTCTTGCAGGACATCTTCATCCGTGCTGGGAGCCTTGGTCTTGCCCGTGAATTTGACGGGCTTGTAGCCCAGCTTGCCGAACAGGATGGCCCCCAGCTGGGTGGGACTGTTCAGGTTGAAGGCTTCGCCGGCGAGTTCGGTCACGCGGGCCTCCGCACGCTTGCGCTCGCCATGCATGCGCACGCCGAGTTGGGAAAGGACAGCCAGATCCAGCCGGACGCCGTGTCCCTCCAGGGCCGCGAGTACTTCCACCAGGGGCAGATCGACTTCTTCGTAGAGGCGCTTCAGCTGGTCGTCGGCGAATTTTTCCCGCAGTTTGTCGCAAAGCCGCAGGGCCAGGTCGGCATCCTCGGCGGCGTACTGCACCGCATGCTCAAACTCGGCTTCGTCGAAGCGTTTCTGGCCCTTGCCCTTCCCCACCACCTCCTCGAAGGCAATGGGCTTGACGTCCAGCAGGCGCACCGATAAATCATCCAGGTTGTGGCGGACGCCGCTTTCCAGCAGGAAGCTCAGCACCATGCTGTCGTCCGCCAGGCCGGCCACCGGCAGTCCATGGCGGGCCAGCACCTGCAGGTCGTACTTGAGGTTCTGGCCACACTTCCCGACGGCGCCGTCCGCGAACAGGGGCGCCAGGATGCGCCGGGCCTCGGGAAAGGGGATGTTCCGGGAATCCAGGTGAGGTGCCAGCTCAGCGAAGAAGGTCGCCGCATCGCCCCGCAGATCCAGCATGGAGTCCGGCAGGCCCGAATCCGGCAGCAATCCCGGCAACGAGCCCTCTGTGTCGGCGGTGGCCGGTTTCAGATGCGCCAGGGGCACATAGAGCCCTTCGTTCGCTGCCCAGGCCAGGCTAAGGCCCACGATATGCCCCCGCGTGGGATCGATGCTGGTGGTCTCGGTGTCCAGGCCGAAGCGGCCCGCGGCCCGGCAGGCGGCCACGGCGGCTTCGAGGTCCACCAGAGTTGAAGCTGCCCGGTACTTCCGTTCGCTGCCCGCCTGCTGGGCGCTCTGGGTGAACTCCTTGGTGAGGGTCTGGAAGCCAAGCTCCTTGAAGGTCTCACGGGCTTTGGCATCATCCACACCTGGGTAGGCGAGGTCCCTTGGATGCAGGGCCAGCTTGAGGTCGGTCACCACGGTGACGAGGCGCTTGGTGAGTTCCAGCCACTGGTCGGCAGCCTCCAGGCCTTCTCGCTGCTTGGGTTTCAGCTCCGCCTTGGACGCGATCACCCCATCCAGGCTGCCGAACTTCTCCAGCAGCAGCGCCGCGCCCTTCTCGCCGATGCCGGGCACGCCCTTCACGTTGTCGGAGGCGTCCCCCACCAGGCTGAGGAAGTCCACCACCTGCTCAGGCCACACGCCCATGCGGGCCTTCACGCCCTCGCGGTCGTGCCACACTTCGCCATCCTTGGTGTTCAGCACCTGGATGTGCAGGTCGTCGTCCACCAGCTGCAGCAGGTCCTTGTCCGGGCTGACGATGACGGCCGGAAGACCCATGGCCGCAGATTCCCGGGCCAGGGTACCCATGACATCGTCCGCCTCGTAGCCGTGCAGCTCCACAATGGGGATGTTCAGGGCCTCCACCAGCTGGCGGATCATGGGGATCTGCGGCCGCAGGTCCTCGGGCATGGCGTCGCGGTTGGCCTTGTACTCAGGGTAGATCTCGTGCCGAAAGGTGGGCTCTGGCGTATCGAACACGCAGGCGATGTGGGTGGGCTTGTGCTTCTCCAGCAACTGCAGGACCAGCCGCGTGAAGGTGTACGCCGCCCCATTCTTCAACCGCGGATTGGCGAAGTAGCTCCGAAAGATGAAGGCGAAGGTGTCGATGAGGTAGAGGCGGTCTTCGGTCATGGGTCCAGTCTGGCAGGCCCTGGCATGGGCATGGGACGAGCGATGAGCCCGGCAGCAGGATCTTCCCCTCGTCTCCTGGATTCCCTGCTCCGGACCGGTCCAAAATCATGAGTATCCATCTCGAACCGATTGGAAGGTGATCTCATAAAAGGACATCTCATGTCTGCACGCATTGCCATTCCCGTCCTGGCTTTTCTGGTGGGCCTCCCACTTGCCTCCCAGGTCTCGGAAAGACCCAAGGCTGAAGCGCTGGTCAAAGAAGGCTTCACCTTCTTGAAGGCCAATGGAAAGGCGGCCCTTGTTTCTGAGGTTCAGAAGGCCAGTGGGAAGTTCCATACCAAGCCGGCAAGTCCTTTGTATCTTTTCGTCTACGATCTGAACGGGGTGGTTCTGGCCCACGGGGCCGAGGTCAACCTTTTGGGCGTGAATCGACTGAACGTCAAGGATCCCGATGGCAAGCAGTACACCAAGGAATTCATCGCGGTGGGTCAGAAGAAGGGCGGCGGGTGGGTGGACTACAAGCGCATGAACCCCGAAACCAAGAAGATCGAGAACAAGGTCTCCTTCTGCCTGGCTGAAGGAGACATCGTCATCGGCTGCGGGATCTACAAGTAGGTCAGGTCAGGCCATAGAGCCTGCGCATGAGCCTCTCCCACCAGGCTGCTGGCAGGATGGCTTTCAACCTGCCCGCCCAAAAGGCATCCTTCCCGATGACCACGCGCCGAGGTGGACGGTCAGCGATAAGGGCTCGAAGGATTTTCCGGGCACAGGCCTCGGCGCTCATGGCGTGTCGCTGGCCTTGCCTCTTCCGAACGCCGAGGTACTTCATCAAGATCCTTTCGTACCGCGTTCCCCTTGCCCGTTCTGGGAGATCACCCCAGACCTTCGTCATGGTGGCTCGAAACTCGCTTTGGACAGCCCCGGATTCCACCAGCACCACGAACACCTCGCGCCCCACTTCAAGACGAAGGGTTTCCGCCAATGCCACTGCGGCATGCTTGGAGGCGTTGTAGGGACCGGCCAGTGGGATGGACAGGCGCCCGAGCATGGAGGCCACCTGCACGATGCGTGCGCCGGGCTCCCGCCGTAGCAATGGCAGAAAGGCGATCGTCACCAGATGCAGGCCAATGACATTGGTCTCGAACTGCGCCCGGAGTTCCTCCGGGCGGATGAGTTCCAGGGGCCCGACCTGGGCGTACCCGGCGTTGTTCACCAGGGCCTTGAGACGCAGGTCCCCACAAGCTTCCACCGCGGCGGCGATGCTGCCGGCGTCGGTGACATCCATGGGGAGGAGGCGAAGGTCCTCCCCGGTCGGAAGGTCCGCCAGGTCGGTGAGGTTCCGCCCTGTGGCCACGACGCCCCAACCCGCCTCGCGGCAGAGCGGGACCAGGGCCCGGCCAATGCCCGTGGAACAGCCTGTGATGAGGACCCAGTGACGCATGCGTCCATCTTTCCACACCCTGCAAAACGGGGCGCCGATGGCACCCTGTTTTGAAGTCATTCCGCAGGGTCAAACCAGCGCCAACAGTCCAACCAGGTAGAAGCTGAAGTCCACGCTGAGTTCGAAGCGGTTCTTTCCGGCGGTGAAGCGCTCGTGGTACAGCCAGAGGTAGAGCACCGGGTAGGCGGCGCAGACGACCAGCACCAAGGCCACCGCCAGGGGGTGCCCGTGGCTGCGGTTTTCGTAGGTCAGCCAGAGCGTTCCAGCCAGCAGGGTACCCAGCAGCACCACGAGCACGGCCTTGGTGAGACGCTTTCCCAGCAGGATCGGCAGGGTCTCCTTGCCCACGATCTGGTCGTTCTGCATGTCCCGGAACTCGTAGATCACCGTTCGAACAAAAGCCAGGACACCCACCAGGAAGATGGCTGCGAAGGTCCGGAGATCCCAGACCCGTCCTTCCTGCCACACGGGTGTGATGACCGCCACCGTGGCCAGGGCCAGGGACACCACCACATCCTTGGAGCCGGGAATGCTCCGCAAGCTGATCTCCTTGCTTCCCAGCCGGAAGCGACGCTTATAGGCGGCGCCCACCAGGGAGGCACCCAGGACGACCGCGAGCACCTTGCCGCCCAGGCTGGTGGCCAGGCCCAAGGTCAACGCCAAGGCCGCAAGGGCCGAGACCAGCAGGATCAGGCGGTTGCGTTCCAGAAACCGGGCCCGGGCGGGGCCCTTGGCCCCGAGGCCAAGCGGATCAAGAAAGGGACTGAGGAGGTACATCGCCACGACATACGTGCCAGTGAGCAGGGGATAGCGCCAGCCCAGCGGCAGGCCAAGCCACCGGTGTACACCCAGGGTCATCAGTCCCGCCCCCACGGCCATCAGCGAGGAACTGCCATAGGCTCCCTGCAGGAAGCTGCGCCAGCGGCTGGGGCCATCGCCCAGCTGTTCGAGCACGTCCACCACCTCGTCCACCAGCCAGGTGGGGGTGGAGGCACCGGCCAGCACGCCCACAGTTTCTTTGCCCGTGAAACCGCCCAATTCTAGCTCTGCGGCCGTTTCGATGTACTGCACGGGCTTGCCATAGTGATGGGCCAGCTCGGCCAGGTGCTTGGTGTTGCTGGAGGCCTTCCCACCCACCACGATCACGGTGTCCACGGTCTGGGCCAGTTCCTTGGCCTCGTCCTGGCGCATCCAGGTGTCCTCGCAGATGGTGTTCTCAAGGACCGCATCGCCCGCGCGGTTGCGGATGTAGTCGCTGATGGTGTGGTAGTCCTTCACCGTGAAGGTGGTCTGGGCCACGACCAGCACCTTCTGGAGTTGCTCATCCGTCAGGGCTTCAGCCTCGGCCATCGTCGAAACGATGATGGAACCATGCTCGGCAAAACTCCGGTGGGCCACGCTCTCCGCGTGACCATGGCTGCCCAGAATCACCGTGAAGTAGCCCTTGGGGCTCCACTTCTTGATCTTGTGGTGAACCTTGGCCACCTCCGGGCAGGTGGCGTTCACGATCCTCAGCTCACCCTTGGCCTGGCGCTCCTTGAGACCGCGCAAATCCTGGATGGGAATCCCGTGGGCGCGAATCACCACCGTGCCGTTCTGCACCTGGTCCGGTGATTCCGCCACCGCCACGCCCCGCTTGCCGATGAGATCCAGCGCCTGGGGATTGTGGATGAGTGGCCCCAGCGTTTGCACTGGGCGCCCGTCGTTCCGCACCGACGCCTCCAACACTGCATCCATGGCCCGCTTCACGCCCCAGCAAAACCCGGCCGTCTTGGCGACGATGACTTTCATGCCTACCCCAGAATCCTGACCGAGTTGGTCAGGTTATTCATCATACCGCTCACCCAGGGCCGACGCACACAGCGAGATGAAGGGGGAAAGCCTCCTGGTTGTCTCAACATCTTCCGGCCTTGCGCCCAAGAATCCACTACCCTGGCCTAAGAATTCCACCTTTACCTCACCAGGGACCCCCCATGGAGCCCGCGCAACCAGACAAGGATCAGCCCCTGAGGGAGGACATCCGTCTGCTCGGCCGGATACTGGGGGATACGGTCCGGGAACAGGAGGGCGACGAGACCTTCCAGCTCATCGAGCAGGTCCGGCAATGTGCCGTGCGGTTTCGCCGAGCTCTGGATTCGGGTGCAGGTGATGCGCTCAAAACCATCCTGAAGGACCTCAGCCCCGGCCGCGCCATCCTGGTGGTGCGTGCCTTCAGCTACTTCTCGCAGCTGGCCAACCTGGCGGAGGACCAGCATCACATCCGCCGCTCCCGTGCCCATCGCATCGGAAATGCCGCCCCACGGCCCAGCTCCCTGGGGCATGCCCTTGCCAAGGCCGCCGAGGCAGGACTGGACTCGGAACGATTGCAGGCCTTCTTTGCAGGGGCCCAGATCCGTCCGGTCCTCACCGCCCATCCCACTGAAGTGCAACGCAAGAGCATCCTCAACGCCCAGATGGAGATCGCCCGTCTGCTGGACGAGCGCGACCGCAGCGCCTCTACGCCGAGAGAAACCGCCCTGAGGGATGAACAGCTGCAGCGTCAGGTGCTTCTGCTCTGGCAGACCCGCATGCTTCGGCCCCATCGGCCCGCCGTCACGGACGAGGTGGCCAGCGCCCTGTCCTATTTCGACCGGACCTTCCTGCGGGAAATCCCCTCGCTCTACGCGGACCTGGAAGACCGGCTCGCTCAGGATCCGACCTGGGGCGCTGCGGAGCTGCCGTCCTTTTTCCAGCTGGGCAGCTGGATCGGCGGGGATCGGGATGGCCACCCCCTGGTCACTGCCGATGTGCTGGAGCGAACGCTCGGCATGCAGTCGAAGACCATCCTCGCCTTCCTGCTGATGGAAACCCAGGCGCTGGGAGAGTCCCTCTCGCTGAGCCTCCAGGTCTCGCGCGCTTCCCAGGACGTGCTCGACCTCGCCGCTCGGTCCCCGGACCAGTCGCCCCAGCGCGCGGATGAGGTCTACCGCCGGGCCCTGACCCTGATCTCCGGACGGCTTTCGGCCACGCAACGAAGGCTGCTGGCCGCAGAGCCTGCCGGGTCATCCGAGGCGCTGGAACCCTATGGTTCGCAGGGTGAGTTGAAGGCAGACTTGGACGCCCTGGACCGATCGCTGCGGGACCATGGGGGCCGACGGCTGGCCCGGGGTCGCTTGCGGGACCTGCGCCGCGCCGTGTCCGTCTTCGGCTTCCACCTCGCCCCCCTGGATCTGCGACAGGGTTCCGAGGTCCACGGCCGCGTGGTGGCCGAGCTGCTGGAGGCGGTGCGACCTGGAACCGACTACCTCTCCCTGGACGAGCGGCAAAGGATCAGCCTGCTGTTGACCGAGTTGGCAAGCCCCCGCCCCCTCGCTTCGCCATTCCTGACCTACAGCGAGGAGACCCGCAACGAGCTGGCCCTCTTTAGTGCTGCGGCCCGGGCCCAGCGTCGTCTGGGAAGGGAAGCCCTTCCCAGTTGCATCGTCAGCCACACGGAAGGCGTCTCGGACTTGCTGGAGGCCGCCGTCATGCTGCGGGAGGCGGGGATCCTGCGCCCGGCAGAGGATCGCCTGGACCTCAACCTCATCCCGCTCTTCGAAACCATTCAGGACCTTCAGCGGTCCGGGGACATCCTGGACACCCTGCTCCGCCTGCCCTTCTACCGCCGCCTGCTGGATCAGCGTGACGGTCTGCAGGAGGTGATGCTGGGCTACTCGGATAGCAACAAGGATGGCGGCTTCCTCACCTCCCGCTGGGAACTCTACAAGGCCGAGCTGAATCTGGTGATGGTGGCTCGGCGCCACGGCGTTCGGCTGCGCCTGTTCCACGGCCGAGGTGGGTCCGTCGGCCGAGGCGGCGGGCCCAGCTACGAGGCCATCCTCGCCCAGCCCCCGGGCGCGGTCGACGGTCAGATCAGGCTGACGGAGCAGGGCGAGGTCGTCGCCGCCAAATACGGTCATCCGGCCGTGGGGCGCCGCAATCTGGAAGTCCTGGTGGCAGCCACCCTGGAGGCGAGTCTGCCCACGGACCAGGAGACTCCCCTGGATCCCCGGTTCCCCGCGGCCATGGATGCCCTTTCCGACGCAGCGTTCGCCTCCTATCGGGATCTCGTCTATGGCACCGAAGGCTTCGAGGCTTTTTTCTGGGAATCGACCCCCATCTCCGAGATCGCCCAGCTCAACATCGGCTCGAGGCCCGCCAGCCGGAAGGGGGGTCGGGCCATCACCGACCTCCGGGCGATCCCTTGGGTCTTCAGCTGGAGCCAGTGCCGCCTGATGCTGCCGGGCTGGTACGGGTTCGGCTCCGCGGTCCATGCCTTCCGGAAGGTGCACGGCGACCCAGGTTTGGCCTTGCTCCAGGACATGTACAACCATTGGCCCTATTTCCAGAGCCTGGTCTCCAACATGGACATGGTGCTGGCCAAGGTGGACCTGGCCATTGCCTCCCGCTATGCCGACCTGGTGGGCGACACTGCCTTGAGGGACCGGATCTTCGCCCGCCTGCAGGATGAGTTCGAAGCCGCCCTCGAGTCCCTGAAGGCCATCACCGGCCATCAAGACCTGCTGGAGGACAACCCCACCCTGAGGCGGTCCATCCAGCACCGGTTCCCCTATCTGGATCCCCTGAACCACCTGCAGGTGGAGCTGCTCCGTCGGTACCGCGCCGGGGATGCCGACGACCGCACGACGCGGGGCATCCTGCTCACCATCAATGGCATCGCGGCAGGGCTGAGGAACAGCGGCTGATCCCCATACAAATCGGGGCCCCCACCTTCCGGCAGGGGCCCCGTCTCGCCTTAAGAGGTCGTAACAAAACCCGACGATGCCGCGATGTAGCCAGGCAGGATGCACCGCAAGGAAGGGCCCGCAGGGCAACGTGGTTCGTTGTTCAAGGGACCTGACGCCGCGGGGCGCCTGCCCGGCTACATCCCTCCGGGCGAGGGGTGGCGGGTGTCGCGATGCCGCGTCACGCTCGTCGCGCGTAGTACCCGCTACGCTTCGACTCGCGTTCCTCGCCTCGCTCGCCCGGCACCCCTCGCGCGGCGACGTGGGGTTTTATTACGACCTCTAAATCACGTCAGTCCTCGGCCACCGCGAAAGCAGGGGCCGCGGGCAGCCGCTCCTGGGCGGGTTCAACATCCTCAGCCGTCCTCCAGCCCCAGGCGCCGATGACGGCCTTGAAGGTGAAGAAGATGACAGCCAGGGCGCCGATGCCGAAGACCACGTCCCCGGGCATGCGCAGCCAAGTGAAGGTGCGCATGAGGGGGCTCTGTACCACTTCGGCGCTGCGCGCATACCAGGTGCCGTACTCCAGGCTCTGGGCGATCTGGTAGAAGCCGCTGGGGATCAGCGAGAACACGAGCATCAAGACCAGCCCGAGATTCAGACCCCAGAAGCCCACCTTCAGCCACTTCTCATCCCAGGCCTTGTCCGGCGTCATGCCACGAAGGGCGAAGAGCATGAGCGAGATGGCGAGGAAGCCGTAGACCCCGAAGAGGGCCGCATGGCTGTGGATGGGCGTGGTGTTGAGGCCCTGGCCAAAGTAGAGGACCGACGGCGGGTTGATGAGCATGCCGAAGACACCGGCACCGATGAGGTTCCAGAAGCAGACGGCCGCGAAGAACTTGAAAGGCCACTCGTAACCGCTGCCGATGGCCTTGCCGGCCTTGAGGCTCATGGCGATCTCGAAGCCGACGATGGTGAGGGGTACGATCTCCAGGGCGCTGAACACGGAGCCCAGGGCGGAAATGGAAGCGGGCGAACCCGTGTAGTAGAGGTGGTGGAAGGTGCCGATGACGCCGCTGCCCAGGAAGAGGCCCATGCTTAGGCTCACGGCGCGGAGCGCGGTGCTCTCCCGCAGCAGGCCCATGCGGGTGGAGAGCAGCGCGATGGCGACCGTGGCGAAGACTTCGAAGAAGCCCTCCACCCAGAGGTGGACCACCCACCAGCGCCAGTACTCGGCCAGGGCGACGTGGGTTTCACGGGTGTACATGAAGCCCGCGGAGTAGAAGAGCGGAATGGCCACCGCGGATAGCACGAAGAGCTTGAGCAGGCCCATCCGCCCCTTTTCCCCGCGCAGGGCGGGCAACAAGGCACGCACCACCATGACCAGCCAGAAGACCATTCCAACCGTCAGCAAGATCTGCCAGAGCCGACCCAGCTCCACGTATTCGTAGCCCTGGTGGCCCAGCATGAAGGAGCCGGAGAGCTTGCCCACGATGGCCTGGTGGGCGCCGGCAAGGGCGCCGACCACCACCACCACGAGCGCCGCGAGCAGGCCCGCCACGCCGAGCCACTGGCCCTTGGGTTCCTTGGCGCTGAGCTTGGGGCCCAGATAGAGGCCCGTGGCCAGCCAGCAGGTGGCGATCCAGAAGACAGCCAGCTGCAGATGCCACGTGCGGGAGGCCGCGTAGGGCAGGATGCGGGAGAGGTCGACACCGTAGAGGGCGTTGCCTTCGACGGCGTCGTGGGCGGTCAGGACGCCCATGCCGATCTGCACCAGGAACAGCGCCATGGACACGGCGAAGTAGAGGGCCGACCAGCGCTGGCTGGGGGTGGCCGGGGCCGCCGGAATGGCCTGGGGCGCGGGGAATTCCTCCGCGGGCTGGCTGGCGTGGTGCCAGATCATCAGGCCCACGCCCAGGATCAGCAGAATGATCGACAGGATGCTCCAGAGATGGCTGATGGGCGTGATGGTATTGCCCACCAGGGGTTCCTGGGGCCAGTTCTGGGTGAAGCTATGGTCCTTGCCGGGACGGCGGGCCGCCGCGGTCCAGGCGGTCCACAGCCAGAAGTCGGCCACGCGCTCGCCCTCCTGCATGGTGGGGATCCAACGGGCCGGAATGGCGGCGCCCTTGTCGCCTTCCACCGCGATCTTCGCCAACTCTTCGCGGGTCTTCAGATACGCGGCGGCCTGGGCGGCACCCAGGGTCAGGGTGCCGGTGGATAATTCATACCTATAATTCTGAAATATAGAGATGGTTCCGGCCTTGGCATCGGCGATGGATCCGCCCTGTCCCGTCACCCCATCCAAGGTGTGGGAAGCCCACTGGTGCAGGGCCTTGGCCGTCCAGTCAGGGGCCAGGTAGGCCCCGTGACCCCAGATGGAACCGATGTGCTGGCCACCATGCCCCAGGTAGCTGACCTGGCCTTCGAGGATCTGGCCGGGCCCTACGAAGACAGTGCCATCTTCGGCCACCACCCTCTGCGGGATCGGTGGGGCGTTCTGCGCGATCTGCCGTCCACCCAGTCCCAGCACACCGAAGCCCGCCAGGAGAACCAGCAACACCAGCCACCATCTTGCCTTCATCAGAACCTCCATCAGGGCGGATCGACACGCCAGGAAGCAGTATTTCATGATTTTCCATATTTAAGACCAATAATTCTTAATTGTGATTCCGGACACGCAACCCACTTTCAGGGGGAAGGCAGCCGGGCAAAACCACTGGCCCAACCGGTCGGATTCCAAGTACCTTGAGCTTGGTTCTTCTGGTCTGTGAAAGGGAATCCGCGTCCATGGCCCACCCTGCCCTTCTGCCTGTTGTCCTCACGTGCAACACGGATCTGCGTTTCATCGACCTGATCCAGGTGGTGGGCGCCGAGTTCCTCAAACACCTCAGCTTCACCCAGGAGGACGGCGAGCGCCTGTGGCTGGCCATCCAGGAAGGCATCGCCAATGCCATGCGCCATGGGAACAAGCTGCAGAAGGACAAGCCCGTAAAGGTGACCTTCACTCCCCGGGTGGACCGCTTCGAGATCCGCATTGAGGACAAGGGGCCTGGCGTGGACCTGGATACCCTGCCGGATCCGAACCTGCAAGAGAACCTGCTCAAACCCGGCGGCCGGGGCGTCTTCTTCATGCGCCAGGTGATGGATGAAGTTCACATGGAGCGCACGCCCGTTGGCTCCACGCTGGTGCTGGTGAAAGCGCGCAAAGTCCGCGAGCCCCATCCGTGAACCCGGTGCAGTGGCGTCGCAGGGCCCTCTGGCTCTCCGGCTTGACCCTTGTCTACAACCTGGTGGAAGGCCTGGTGTCCATGGCCTTCGGCTGGGCGGACGACTCCATCGCCCTCTTCGGCTTCGGCGCCGACAGCTTCATCGAGGTGGCCTCGGCTCTGCTGGTGCTGTGGAAGCTGCTGGACCACGGCAACCTCGACCGTGAGCGCAAGGCCGTCCTGGGCATCGGCTGGCTGTTCCTGGGCCTCGGCATCGGCATCGCCGGCGGGGCCATCCTCCAGATCACGGCCCAGAGGCACCCACCCACGACGGTGCCGGGATTGATCATCTCCGCCCTGTCCCTTGGCTTCATGGCCTTCCTGTGGCGGGCCAAGCTGCAGGCCGCGAAGGCCCTGGACAGCGCCACCCTGGAAGCCGATGCCGCCTGCAGCCTGGCCTGCATCCAGCTCTCGGTGGTGCTCTTTGCCGGCAGCCTGCTGTTCCTGCTCGCCCCCGCCCTCTGGTGGGTGGATGCTGCCGCCGCCCTCGGCCTGGCCCTGCTCATCGGGAAGGAGGGCATCGGCATGATTCGTGCCGCCCATGGCGAGCGCTTCACCGGTGGCTGTGGGTGCGGGCACTGATCAGGCGCGAGGGCCCTTGATCCAGGCGAACTCCGCAGGCATTTTCGCGTAGAAGAGGGTGGCTTCCTCGGACTGAATGAAGGCCAGGAAGCGGTCCGCCTCTTCCTCCGTCACGACGAATTCCACCACCACCGGAAGGCGTCCTGATAGTTCGAAGAAGTGGTCCTCCAACAGGCCGTGACGACCGAATCCCGCCATGGCCTTGAAGACGGAACCGCCGCTGAGGCCGAGGCGCCGGGCCTGCTCCAGCAGCCATTCATAGACCAGGACATGGTGAATCTTCTTGTCCTCCTGGACGTAAAACCTGAGATACAAACCCTTCATGGTGCCTCCGGGTCAGGTTTTCAGGATGGCGTTTACCGTCAGCATGCCGAGCAGGGTCAGGACCAGCGATCCAGCGAGATGCGCAGCGACATGGGCCACTGCCCACCCGTATTCGGCGCGGTTGATCAAGGTCACGGCTTCGGCGGAGAAGGTAGAGAAGGTGGTGAGCCCCCCGAGGAATCCAGTGATCACAAAGAGGCGCAGATCCGGCGAGAGCCCTGGATGGTGCGAGAAGAAGGCCACGGCCAATCCGACGAGGTAGCCACCCACGAGGTTTGAAGCCAACGTACCCATGGGGAGGGTGGGATAGGTTGCGTTCAGGAAGATACCGAAGCCCCAGCGCAACCAAGCACCCAGAGCAGCCCCGATGCCGACTGAAAGAAAAGAATAGGCGCCCATGTCGCTCCGTCGAGGGACTCAGGCTATCAGACCGAACCATCGAGCAGGAGTCCGAGGCGCCGCTCTGCCTCCAGCCCCGAGGCGCCCTGCCTCGGTCCACCCCTGCCCCCAAACGGCCGCCGCAGCAGCGCCAGGAACTTCATTTCACCAACTCCCCGGCCCTCACAAACCGCACCAACCCCTTGCTGCGGGGAACCAGCTTCTCCAATGCCTCCACGGTCTCGGGGTAGATGTGGCCGATGATCAGCACGAAGCCGTCTTTCTCCGCCAGCTTGAGGGCCCGCTCCCACTGCTTTTCCATTTCAGGGAAGGCCTTGTCGTCGTCCAGAAAGACCCGGCGCTGAATGGCTGGGATGCCCAGCTCCTCGGCCAGATCGTAGGCCACGCTGTCCTTCTCTGTTCGACTGTCCACAAAGAAGAACCTCCGGGCCTTGACCTCCTGGAGGACCCAGCCCATGCGGGTGCGATCTGGCGTGATGCGACTGCCCATGTGGTTGTTCACGCCCACGCGATGGGGAATCTCATCGAGGGCCATGCGCACGCGGCGGCGCACTTCGGATTCGGGCAGATTATACAGAACGGCGTTGGGCCCTGGATCCCGTCCGGGACCCGGGTAGCCGATGGGTTCCATGGGCAGGTGCAGCAGCACTTCCTTGCCCAGGCGATGGGCGACCTCTGCGCTCTCCCGGGTGTGCTCCTGGTACGGGAGCACGGCCACGCTCAGGGCCACGGGAAGGCTGCAAAGCCGGGTCACCAGTTCCGGCTGCATGTAGCCAAGGTCATCGATCACCAGGGCCATGCGCGGCAGGGCGCGCTCCGGCTGGTGGCTTTGGGAGTTGGCCGACTCCGTTGCGGGCTTCGTCTTAGGCTCGACCGGCTTCTTTTCCGGCTTCTTGGGTTCGGGTTTGGGGGCTTCGCGTTTGGCAGGGGTTTCCCGTCGGTTGCAGCCCTGCTGTCCCAGCAACAGCCCCGCGCCCAGACCCAGGATCAGCATGAGGACAGCCCAGCCCACCAGGGCCAAGGTGGAAGTGCGCCTTCCCTTACCTCGGGCCAAGCTAAGCGGCCTTCACAGGGACCGGCGCCGCGGGGACGGGTACCTGGAGCGCCGTCATGACTTTGGCCAGGGCATCCTCTGTTTCGGCCAGCCGCAGGACCTGGTCCGGCGTCACGCCTTGACGGTCGAGTTTTTCACCACCGAGACCCACCCAACGTTTGGACACCAGCTCCACGGCACCCCCCTGTTTGAGGGCAAAGCGCGCGCGTTCCACACCCAGGCCAGGCGTGCGCTCCCCGAAGGCCCGGTGGCCACCTTTCTTCAGGCAGGAAGCCAGCACCTCCGGTGCCCCGACCGTCGACCGCCCCACCAGCAAGGCCAGCCGAGCAAAGGGTGTGCCGGTGCCGACTGCCGCGAGGCTGCGCTCGGGCTTACCGGCCTCTTGCAGGGTTGCAACCGTGCCTTTCACACCCAGTAGACCCGCCACCGCAGCAGCCTCGTCCATGGAACCCTTCTGGCATTGCCGTAGATCCACCACCAGGGTCTGGCTGTGATCCACGGAGGCTAGGATCTTCTTGATCTCATCCGCCCGCCCCAACCCCAGGTCCGGGAGGGTGATGAGCAGGGAGCCCTGGCCCTGTTTGAGCGTCACGGCGACAGGTGTGAGCCGCTGCCGCTTGACGGTGGTCTTGGTGAGGTCACCGGTGGCGTTGTAGCGATAGAGATCCAGCGAAGAACCCTCAAGCCCACGCAGCTTGCGTTCCAGGGCCCAGGCACTGAGGCGACCCACGGAGTCACCATCCACCTTGCGGATCACGTCACCGGCCTGGATGCCGGCCTTGGCAGCGGGCCCGCCGGGAGTCACCGCCACCACTGAGGCATAGATGCTGCCTCGCTTCACCACCACCATTCCAACTTCCGCGGGCCCCGGATCAGGCAGGCGCACTTCCTCAGCAGTCAGATAGGCGTTCAGGGGATGGGAGCGCTCCAGCACCGCCTGGACGCCGCCCGAAACCACCTTTTCCATGTCGGGAGGATCCACATAGTTCTGCTGCACCAGGGAGAGCACATCCTGAATGTCAGAGAGGCCCGCCAAGGGGTCTTGCGGCGCAGGCTTCGCGCCCGCTTTCGGCTGGGGTTTCGGTGGATTGCCCTGCTGCACCACCGGCCACGTAAAGGCCGCCACCAAGGGAAGCGACAGGACCGAGAGCCAGGTGCGAGCGTGCATGGGGACAGTGTACGAGGAAACGGCCCAGGGGCCGCCGGCTATCGGCCAGACCTTGAAGGCTACGCCTTCAGGTCCAGGGTGGCCTTCGTCAGCTCATCGGCTGTTTTCAGGACCTTGAGGTTGGCCTTGTACATCAGGTCAAAACCCATGCCCTGCACGGTTTCTGTGGCGAGATCGACGTTCGAAGTGCCCGGGCCGGCGGGTGAGGGGTCTTCAGAGACGCCCGACACCCGCACCCCCCCCGAGGCTTCAGCCACCAGGTCGACGCGCTTGGCCTTGAATCCGTCCGACTGCTGGTTGGCCACGTTGTTGGCCTGCACAGCGAGCCCCGCGCTGGAAGCGCGAAGACCCGAGAGTGCGATACCGACCACGTCCATGCGACCTCTATCGGCAGATCCCGGGCCGGACTTGACGGAATTTTATCAGGAGCTCTTAGGTCCCTGGAACCAATCGCTACCGGACTGGAAGCCCTTCTGCTTGGCCGCCATTTGGGCGTAACGCGCCATGGCCAGGTGGATGAGCCTCGTCAGCAGCTCGGCATAGGGCACGTCGCTGGCTGCCATCATCTTGGGATACATGGAGATGCTCGTGAAGCCCGGGATGAAGTTCAACTCATTGAGAAACACGCGTCCCGTCAACCGCTCGAGGAAGAAGTCCACCCTGGCCATGCCATAGCCGTCGGAAGCGGCGAAGGCCCGGGCTGCCAGCTTGCGGACCAGGTCGGCCAGTTCCTCGGGGATCTGGGCCGGGATCTCCGTGCGGCTCCTCCCGTGCAGGTACTTGTCTTCGAAGGTGTAGAACTCGTCGGCCACGATCACTTCGCCTGGCTTGGACACCAAGGGTTCGTCCCCACCCAGCACCGCCACTTCGATTTCCCGGACATCCAACCCCTGCTCCACCAGGACTCGGCGGTCGAACGTGAAAGCCCGGTCCAGGGCCGCGGTCAGATCCTCGGCGCGCTTGACTTTCTCCACCCCAATGCTGCTGCCCAGGTTGGCGGGCTTGACGAACAGGGGGAGCCCCAATTTCCCGCATTCCACGAGGCAGAGGGGCTGTTCGCGCTGCCAACGCTCCTCGGTCAGCCCCACATAGGGCACCACGGGCAGTCCTTCCGACTCCCAGAGGCGCTTGGTGATCCACTTGTCCATCCCTGCCGCCATGGCCAGCAGGCCAGCGCCCGTGTAGGGGCGGTGCAGCAGTTCCAGAAATCCCTGGATCTGACCATCCTCCCCGCCGGCTCCGTGCAGGGCATTGAAGAAGACATCCGGCAGGGATGTCGCCTCGGCTCCTTTTTCCAGGGGCAGGAAGGGATGGTCGCTCCGAGGCGGCCGCTCGCCGGCAGCCAGCCTGGCAAAGGGATCACCGGTCACCACCCACACACCGTTTCGCGCAATGCCCATGGGGCGGACGGAGAAACGAGTGGGGTCCAGGTGCTCCGCGATGGCCCGAGCCGTGACGATGGAGACTTCGTGCTCTGGGGACTCCCCGCCGAAGAGTAGCCCAACGCTCAGTGTCTCGCTCACGCGGCATCTCCCGTGCCGTGCCCTCGGGGCTTCGGCTTGACTCGCGCACTTGGCGCTCGCCCCTTCGGGGCCATCTGCTTCGCAGCCGGTCCTATTCGCCTGCGGCGAATGGTCGCCAAAGTGGAACTTCGCTCCTGCTTCGTTCTCATGCGTCCACTGTACTCCCAACCCTTCACACTGTGACACCCAGAGCGGGCCCGATGCGCTAGGCTAAGGCCAATCCCCGGAGCACCTGTGCGGACGGCCATTTATCCAGGCTCTTTTGATCCCGTGACCCTGGGTCACTGGGACATCATCCAGAGGGCAGAAAAACTGGTCGATCACCTCGTGGTGGCGGTGCTGCACAATCCCGCCAAGACGCCCGCTTTCAATGTAGAGGAACGGGTCGCCATGCTGCAGGAACTGGTCGGCGACCGGCCGGGCATCGTCATCACCAGCTTTCATGGCCTCCTGGTGGATTTCGCCAAGTCCCAGGGCGCCCAGTTCATCGTCCGGGGGGTTCGGGCCTTCAGCGATTTTGAGTACGAGTTCCAGATGGCGCTCATGAACCGCAAGTTGGCCCCGGAACTGGAAACCGTGTTCCTCATGCCCAAGGAGAAGTACAGCGCCGTCAGCAGCCGCCTCGTCCGCGAGATCGGCACCATGGGCGGCAACCTCTCCGAACTGGTGCCAGACATCCTGCGGGAGCGCATCGCGGGACGGCTGGCTCGGTAGGAAGCCGCTCAACCATCCCGAATGCCCAGAAATTGAAGGGGTTGGCCCCGTTGGCCGATATGGTCGGCAAGATGTTGCTGAACCTGTCCCGTGTCCTGAGGCTCCTTTGCCTCGTCCTGATCCTCCCCCTGCAGGCCCAGGTGGTCGGCAATTTCCCCGTCCGCCGGTATGGCACCGAGCAAGGACTGGGTAGCGAAGTGGTCTCCGCCATGGTCCAGGACCATGAGGGTCGCCTGTGGGTTGGCACCGAGGGTGGGCTCAGCTTCTTCGACGGAAGTCGCTTCTCCGCTTTCTCCGGCCCCCTGCCTTCGGGGTTCGTACTGAGCCTCTTCGTAGACCGGGACGGAGCCCTTTGGGTCGCCACGGACGGCGGACTGGCCAGGATCGACCATGGCCGATCACGGATTTTCGGGGAGGCCGATGGCATTCCTCGCGGTTCCGTCAAGGAAGTCGCCAGGGACAGCGAAGGCCATCTCTGGATTCTCACCGCCAATGGCATCCGGGTGGAGCAGGCACCCGGTGGGTTCATCATCCCGACCCCCTGGCCAGGTCAAGAACCACCGTCCCATCTGTTCGCCGACCCCTCCCTGACAGGCGCCTGGGCCACCACCTCCCGCACCATCTGGCACTGGCAGCAGAACGGGTGGGTCCGCGTGACTTCGCCCAGGTTCGCCCCGGGCGAGATCCTTCGCGACATTGCCGTGGATGGCGTCAAGGATCTCTGGGTGCGCACCAGCAGTTCCCTATGGCGACTGCCGGCCGAAGGCCCCCGCATGTGGATCGGTGTCCGGATGCCTGGCGGGTACAGCCACATCTCGAAGCTCAGCCGGGATGCGCAAGGCTGGGTCTGGGTGGACAGTACCGATGGGCTATGGCGGGTGCGGGGCGATCACCGTTCACAGTTCGGCCATGCCCAGGATGACGCCCGGGGCGGCATGGTGGACCAGGAGGGAGGTCTCTGGTTCCGCACGGACAAGGGGATCTTGCGCGTTCTGGGTCACACTCGCTGGTACACCTACCAGCCCCCGGACGGGCTTCCCCGCGAAACCACCTGGCAAATGGTCCGGGACCACCGGAATCAACTCTGGGTGGGCATGGATTCGGGGCTGTGGGTCGAGCAGGGTCAGCGGTTCAAGCGCGTGCTACCGGGCCGATTCTTGAACATTTCCCCAGGAAAAGGCGACACGGTATGGGCGACAGGAAGCCCCGGTGGGACCATTCACCAGATCGACATTAAGACTTTTGTCTCCAGATCTTACCGAATCGAAGCCCTTCCATTCGCCCGGATCACCGCTGGGCTAACCGTCGATATGGAAGGCCGCCCGTGGGTGGCCAACGAGGATGGCAGCATGGTCCGGGGCAGGCAGACTGACCAGGGCTGGTCGTGGGAGCCGGTGCCCTTGGAGGGGGCGCCTCCCAGCGAACTGCGAAGCATCATGGCCTTGCCAGGGGGAGAAGTCCTGGTGTTGTACGACCAGTCGGCCTCCCTCTATAGCCATGGCGCCTGGCACAGCATTCCGGACGTGCTTCAGGAACTGCCCTATGTGGCTGCTGTGGGACCAGACGGCCAAGTGGTCATCGGCTACAAGACCCGCCCCGCCCTTACGCTCCACAAGGTGCAGGGCAACACGCTGGTCCGAACCGGGCTCCTCGACTTTGCGGCCAACCTGAAGAACCTGGTCGTCTACAGCCTCGGTGTGGGCGATGACGGTCGGATCTGGGTCGGCACGGGGCTTGGACTCGGTTACGTGGACGACAAGGATCCGAACAGACTGCGTCTCCTTGGCTCGGAAGATCGCATCATCCACCCGGAATGCGACCAGGGCGCCTTGTTGGTGGAACCCGGGCGCGTCTGGATTGGTACGCCGTCTGGTCTGATGAGCCATGACCCCACCCCCATTGCATCCACGCAGGAATTGCGACCGCCTTTGCTGCTCTCCGTCCGGGTGGCCTCCCGGGATCTGGACCTGCTTGACCCTGATCCGGAACTTCCCAGGGAACGCAACGAACTCGAAGTGCAGTTCATGGTCCCCAATTACCAGATCCAGGATGCCCTGGTCTATGAGGCGAAATTGTCCGGCGTGGATGCCGACTGGTCCCGGCTGGATACGCCCTACCTGCGATATGCCGCGCTGCCGGCAGGTCCCCATGTGCTCGCCCTGCGAGGTAAGACCCGCCAAGGGGTTCTGGGACCTGTGACCAGGTTCCAGTTCAGGGTTCGTCCGGCCTGGTGGGAGCGCTGGTGGGTGCGCATTCTGGGGGTCCTTGCCTTGGCCGGCCTGGTGGTCATCCTGGTGAAGGTCCGGCAGGCTCAACTGGAACAACGCAACCGGGAGCTCATCGACGAGGTGGCTCGGCAGACCTCTGCCCTCGTGGCCGCCTCCAA
>JANYAZ010000086.1 GCA_025361045.1 Geothrix sp. | reverse complement strand
GAGCTACGCCTGGGACCGCCAGGACGCCAACACCCGGATCCACGGTCGCCTGGGGCAGTGGGGGCCGTTCAGGGCGGATTTCGAACTCATGGGGCGTGCCACCCACTACAGTTCCACCCTGTTCTCCGCCGTCTTCGATCCGGCCGGAGGGGCCAACGGGACCGTGGTGGATCCTGCCACCAGCCCCTTCCAAGTGGACGGTGTTCCCGCGACACGGCTCCTGCTCTCCAGTCATCTGCGCTTATCTGGACCGCAGGTGGGCAAGAGTTTCAAGGCGGTCTCCTTCCTGGGCTACAAGGGCGAACTCAAACATGTGGCGGAACCCTATTTCGGGTACACCGAGACCAGCAAATCCGGCGAAGCTGGCGCCCTTCCCCGATTCGATGCGGTGGATTCCTTCCCCGGGGTGAATGACAGCGCTTCCGGTGAGCGGAGTTTCGAGGTCGGCCTCAAACAGCACATTCTCGGCCGTTCAGCCTCTGGGGGCGGGTTTGCGGACCTCGCCCGCCTGAGGGTGGCCACCCGGTACCACGCGACGCCGATCATTCTCACGGATGGGCGTTACAAGAAGGGCTGGTCCTCCCTGGATACGGACCTGGATGTGGAGCCTGACGACCGCTGGCGCATCAGCCTGCGCCGTTCTTCCGACATCGGGGCAGGGGGATCCGACAATGCACTCAGTGTGGATGTGAAGGCGCGAGATGGTGGCCGATTCAACCTGGCCTACTTCTCCACGGGCATCAACCAGTTCCTGGTCCGGCAGAAGGGCCTTCAGTTCGGGGGGGTGCAGCGCCTTTGGGATGACCGGGTTCGACTGGAGTTCAGCGCCAACTATGATTTCCGGATCCATGGATTCGCCTCCAGCCAGGTGGCCTTGGCCTACGTTCAGCCCTGCGTGGCCTATGTGCTGAAGTACAGCCATGTGGCCCTGAATACGGCCCTGGTGTCGGGAGGACGGGAAGACCGGGTGGATCTCACTTTGACGCTGCGGGGCCTGGGAGACCTGTTCAGTTTCCGGCACTGACGGCGCGGGGCGGGTACTCACCCTCGTTGGAGACCACGACGCGGTTCCGACCCAGGCTCTTGGCCTGATAAAGCGCCTTATCTACCTGGTCCATCAGGGCACTGAGCGTGGGTGCGCCGGGCCCTCCCACACCGAAACTCATGGTGGGGAAAATGGTCTGGCCCGCAGGGAGAACGATCGGATCTTCATCGATGCGCCGTCGCAGCTTGTTCGCCACCTCGGCCCCGGCCTTGAGGCTGGTCTCGGTCAGCAGTACGGCGAATTCCTCACCGCCGATGCGGAACGCGAGATCGGATTTACGCAGAGCCGAACGAATGCGTGCGGCCATCTGCCGAAGGACCTCGTCCCCGGCGGGATGACCGAAACGGTCATTGATCAGCTTGAAGTGGTCCACATCGCCAAGCACAAGGACGAAGGCGCGCCGGTGTCTTTCCCATTGCCGCACCGCATGGTCCAAGTTCTGGTCGAAGGCCCGGCGGTTCAGCAACTCCGTCAGCGGATCGGTCAGGACTTCATTGCGCAGGGCAGCGGCCTCGATTTCCAGCATGCTTCGGCGTTCCCGCAGATCATGGATGGCCGATTCGTACTCGGTCTGGATGCGGCGGGCATGCATCCATTCGATGGCGCGTTTGCAGGCATGGAGCACCCTGGGCGCTGAAAGCGGAAGCTGCACCCAATCGGAGATGCCGGCCAGGAGCAACCGCCGCTGATCCGCTTCGTGCTTCACTTGTCCGACCAGGATCGTATAGGGCAGGCGGCCTTGCTCCCGCAGATGGGACAGCATGACCAGAGCACCTTCCACGCCACCGGCGGAGAGGCCCAGCAGCAGGACAGGTGCCTTCAACGCCCGTTGTGCCTCCACCGCATTCCGGGTGGGGGGGGAGTGCACCTCCATGGCGTAGTGGTGGAGCATCTCCCTGGCCTTCTGGGCGAGCCCCGCGTGGAGCCCCACCGCCAGGATGGGAAGGCGCTGACCTTCCTCGCGCGAGGCACTGCTGCCTGCGAGTACCGGACCAAGGTGGTTGAGCAGTTGCTGGATGGTGTGGCCTGCGGCAATGAACCCATCTCCCTGGGCTTCCTGCAGGGTCCTCTGGTCCTGCTCCGTCGGGGCGTGATCGAGAATCAGGAAGATCGGGAGGTTGCGGAACAGGACCCGGGCCTCACCACGGAGGAGTCGGCAGAGCCGATAGCCGTCCATGGGGTCGCCCCCCGAGTCGACGAGCAGCACCTGGGCTTCCCCCCAGGCGTCTTGCGCCAGGGCCTCCAGGGGATCGCCTGCCTGAATGATGCGATGACCAGCGCCCTCGAACGCCATGCGCAGGCGCTCAACGAGGTCATCATGTCGGGAAATCACCAGCAGGTTCATGGAGGGCCGAAGGTGGGTCCCTCATGGTAGTGCGGATCACCTGTGAATTAAGGGAAATAACGCCGGGTGATCCGGCGATGGAGGGCACAGGTCAATTCATAGGGAATGGTTCCGAGGGCCTGGGACAATCGCTCGATGCAGTGGGGGGCAGT
>JANYAZ010000077.1 GCA_025361045.1 Geothrix sp. | reverse complement strand
CGAGGATCTGGTTGGTGACGGCTTCATGAAACACGCCCTGATCGCGGAAGCTCCAGAGGTAGAGCTTGAGCGACTTGGATTCCACGCAGAGCTGTTCGGGCTGGTAGAGGATGCGCAGCTTGGCGAAGTCCGGCTGCCCGGTGAGGGGGCAGAGGCAGGTGAACTCCTCCGTTTCGAAAGTGATGGTGAAGGGCCGCCCGGGCCGCGGGCTTTCGAAGGTGTCGAGCTGGCCCGTGGGCCGCGTCACCACGAACGTCGGCAGGGGGTTGGGCAGGGAGGCCTTGGGCGTCTTCTTGCTGGGCATGGTGAATCCTGAATTGGGGGCGGGACGATCCGGTCCTGATCCCAGGGTACCCCCTCAGGGCTTGCGGACCACCACGTTGAGCAGGGTCTCCTCCCGCTCCGTGGGTACCGTCATCCCGAACCACTCGAGGGCGCCCAGATCCCAGCGGCTCCACCAGAGGTAGGGCGTGTGGACGCGGTCGGGCCGCACGTCGAAGCCCACCACCCGGAGCATGTCTAGATACTGAGGCGCGGTGCGCTGCACGTGCATCGGATGACGGAAGAGGAGGCGAATGATCCAGTTGCGGATGTAGCGGCGGGTGGATTCCGCCAGCAGCAAGTGGCCACCTGGTTTCAACACCCGGAACATCTCCGCCAGGGCCTGCTCCTGGCCCAGGATGTGGTGCAGGGACTGGTGGCAGAAGACCATGTCCACGGAGGCGTCCGGCAGATCCATGGCCTCGGCGTGGACGCGGTGCACCGTCACCGGGACGGGACAGGCGGCGAGGCTGGCCCCGGCCTTGGCGGGAAAGGCCGGGTCGGGATCCAGGGCGTGGATGCGCTCCGGCTGGAACCGCGCCGCCAGGGCGCCCAGGGAGTGGCCCAGGCCCGTGCCGATGTCCAGGATGGTGCCGCCGGTGGGCAGGTCCGGCGCCAGGACCTGGAGGCTGTCCAGGGCCACGCCTAGGACGTGGATCCGCCAGACCTCGGTGGACAGGAACCAGACCCCGAAGCGTGATTCAGCCACAAAGGCCAGAGGCTTGACCGGGGAGGATTCAGGAGAAGACATGGGCAGCTCGGTGGCAAGACAGTGCATGGGCTAGCGTGGGGCAAGACCAGGCGGAATATGGGCGTAGGGGATGGGGTCGGGGAGGCCCGCTTCCAGGAAACCCCGCAGGCGCAGGTGGCAGGAGTCGCAGTGGCCACAGGCCTCGGCCTCGCTCTGGTAGCAGGACCAGCTGAGGTGCAGCGGTGCCCCAAGTTCCTGGCCCTTCTTCACGATCTCGGATTTGCGCAGGTGGATGAGCGGCGCGTGGAAGGCCAGCTTGGTTTCAGGCCTGGTGCCCAGGTTGGCGGTCTGTTCGAAGCTGCGGAGGAAGACCTCCCGGCAGTCGGGATAGCCGCTGCTGTCCTCCTCCACGAAGCCCACGAAGATGGCCGTGGCACCCAGCACCTCGGCCCAGCTCACGCAGGTGGCCAGCAGGTGCGCATTGCGAAAGGGCACGTAGCTCACGGGCACGCCCGCACGCTCAGGATCGCCCTCGGGCAGGGCGATGGAGGAGTCCGTGAGCGCGGAGCCGCCGATGGCCTTGAGTGTGTCGAAGCCGATGATGAGCCGCCGGGAGGCGCGGACTTCGTAGAAGTCCGCGATATCGCGAAAAGCCTGCTTTTCGCGGGCCTGGGTGCGCTGGCCGTAGTCCGCGTGCAGGAGGGCCAGCTCGTAGCCCTCGGCCTTCGCCATGGCGGCGGTGACGCAGGAGTCCATGCCGCCGGAGAGGGAGACCACGGCCAGTTCAGCCACGGGAGACCTCCTCAGCCCAGGTTTCGAGCTCATCCATCTCACGCTGAAGGCGCAAGCCTTCAGCGCCATCCTCCGCCTTTGGCAGAACCTTGTATGGTGCGCCGTACTTGATGATGCAGGTGGAAAAAGGGAACGGGATCACCATGCGATCCCAGGTCTTCAGTTCGAACTGGTGGTCGAAGGCCAGGGTCACGGGGATGATCCAGGCGCCGGTCTTGCGGGCCAGGGCGATGGTGCCGGGCTTCAGTTCCATGAGCGGTCCCCGGGGACCGTCGGGCGTAATGCCGAAATCCCAGCCCTGCTTCACGGCCTGGATCATGCGCACCAGGGCCTTGGCCCCGTCGTCGCTGGCGGTGCCGCGCACGGCATGGATGCCGAACCAGCGCCAGGTGGCGGCGCTGCGCTCTCCATCCTTGCTGTCGCTGGACAGGATGGCCACGCCGCAACCCTTCCGCTGGAAGGGATAGGCCAGGGGCATCATGAAGAGGCGTCGATGCCAGAAGCTGAGGATGAACCGCTCGTCCCGGGCCACCACATCCTCGACGGCCGCGAAGCCCTCCCGGCGCACCCGCAAGGTGTAGGACCACAGCTTGGACAGGCCAGCCCCCAAGAAGGGCACCAGCCGGAAGTTCAACCACACGGAGAAGGGCGAACCCAGGGGGCGTCCCCGCTCGGCAATCACCAGGCGCGCGGCCATCAGGCGTTCCCCGCCAGCAGGTCCACCCGGGTGATCGGGTACATCGCCCCGCAGTAATCGCAGCGGACTTCCAGGGGTCCCTCATCCTTGAAGAGGTCTGCCTTCTGCGCCGCCGGAAAGCGGCGCAAGGTTTCGAGCAGGGCTTCCCGGGTGCAACGGCAGCGGTAGGTGAGGTCCACGGAGGCCAGTTCCTCGGTGCCTTCACCCTGGGACACCCAGGTCGCCAGGAATTCCGCGGTGCGTTCCCAGTAGGGCACCACCTCGAGGCCTTCGATGGCCTGGACCAGCCGGGCCAGGCGCGCGGGTGGGCAGTTGGGCAACAACTCCACCAGCAGGCCACCGGCCTCACCGGTGCCGGGATCACACCAAAGGGTGAGGCTTGCCTGGACCTGCTCCGAGCTCTGGAGGTAGTGTTCCACCTGCACCTGGATGCCACCTGCCACCAACTCCAGGTTCCCGATGTAGGGCTGACCTGCGGGATTCGAACGCATCACCTGCAGAACACCCGGGGCCGCAACCCAGTCCTGAGCCTCGGGGTTGCCCAGGTCCAGCACACCGCGAATGGTGCCATCGGGCCAGCAATCCGCCACCACGGCCTTGGCCCGCCCCGCGCCCTTGATCAGCAGCTGGAGCCGCTCCTCGAAGACCGTGCGGCCCTGCAGCAGGGCTGTGGCCGACAGCAGCTCCGTGAGGCAGGCGCAGGCTTCGGGGTCCAGGTGCGGGTGACCCCTACGGACGCCGTCCCACAGCGGGGTGGCGTTCAGTGACGACAGGCGGATGTGCCGGTCCCTGGTGAGGGCCTTGATGACCCGGGCCTGGTGGATCGGTTCTTCCATCTTCAGTCCCAGCCGATCTGGCGGCCCTTGTTCTGCTGCTCCAGCCAGGCCATCAGGGGTTTGAAATAGTCCATCATGGCCCGCGTGGAGAGGTCCTCGCCCGTGGCGTCCTTCAGCACCTTGCGCCAGTCCTCGGTGGCCCCCTTGGAGAGGATGGTCTTGAGGAAGGCGCCCACCTCCTTGTGGCCGGCGTAGTTGGTG
>JANYAZ010000064.1 GCA_025361045.1 Geothrix sp. | reverse complement strand
TCATGATCTCCAGCGCCAGGGCCCGGCCCTTGCCACTGGACTTGGGGATGAGGCTCTGGCAGATGATGCCTTCCAGCACCAGGGACAGCTGGGCCCGGATCTGGGGCTGCTGGTGGCTGGGGAACACGTCGATGATGCGGTTGATGGTCTGCACGGTGCTGCTGGTGTGCAGGGTGCCGAAGGTGAGGTGACCCGTCTCGGCGATGGTCAGTGCCGATTCGATGGTTTCGAGGTCGCGCATTTCGCCCACCAGCACCACGTCGGGATCCTGGCGCAGGGCGGACCGCAGGGCCTTCTTGAAGCTGTGGGTGTCGGCGTGGATCTCGCGCTGGTTCACCAGGCACCGCTTGTGCTTGTGGACGTATTCCACCGGGTCCTCGATGGTGAGGATGTGCAGGGGTTCCTCGGTGTTGATCTTGTCCACCATGGCGGCCAGGGTGGTGGACTTGCCGGAACCGGTCACACCGGTCACCAGCACCAGACCGCGGGGCTTGTCACACAGGGCCTGGATGGCGGGCGGCAGACCCAGCTGATCAAAGGTGCGGATGTTCTCGGGGATGGTGCGGAACACGCCGGCGGTGGCGCCCCGCTGGTTGAACACATTGGCCCGGAAGCGGGCCACGCCCTGCAGGCCGAAGGAGAAATCCACCTCCAGGTCCTCCTCCAGGCGGTGCTTCTGCTGATCGGTCATTACCCCGTAGCAAAGCCAGCGGGTCTGGGACGCGTCCAAGGGGGGCAGCTTGAGGGGCACCATGCGCCCGTCGATGCGGATCTGAGGGGCCGTCTCTGTGGTGATGTGCAAGTCCGTGCCGCCGTACTCCACCATGGTCTTGAGGAGCTGCTGGAGGGGGGCAACGTAATTGGCGCCGACTTCGCTCATGGGGACCTCGGAAAATTGAAAAACCGGGACAGGATTAACAGGATTGAAAGCAGGATTAACAGGATTCAAGAAGGGCGGACAGTTCTGAATTTCTTTTTGAATTGGAGGCTCTTGGTTCCGAAGTTCAGCAGCAGGGCCTGTTCCAGGCCTGTGGCAGCAAGGTAATTGACGACCTGGACTTCATGCTCGGGGAGGATGGCCTGGACGGCTTTGAGTTCCAGGATCAGGATGCCTGCCACCAGCAGATCTGCTCGGTACTGCCCGACCACCTCACCGCGGTACCGGACTTCGAGTTTCACTTCCCGCTCGAACGGGATGCCGTCCAGCCTCATTTCAAGGGCCAATGCATTCTGGTACACCGATTCGGTAAACCCGGGCCCCAGCGTCGAATGCACCCGCATCGCCGCCCCAATCACGCGCCCCGAGAGTTCATCTTGAATTTCCCGCTGAGCCATCAACAGCATTCCCTCTTTTGAATCCTGTTAATCCTGTCTTTCAATCCTGTTAATCCTGTCAAAGATCTTTTGTAGTGTGGGTCGGCGCCTACAACACGGTCTCTCGGATGATCTCTTCGATGGTGGTGACGCCATCCAGCACCTTGCGGCAGCCGGAGCGACGGAGGGTGATCATGCCCTCCTTCTGGCCCTGTTCGCGGATCTCGATGGCGGAAGCGCCGGTGAGGATCATGTCCTTCAGGGTCTCGGACATCTCCAGCACTTCGTAGAGCCCCACGCGCCCCTTGTAGCCGCGCTTGTTGCAGGTCTCGCAGCCCACGGGCTTGTAGAAGGTGATGCCGCGCTGGACCTCTTCGGGCGTGAAGCCGACCTTGTAGAGGGCCTCCTCGGGCTGGTGGTGGGTGTCCACGGTCTTGCAGGTGGCGCAGAGGCGGCGGACCAGGCGCTGGGCACAGATGATGTTCACGGAGGTGGCCACCAGGAAGGGTTCCACGCCCATGTTCATGAGGCGGTTGATGGTGCTCGGCGCATCGTTGGTATGCAGGGTGGACAGCACCAGGTGACCCGTGAGGCTGGCCTTGATGGCGATCTCGGCCGTTTCGAAGTCGCGGATCTCGCCCACCAGGATGATGTTGGGATCCTGCCGCAGGAAGGAGCGCAGCGCGGCCGCGAAGTTGAGGCCGATCTGCTCCTTCATCTGCACCTGGTTGATGCCGGGGAAGTTGAACTCGACCGGATCCTCGGCCGTCATGATGTTGGTGTCCACGGTATTCAGCTTGGCGATGGAGGAATACAGGGTGTTGGTCTTGCCGGAGCCTGTGGGGCCTGTCACCAGCACCATGCCGTAGGGCTTGGAGATCTGGCGATCCCAGGCCACCAGGCTTTCGGGCTCGAAGCCGAGCTTGGTGAGGTCGAGCATGAGCTTGTCGCTGTCCAGCAGCCGCAGCACGATCTTTTCACCGAAGAGCGTCGGCAGGATGCTCACGCGGTAGTCGATGACCTTCTGCTTGCCCTGCATGTTGACGCGCAGCTTGATGCGACCGTCCTGGGGCAGGCGCCGCTCGGCGATGTTGAGCTTGGCCAGGATCTTCACGCGGGAGGTCAGGGGGTCCTTCAGCTTGAGGTTGGGCCGCATGACCTCCATGAGAATGCCGTCGATGCGGAAGCGGATCCGGTAGGTCTTTTCGTAGGGCTCGATGTGGATGTCGGAGGCGCCCCGCTTGATGGCGTCGATGAGCACCATGTTGACGAGCTTGACCACGGGCGCGTCTTCGCTGCCCCGCTTGAGGCTGCCGACGTTGACGCTGCTGTCATCGTCCTCGGTGGCATCGAACTCCGCATCGGCGT